>DATKSN010000181.1:0-27293 GCA_035531595.1 Pirellulales bacterium | reverse complement strand
CCTAACCCCTAACCCCTAACCCCTAACCCCTAACCCCTAACCCCTAACCCCTAACCCCTAACCCCTAACCCCTAACCCCTAACCCCTAACCCCTAACCCCTAACCCCTAACCCCTAACCCCTAACCTCTTTGCCACCGCCCCCTGAATTCCGACCTAGAATTTCAATGCAACCACTTGGAGACAGCCGTCCCAAATAGGGGGTTAAACGCCGTCATGCCCGAACTTTCCGCCGACAATCTGCTCGCGCAGCTCGTGGGACGCGGCAGCGCGTCGGAAAAGGCCGATCCCTGGGCGGCCCTGGCGGCGACCGCGCCCGCGCACGACATGCCCGGCGCCCCGGTCGCGCCGACCGGCGAGAAGGAGGATCCGACTCTCGACGCGCTGCTGGGGCGAGTCCAACACCTTGTGGGCAAGAGCGCTCCCGAAGCCGCCCCGTCGGGCGTATTCACGCCGATCGAGCCGGAGTCGCTACGCGAAGCGCGCCTCACCGAAGGATTGATCGAGCAGTTGACGTTGAAATACCTGCTCTCGTGTGGCAACGCCACCGGCCGCGAGGTGGCCGATCAGCTCAAACTCTCCTTCAAGATCATTGAGGAGACGCTGCGCCAGTTGAAAACCGAGCAATTGGTGGTCTATCGCGGCACGGCCCCGATGAACGACTACCAATACCAACTCACCGACATGGGTCGCGAGCGCGCACGCCGGCACGCGGAGCACTGCAGCTATTTCGGCGCGGCGCCCGTCTCGCTCAATGACTACGTGGTCAGCGTCGCCGCGCAGTCGCTCACCAAGCAGCATCCCACCGTCGCCGAGTTGGAACGGGCCTTCGCCGATCTGCTGTTGAGCCCGCGGATGCTCCGCCGTTTGGGACCGGCGATCAACTCGGGCCGCGGCTTGTTTCTCTACGGCGCGCCGGGCAACGGCAAGTCGAGCATCGCCGAACGAGTGACCAAGGCCTTTGGCAGCACGATCTGGATTCCTCGCGCCATCGGCGTCGACGGCGAAATCCTGCGACTGTTCGACCCCAGCAACCACGTCGAGGCGCCTTTGGAGGGGACCGACGGCCTGATCGACAACCGCCGCATCGACAAACGCTGGGTCCGAGTCGAGCGGCCCACGATCGTGGTCGGCGGCGAGCTGACGATGTCGTCGCTGGAGGTCGCGCTCAACACGTCGACCGGCATCAGCGAGGCGCCGCTGCAACTCAAGAGCAACTGCGGGACGCTGGTGATCGACGACTTCGGCCGGCAGCGCATGAGCACCGACGAACTCTTGAACCGCTGGATCGTTCCCTTGGAAAAACGGTTCGACTTCCTCAACCTGCCCAACGGCAAGAAGATCCAGGTGCCCTTCGACCAGTTGATCGTGTTTTCGACGAACCTGGAGCCGAAGGATCTGGTCGACGACGCCTTCCTGCGACGGATTCCCTACAAGATCGACGTCGTCGACCCGACCGAGGAGGAATTCCGCCAGTTGTTTCGGCTCGTGGCGCCGAAGCTGGGCTTCACGTACTCGGAGACGGCGGTCGATTACCTGATCGACACGCACTACCGGCCCGTCAACCGGCCGTTCCGCTGTTGCCAGCCCCGCGACCTGCTGTTGCAGATCCGCAATTACTGCCACTACCAGAAGCAGCCGCCGGAAATGACGCCGGAGGGGCTTGATTTCGCCGTGGAAAACTATTTCGCGGTGATGTAGATCGTCGCATGGGGTTCTGTAGGGAACGCCCTCCGTGGCGTTCCGTGAGGCGGTGCGACGTCGTCCGGCAGGGCACGGAACGCCACGGAGGGCGTTCCCTACCGAGTGGGTCATCTCCTCATCGGCGACGGAAGGGCCACAACCGCCTGGCGCGGTTGAACGCGTGGAATAGCCGCGATCCGAACAAGGCGGCGGCCAAGGCGACGATCACCGTCAACTCGACCGGGCTCAAGCCCGGCACGCCGAAAATGATGAGCGCCAAGACCAACAGCACCCCCACCAGCACGACGCCGGCCTTGAGCATGCGTCGCCTCGCCGCGACGCCTGCCAGGTCGCGGATCGTCCCTCCTTCATCGAACCAAAGCAGGTGGCCGCAGTTCGGGCAGGGCGCGTCGCCCGGCGGACGTGACGGCTCGATCGTCAACTCCTGCCGGCAGACCGGACAATGGTTCGGGCGGCCTTCCGGTGTGCGAGAGGAAATGGTCATTTGCAGTCGGTATCGGTTGCTTTTCACTGCGCGTTTGGGATACTTTTTCAACGACCCGTTGGGTGGTGGATGTCTCATTGTCGGCCGCGTGAAGTACATCTTAGCAAGTCTTTTCAACGGCCCGCCCGAAGGCTACCTTGGAACCTGCAAATTGACCGCCATCTCCCAAATTGACGCGCGCGAGGTGCTCGATAGCCGCGGCCATCCGACGGTGCGGGTCGAAATGACCTGTGCCGACGGCAGCGCCGGCGTTGCCATCGTGCCGGCGGGGGCGAGCACGGGCAAGGCCGAAGCACACGAGCTGCGCGACGGCGACCTCACGCGCTACGACGGTCTGGGTGTGCTGCGGGCGGTGGCCAACGTCCACCAGGTTCTGGCGCCCGCCGTGTTGGGGACCGACCCGGCCGACCAATTCGCACTCGATGCGCGGCTCATTGAAGTCGACGGTACGCCCGACAAGTCGAAGCTCGGCGCCAATGCCTTGCTGGGCGTCTCGCTCGCCGCGGCCCACGCCGCGGCCGCGGCGCGACATGTGCCGCTTTTTCGGCACCTGCACGAGCTTTGGCGGGCGAGCCACACGGCCCAGGGCGATAGCCCGCCGGACGATTGCCGGATGCCTCTGCCGATGACCAATATGATCTCCGGCGGGCTGCACGCGGGCGGCAATCTCGACTTTCAGGATTTCCTGATCATGCCCGTCGGCGCTCCGACCTACTCCGCCGGCCTGGAGTGGATCGTCCGTGTTGCCCGGCGGCTCGGCAAGCTGCTTACGGAGGCCGGCTACGAGGGGAGGCTGGTGGGCGACGAAGGCGGCTACGGGCCGCGACTCTCGAGCAATCGCGCAGCCGCCGAATTCATCGTGCGGGCGATCGAGGCCGCCGGCCTCGCGCCCCGGCGCGACGTGACGATCGCGCTGGATGTGGCGAGCAGTCACTTTTTCGACGGCCGCCACTACCACCTGAAAGCCACCGGTGGGCGGCGGCTGACCAGCGCCGAAATGATCGACGAGCTCGAGTCGATGGTCGCCGAATTCCCGATCACCAGCATCGAGGACGGCCTGGCGGAGGACGACTGGGATGGCTGGCGCGAGCTCACGCGGCGATTGGGAGGGCGAGTGAAACTCGTGGGCGACGACCTCTTCGCCACCCATTCGGCGCGCTTGCGGCGCGGAATCGACGCCGGCGTGGCCAACAGCGTGTTGGTGAAGGTCAACCAGATCGGCACCTTGACCGAGACGCTGGAGACGATGCGGCTGGCTCGCCGGGCCGGTTACGCACGCGTGGTGTCGGCGCGCAGTGGCGAAACCGAGGACTCGACGATCGCCGATCTCGCCGTCGGCACGTCCGCCGAGCTGATCAAAATCGGCTCGATCCAGCGCGGCGAGCGGCTGGCGAAGTACAATCGGCTGCTGGGAATTGAGGCTAGGATCGTCGGGGATACGGCATCTGTGGGGAACGCCCTCCGTGGCGTTCCGTGAAGCGCGTATGACGTCGGCACGCGGGACACGGAACGCCACGGAGGGCGTTCCCCACAGAATCAGGCCCGAGTGCCCATCTTGGCCTTTAAGCCCTAACGATAAATCGGAGTTTTCAAGATGTTCGGGTTTTACGTCGATAAGAAAGATTGCTCACACCATCGGATTTTCCCAGGAGTCGACATTTACACGACTTATGGCGATTCGATGATGCTGTCGCTGGTCGAGTTCGAGCCGCATGCCGTGGTGGAGGAGCATTCCCACCCCCACGAGCAAATGGGCCTGATGCTCGAGGGCGAGGCCGAGTTTATCGTGGGCGGCGAGTCGCGAACGATTGGGCCGGGAATGATGTGGCGGATTCCCGGTGGCGTGAAACATAAGGTGATCGCCGGCGACGAGCCCGTCCGGGCATTGGACGTGTTTCATCCTATTCGAGAGGACTACCGGTGAAACGGGGGATATGGCTGTTGGCGGTGCTGGTCTCGACGGCCGGCTGCGTAGCGGTTCAGCCCCGCGCGGTGCGGATCGATTCGACCGTTGGCATGTACCAGATGGCGACGCTCACCTACCGCATCGACGCCGGCAAGCTCAGCGAGTCGGTGAACGTGGCCAATATCACGGGCCGTCAGGTGTCGTACGAGCAAAAGCCGAGCGGCCCCTACCCTGATCGTTCGGTTGTCCGGCTCGCGGTGCAATACCCTCATCCCGACGGCCATCCGGGCTACGCTTTGGCCGAAGTCGTCGTTGAGGCGCGCAAGCCGCCGGCGATCAACGCGGGCACGAAAAAGCCGACCTGGCGCCGTTGGGCCGACGAGGCGTACCAGGTCTTGACGCAGAACGGCCTGCCCGGCGTCAAGCTGGCCGACGGGATCTATGAAGCCTGGGCGCTGGACGTTCCGCGTTCCGATTTGGATGGCGTCATTGGCCAGCTCACGCAAACCGGATACTTCCACCTGGCCGGGAACCCGGCCCCGGGCGTGAATGTAAGCTGCCGCATCGATGGCCAGCGGATGGACAAGCAGTGGGGCCACGTTCCCGCCCTCGACGGTCTGATCGAGCGCGTGCGCCATGAGGGACAACTCGTGTCGTACACGCGCCCGCTGGACGACGAGCAGTTGAAGCCGGCCGATGCCCAACCGGTACGGTTCGCCGCGTCGGATTGGCCGCCTGCCGGCACCGTTCCACCTACTGGCGCCGCCCCGGGCACACCCGGTTCGCCGGCGCCCAATACGGCACGCGGCGACTGGGTCGCCAATCAGGCGGGAGTGCCGCGTGCGCCGCAAGCGGCGTCGACGAATGGACCGGTGAGCCAAGGCCCCTACTCGACCTTCGCGACGAATCCGTATCCCGTCGCCGGCCAAGGCCCGTATCCGCCGACTTATCCACAGCCGGGCCAAGGACGGTATCCGTCGCCGGCCGGCTATGGACCTTCCCCCTCGCAGCCCAGCGGATCGCGGGGCGTGGTGAGCGGGCAGCCCACCGCGCCGCAACCGTTTCCGACGATGGCTGCGCGCTATCCCCTCGGCGCCGCGGCGCCGCAATCGGCGTCACCGAATCCCGCGGCTGGAACGACGCGCTCATACCGACCGCGCTACCGCGCGGCGGACGGCCCCGCAGCTTCGACGACGCCCTGAACGCGACGCCAAACGCTCCGCGCTGGTAGCTGAATTCGCTGGAATTCAGATCCTCGCCGCGCTCGACGCCGCCTGAATTCCAGCGAATTCAGCGATACTTCACGCGGCTGAGAATGAGACATTCACGGTGGCTGGGGCAGAGCCTAAGCGATGCCCCAGTCGCTAACTAGCCGGGGCATCGCTTAGGCTCTGCCACCAGCCACCGCTTGGTGGTATGATAGGGTGGTGGGGCCAGTGGTGGAAGGACCGCGGCAAGTTCCGTATTGAGGGAGGCGCCCGTTATGCCCGTTCACGACTGGGCTCGCGTCGACGCGGGTACTTTTCACGGTTTTCACACGGCTTGGCTCACGCACTTGAGCGAGGCTCTCAACGGCGGCCGACTGGGATCGGGCTTCCTCGAACCGGTTTATCAGAGAGCGATGGAGGTGGAATTGGCGGATCGCAAACTGCCAGCCCGGCCGCAGCCCGAGATCGTCGTCCTTTACAAGGGACAGCCCCTGCCGGACGTCACATACCGCCCCGACTTCATCTGCTTTGGCGACATCGTCGTCGAGCTCAAGGCGCTCGCGGCGATCACAGGCGTCGAACGCGCGCAGTTACTGAACTACCTCAAGGCGACGGGCTTCCGCCGCGGATTGCTGCTCAACTTCGGCGGCGAAAGTCTGCAGTTCGAGCGAATGGTTTACGGATAGGCGGCCAAGCGGGAACAGGACGACTTGAACAATCGACGGATACGGTTTTTCATCCACAGATTACGCAGATTTCACAGATTTTAGGAAAGGTGGTCGTGCCGTCGCCCGAAAGCGACGCCATAGGTTCCGACGCGCCAACGTCGCGACGCGCCAACCGAGGGATCGGCCACTCCGAAAACCAATCTGTGAAATCTGCGTAATCTGTGGATCACTCCCGTAACTCGGGGGGTTTTTCATCCACAGATTACGCGGATTCAGCTACATCTCCTTGCCCAGCGCCTCGGCGACGCGGCGGCAGAGTTGCACGGTCTGTTGGAACTGTTCGATGTTGAGCGATTGATAACCATCGCTCATGGCGTTTTCCGGGTCGGGATGCACCTCCAAGATCAGTCCGTCGGCGCCGGCGGCGACGCTCGCGGCGGCCATTTGCGGTACAAGGTAGGTGTGGCCGGTGCCGTGGCTGGGATCGACGACCACCGGAAGGTGCGTCTTGGCGTGCAGGTAGGGGACCGAGGCCAAGGGGAGCGTGAACCGCGTGTGCGACTCGAAGGTGCGGATGCCGCGCTCGCAGAGCATGACCCGCGGATTGCCGGCGTCAAGGATGTACTCGGCGGCCAAGAGCAATTCCTCCATCGTCGCGCTGGGGCCGCGTTTCAAGAGCACGGGCTGCGGCATCTTGCCCACGGCCTCCAGGAGGCGATAGTTCTGCATGTTGCGGGCGCCGATCTGCGCGACGTCGGCGTATTGGGCCACCAGCGAGACGTCCTCGGTGGCCAACACCTCGGTGACCACGGCCAGGCCGGTGGCGTCGCGGGCCGCGGCCAGAAGCTTGAGACCTTCTTCCTTCAACCCCTGGAAGCTGTAGGGACTGGTCCGCGGCTTGAAAGCCCCGCCTCGCAGGGCGGTGGCGCCGGCCGCCTTGACCGCCCGCGCCGTGCGCAGGATTTGATCTTCGTTCTCCACCGAACACGGACCGGCGATCACGCCCAGGTGCCGGCCGCCGATTTTGAGGCTGCCGACCGAGATCACCGTTGGCTCGTTCTTCACTTCGCGGCTGGCGATCTTGTAAGGGGCCAGGATCGGCAGCACTTCCGCCACGCCCGTGCCGCTTTCGAGCGAGTCCTTCAGCCCATCACGTTCCGGGCCGATGGCGGCGATCACGGTGCGTTCGACGCCGTACAGAACATGGGCCTTCAGTCCAAGGCTTTCGACGCGTTGGACCATGTGCCGGAGCTCCTCGCTGGTGGCGTTGCGTTTCATGACGACGATCACGGAGAATTCTCGCTTTCCAGAGGGTTCGGATGAGACTTCACGCGGCCGACCATGGGACATTCACGTTCCTGATTGTCGATGACGAAGGGAATAACCATGGCGCTCCCGGAACTCAGAATAGCGTGGTGAACCCCGCAGCCTGGAAATGCCGGTCGTTCGTGAAGGCTTCGGTGATTCCCAGCCGACGCATGACGGCGAAGGAGACGTGATCGACGATCCCGGCCTGGGCCGCTTCGCCACGCTCGTACGCCGCCCATGCTTCTTTCCAGTCATCCTCAGTCGGCACGATCAACTCATTGCGACGTTCAAGTGTCTGCCGCAACTCGCAAACGTCGCTCCGAAAGGTGCGCCGGGCCGCCGTGTTACCGCATTCCAGCAGAATGAAGATCGTCGTCAGCACCGATTTGCGTTGGGCAACCATCTGCTGGTAGGCCGCATCCGCCAAAGCGTGCCACTGGTCGCCCGCGTCCCATTGGGCGATCAGCCCCACCGTGTCAAGAAATACGACAGTCACGGCTGATGCTCGTTATGACGTTCGGCGAGGTCGTGCTCACCCGAAGAGTGTCGCCTGCCGAGGATTTCGTAAACGTCGTCCAGGGTTGGCAACTTGGGCGCTTGCTTAACCTGGCGAACGTCGATCTCGACCTCGCACGGATCGGGAAACTCCACCTTCTCGGTCGGACGGAAAACGCCGTTCTCGTAAACCGCATGAATGGTCATGGTTGAACCTCCTTTCTCTTGATTGTAGCCGAAGCGCCCCCACCTGTCGTCGACGATCCCTTTCCAACCGGTAGCGGGGTGGCTTGCTTGATCGCGATGGCGTAAATTAGTTGCATTGCCGGTTGCGACCCCACCGATTCTGAATTGCCACGATCCCAGGAAAGAAAGTCCTTATGAACCAGCCCACCGCACCCTGTTCGCCAATCGTCCGATTCACCCGCCTGATCGTCGTGGCGGGGTTCATCATCATCGCCGCCGCACGGCCCGTGCCGAGCCGGGCCGATGCGCCCAGCGCGCTGGCCGACGGCAAGCAGCCCGGCGACAAACGGCTGGGGCCGCTCAAAGACCTGAATGGTGATTTCCCCTTTCTGCCCAGCGCGAGCGTGGCCGATTGGGAAAAACGCGCCGAGCGCGTGCGGCGGCAGGTGAAGGTGGCCACCGGTCTTTGGCCGATGCCCGGGCGAACGCCGGCGAACGCCGTGATCCACGGCAAGGTCGATCGTGGCGAGTACACGGTCGAGCGGGTCTACCTGGAAAGCTATCCGGGCCATTTCGTGACCGGCAGTCTCTACAGGCCCAAGGGGCGAACGGGGAAGTTGCCGGGCGTGCTTTGCCCGCACGGACATTGGAGCAACGGCCGTTTCGTCGATCAAGGCTTGGCCCTGGCGAAAAAGCAAATTGTCGAAGGCGCGGAGCGGTTCGTGAATTGCGGCCGTTTCCCGTTGCAGGCCCGCTGCATGCAACTGGCGCGCATGGGTTGCGTCGTGTTCCATTATGACATGGTCGGGTACGCCGACAGCCAGCAGATTCCCTTCGACGTCGCGCACCGTTACGGCGACCCCCGGCCGCAACTGGAGATGATGGAGAAGTGGGGCCTTTTCAGCCCGCAAGCCGAACTGCGATTGCAGAACATCATGGGCCTGCAAACCTACAATTCCATCCGGGCGCTCGACTGGCTTTGCGAGTTGCCCGACGTCGATCCGGCGCGGATTGGCGTGACCGGGGCCAGCGGCGGTGGCACGCAGACGTTCATGCTCTGCGCCGTCGATTCGCGGCCGGCCGTGGCCTTTCCGGCGGTGATGGTCTCGACCGCCATGCAAGGCGGCTGCACCTGCGAGAACTGCGACTACCTGCGGATCGACACGGGCAACGTCGAGATTGCCGCTTTGTTCGCTCCCAAGCCGCTGGGCATGACGGGGGCCAACGATTGGACGATCGCGATCACCGGCAAGGGACTGCCCGAGCTCAAGCGGCTTTATCAACTGCTTGGCGCCGAAGACAACGTGATGGCCAAACCCCTGATCCACTTCGACCATAACTACAACTACGTCAGCCGGGCCGTGATGTATCAGTGGTTCAATCGGCACCTCAAGCTGGGCCTGGAAGAGCCAATCGTCGAGGAAGACTTCGAGCCGCTTACGGTGGCCGAGATGACCGTCTGGGACGACGCGCACCCCAAGCCGCCGGCGGGCGACGATTATGAACGCGGCCTGTGCCGTTACCTCGAGGAAAGCTCAGCGCGCCGGCTCGCTGCGCTGGCGCCCAAGGACGCCGTTTCGCTGGCGAAGTACCGCGAGGTCGTGGGCGGCGCGGTCGACGTGATGATCGGCCACGGGCTACCTGCCGCAGGAAAGGTCGAGTTCGAGAAGACCGGCGAGCAGGACCGCGGCGACTATCTCGAATTCGTGGGGCTCTTGCGCGACGCGGAGCACGGCCAGGAGCTGCCGACCTTGTTCTTGCAACCCAAGCAATGGAACAAGCAGGTCGTGGTCTGGATCGACGAGGCCGGCAAGGCCGGTCTTTACGGCAGCGACGGCGGCCTGAAAGGCGAAATCCGCAAGTTGCTGGCGGTCGGCGCGTCGGTGGCCGGCATCGACCTGCTCTACCAGGGCGAATTCTTGCTCGCCGGTCAAGGGCCCGTCAAGAACCGCAAGGTGAATACACCCCGCCAATTCGCCGGTTTCACCTACGGCTACAACCATCCGCTCTTTGCGCAACGGGTCGATGATATTTTGAGCCTGGTCTCGTTCGTCAAGCACCATGAGCAACAACCTGAACGGATCGACCTGGTGGGGCTCGACGGCGCGGGTGCCTGGGTGGCGGCCGCCTGCGCCCAGGCGGGCGACGCCGTGAGCCGCGCCGTCGTCGATACGGCGGGCTTCCGCTTCGGCAAGCTCAACGATTTCGCCGACGCCAACTTCCTGCCTGGGAGCGTCAAATACGGCGATCTGCCCGGCATCTTGGCGTTGGTCGCGCCGCGCCCGCTCTGGCTCGCCGGTGAGGGACCAGAAGCGCCGGCCGTCGTCCGCTCGGCCTATGCCGCCGCCGGCCAGGCCGACGGCCTGACGGTGTTTACCGGCGGCGAAGGCGGCGAGCCGACGGCGGCGGCGGAATGGCTGCTGAAATATACTTCACGCGGCCGACAATGAGACGTTTTGCCACGAGAACGCGGTGGCTGGTGGCAGAGCCTAAGCGATGCCCCGGCTCGATAGCGACCGGGGCATCGCTTAGCCCGGATTATTCATGGTCCGGGGAGGAACTCGCGCACTGTGCTGTAGCAGAATTCGCAAGAACTCTGGCGTAACTCGCGTCCACGGCCTGACTTCTTGCGAAGCCAGCTACGGGACCATGAATACCATGAATAATCCGGCCTAGATAGCAACCGGGGCATCGCTTAGGCTCTGCCCGAGCTGGCCCCCTTCAAGGCTAGAATCCGAAGACGGGACCGACTCTGTAGGGAACGCCCTCCGTGGCGTTCCGTGAGGCTGGTGCGACGTCGTCTGGTGGGACACGGAACGCCATGATGGAGGGCGTTTCCTACAGAACCGTTGTGGGCGCGCGTGCGCAAACTGCCGCGGCAGCGCGACGAGCGCGGCGGCGCCCACGAGGGCCGCGACGGGAGTCGCCATGTGGCACAGCCGGTATGCCGACGCCGCGACGGCCAATGCAAACAGCGCCATGGGGCCACACCGCCGCCAGTTGCCGTTTCACGTTGTCGGGTTGGGCGGTTGTTTTTTTTCGACCGCCGCGTATCTTCTTCGGCATGGGACCATCGATCGCCATCACGCCCGCGGGACGACTGATCTTCGAGTTCGACGATGAGGAAGCGACGGAGTTGCCGCCGGCCACGGCCGAAGCCCTCCGGCGCGTCTTTGCCGAATCGTCGTCGGCGGGCCTGTTTGAGCTCGCTTCGCACTCGCTTGAGGAGCGATTACCCGCCGCAATGGTCTTCTGGCGTGACCTGGCCACGCGGCTTTTTCATGCCTTGTGCGGCCTGGGCGAAGAGGCGCCGAGGGGCCTAGCGAAATCCGAGAGCGACGACGTACTGCCCCCCCCCGGCGAGGAAGAGTTGAACGAACGCATCACCGCGGCGCCGCCGATGCGCGGGCTGGAATACCTCACGGCCGACCTGCTGCGCCACTTGTGGCGCGAGCTCGGCGAACTGGTGCTGGCGCGCGCCGCCGCGCACGCCGAGGGTTGGGAGGCATTCCTGCGGAGCGTCAACCCACTTTGGCACTTGCTGGGTCGCGTCACGTTTCACCTGGCCGAGAACCGCCGCGACCCCGGCCGGCCCTTCGCCTTCCTGGCGACCTACACCCACGGCATGTCGTCGGCGGCGCGGCTGAAACATCTGCCGCTGGGCGAGGCGCTCAAGCAATACGCGGGCGAGAACGACCAGGCGAGGCTGGCGGCCCTGTTGGTTCCCGTACGGCGGGCGGCCGAAAACTGCACGTTGGTCCGCGAGCTGCTCGACAGCCGGGATCTGTTCCGACCGCAGGCATGGTCGATCGGCCAGGCGCACCGCTTCCTGACCGACGTGCCGCGGATGGAACAAAGCGGCCTGGTCGTGCAGGTGCCCGACTGGTGGAACGCGCGCCGGCCGCACCGACCCGAAGTGCGCGTGCGGATCGGGCAGAATGCATCGGGCCAACTCGGCGCGAACGAATTGCTCGATTTCTCGGCCGACCTGGCGCTCGACGGCGAGCAACTCACCGACGATGAGCGGGCGCAAATCCTGGCCGCCACCGAGGGCCTGCTGCTGTTGCGCGGACGCTGGGTCGAAGTCGACCGCGAAAAGCTGCAAGAAGCCCTGGAACACTGGAAACGGCTCGAACGGGAACACGCCGACGGCATCGACTTCATTCACGGCATGCGGCTGTTGTCGGGGGCGACGCTCGAGGGCGACGTGAAACCACAGGCCGACGAGTGGATGCGAGTCGACGCCGGCGACTGGCTACGGCAAACGCTGGCGACGATCCGCGACCCCGGCGGCGTGACCGGCTTCCAGCCCGGCCGAGACTTGCAGGCCACCCTGCGGCCTTACCAGGCCGACGGCGTGCGCTGGCTCTGGTTCATGACGCGGCTCGGACTGGGCGCCTGCCTGGCCGACGACATGGGGCTGGGCAAGACGATCCAGGTGATCGACCTGCTGCTGCAGCGCCGGCGCGAACGGCGCCCGCCCGGCCGCGGGCCCAGCCTGCTGGTCGTGCCCGCCTCGCTGGTCGGAAATTGGAAGCAAGAAATCGAGCGGTTCGCCCCGACGCTGCGCGCCTTCCATGCGCACCGCTCCGAATGCGATGCCGAGAAACTGGCGAGCGTCGCGGCCGACCCGACTCGCGCTTTGGCCGATTTCGATGTCGTCGTCACGACCTACGGCCTGGTCTGGCGCGGCGATTGGCTGCGGAAAGTGGCCTGGCAACTCGTCGTGCTCGACGAGGCGCAGGCCATCAAGAACGCCTCGACGGCGCAAACCCGCGCCGTCAAGCAACTCGACGCCGCCGCCCGGATCGCGCTCACCGGCACGCCGGTCGAAAACCACCTGGGCGACGTCTGGTCGCTGCTCGACTTCTGCTGCCCGGGGCTCTTGGGCTCCGCCGCGCAATTCAAACGGTTCGTCAAGGGGCTGAATCGCAAGCAGAACGCCGGCGCCTTCGGCGCCCTGCGGCGGCTGGTGCGGCCGTACATCCTGCGGCGGCTGAAGACCGATCCGGCGATCGTGCCCGATCTGCCGGACAAGACCGAGATGCGCGTCGATTGCGGACTGGCCAAGAAGCAGGCGGTGCTCTACGAGCGGGCCGTCAAGGAGTTCGCGCGGCGATTGGAGTCGGCCGACGCGATGGCCCGCCGCGGGATCGTGCTCTCGACCTTGATGCAACTCAAGCAAATCTGCAACCATCCCTCGCAGTATTTGCGTGAGACCGAGTTTGCGCCGCGCGACAGCGGCAAGTTCGAGCGGCTGGCGACGATTTGCCGGGTGATCATCGAGCGGCAGGAGCGGGTGCTGGTGTTCACGCAGTTCCAAACGCTCACTGGGCCGCTGGCCGAGTACCTGGCCGGGGTCTTTGGGCGGCCGGGCTTGGTGCTGCACGGCGGAGTGGCGGTCGGCAAGCGCAAGGAATTGGTGCGGCAGTTCCAGGCGGACGACGGGCCGCCGTTCTTCGTGATTTCGGTCAAGGCGGGGGGAACGGGCTTGAACCTGACGGCGGCCTCGCATGTGGTGCATTTCGACCGCTGGTGGAACCCGGCCGTCGAGAACCAGGCCACCGACCGCGCGTTTCGCATCGGCCAGAAGAAGAACGTGCTGGTCCACAAGTTCGTCTGCCGCGGGACCGTCGAAGAGCAGATCGACCGGATGCTGGCGGAGAAACAGCGACTGGCCGACCATTTATTGGACCACGGGGGCGAGACGGCGCTGACCGAGCTGAGCGACGAGGAACTGCTCAAATTCGTCGCGCTCGATCTCGAGCGCGCCACGGCGGAGGAATGAGCCGTGGTCCACACTCGTTCCCACGCTCCGCCGTCGGCGGCCCCTTGACGGTCGCCCCGCCTTCGGCGGCCCAGAAGAAACCGCGGATTGGCTTTCGACCCGATGGACTCAGTCGAGGAACTTTTTCCTTAACGAGGCCAAGGCCGGCAGGGAGGGCTTGACGGCACCCGAAGCGTCGACCAGACCGCCATGAGGAAACTCGCACCCCTCGACGTCGCGCAGTTGGTTCCAGAAAACCCCTTCGACGGCCGGTTTGGCGAAGATGACGGGCAGGTAATTCCGAATCCAAGCCGCCTGGTTTTCCGGCGACCAGCCGCCGGGGAACGTGCCGGCCAAGGGAGTCGGCCGGCCACGCGGCGACGGCGTGGCTTGTTCATGGCTGGGCACCGACACGATCAGATGCAAAGGCAAGCAGAGACAACTCCAGAGATCCAAGAGCCGGCTCAACTCCAACCGGTCGCGAAAAAAACTGCCGCCGGGCTCGTACCCCATGTTGATTTCCAGCGCGATCCCCGACAGTTGCGCCCCCGTCCGCACCAACTCATCGGCGAAGTGCAGCGGCGAGAGGTCGGGGGCCGTGTGGCTCATGTATTCGGCCCAGGGCTGGTCGATCCGCATGATGAGCGGCGTGTTGGGATCGATGTCGTGCGTGATTTCGAATCCCCGCCTGGCCAGCCGCAGCCGTTGATTTTCGGTGAGCGACAGCGCATCGTTCACGTTCATCCGCGCGGCGCATTGCCAGGCCTGGACCTGCCCGTGATAGCGAGTCACCACGCTTTCGACGTAATCGCTGACGAACGACTGGATGTTGTTGAAGTCTCCTTCCCAGAGGTATAGCCAGTCGGGCAGCCCCTCGCGATCCGGCCGCACCAAAGGCCCGCCGCAAACCGTCAGGTCGTGCTCGCGGCACCAGGCCAATTGGCGGTCGGAAGCGGACCATTGATGCGCGCCCTCGACGGTTTCGACGGCGCGCCACGCAAACGGCACCAGCGCCGCGTTGAACGCCTTGACGTACCAGCCGACCAGCGTGGGGTCGATCGGTTCGTTGCCGAGGCAGGAGCCCAGCAAGATGCCCACCTTCGACGATTGACGGCGGCGAACCGTCATGGCCTGTTCGGCGTACGCTCCCACCAGCAGATCGGCGACGTCCAGCGCCGACACGATCGCCTTTTCCGCCTGCTCCGCGGCCTTGACCACGTCGTGTTGCAAGGTCACCGCATGCGACAGGTACACCAGCGCCTTGCGCAGGGCCGCTTCGACCTTGGCGGACACGACCAGCCCCATCGTTTGCCAATCGGCGATCTGGTTGCGGACCTGGTTCAGCTTGCCACGCGCCAGTTCGACCAGCAGTTGATAGGGACGCGCCCGCTCCATCAACGTGCCGGTGCAGAGCACCACCTCGCCGTGTCCCTCGACGGGCCAGGGAATGTGGAATTTGCCCGAGTCCGCCACGTTCCGCTCGAGCACCAGCTCGCCATCGCGCAGCCGGGTGCGGCAGGGCCAGGGGATCTGGTCGGAACCGGCCATGTAGGCGCGCTCGATGCGGCGTTGCGTCAAGCAACCATTGGGAGGCACGATCATCCGCAACGAGCCGGCCGACATGGTGGTTTACCGAGCGCCAAAAAGGACAAAGGATTCCGCGCGGCGACAAGCGACGGGCCGAAGGTCTCCAACCGTGACCGCCTCGGGGCGCATAGTGCAAGTTTATCCGAGCCGGGCGATTGGTTCAAGCCGCACGCCCAATGCACCCAATGCATCGACAAGCCCCTTTGAGTTTCCCGCCGGGCCGTTATACTTTAACTATTATACTTCACGCGGCCGACCATGAGACATTCACGGTGGCTGGGGCAGAGCGTAAGCGATGCCCCGGTCGCTATCTAGCCGGGGCATCGCTTACGCTCTGCCACCAGCCACAAAGATTGCACGTTGTGCCGCGTTTGCCTTCCTGCGCTTGCCGTTTGAACCATGCCGCGACCCGTCGTTCTCGAAACATCGCTCGCCGGCCTAGCCGCGCGCCGCGGCAAGGTGCGCGACGTTTACGACCTGGGCGACCGGCTGCTTCTGATCGCCACCGATCGCATCAGCGCTTTCGATTGGGTACTTCCCACCGGCATTCCCGACAAAGGGCGGGTATTGACCCAAACCAGCGTTTTCTGGTTCGAGCGGCTTGGTGAGCCGCACCATCTGCTGGCCGGCGACATCGACCGCTGCGACCTGCCTCGGGGCGCCGACCGCGAGGCGCTGGCGGGCCGTACGATGCTGGTCCGAAAGACTCAGGTGGTGCCGATCGAATGCGTGGTGCGCGGCTATCTTTCGGGATCGGGCTGGAAGGAATACCGCCGCCAGGGCACGGTTTGCGGCCTTACGCCGCCGCCGGGGCTGGTCGAGAGCGACCGGCTACCCGAGCCGATCTTCACGCCGGCCACCAAGGCCGAAAGCGGCCATGACGAAAACATTTCGTTCGAGCGGATGGTGGCGATCGTCGGCCAAGGGGTGTCCGAGGAGCTTCGACGGCGCAGCTTGGAAGTGTACCGGCGAGGCGCCGAGTACGCACTGGCCCGCGGGATCATCATCGCCGACACGAAGTTCGAGTGGGGGCATGTGATCGCGCCGGGGGCCGACCAGGGGCGGCTGATCCTGATCGACGAAGCGCTCACGCCCGACAGTTCGCGTTTCTGGCCGGCCGATCGTTTCGCTCCGGGCCGGGGCCAGCCGTCATTCGACAAGCAATTCGTGCGCGATTGGCTGGAAACGACCGGCTGGGACAAACAAAGCCCTCCGCCGGCGCTCCCTGACGACGTGGTGGCCAAGACGCGCCAAAGGTACATCGAGGCCTATGAGATTCTCACCGGATCGCCCTTTCCACACTAACCCGCGGCGCAAGCAAGGCCCAGCGTTGAACTTACATTCACGGTGGCACGGTGGCTGGGGCAGAGCGTCAGCGATGCCCCGGTCGCTTTCTAGCCGGGGCATCGCTTAGGCTCTGCCACCAGCCACCTACCGCGGCCCTGGAGCCACGCGCCGCTCGGCGGCGCGGCCGGCACCGGGCGGCGGCCCGAGGCGCGGTGAGAGGCGCGGTGAGAGGCGGAACAAGAGCGGTTCGATGGTCAGGTCATCGATCCATGCGTCGCCCAGCCCCGTCAGCGCGAGGGTCACGCTCACGCGTGCCGCCTTCGGCGCGACGCGGTAAAACGTGAACTCGCGCCAGCCCTTGCTCTCGCTGATCCGCTCAGCCAGCGGTTTGCCACCCAGCGAGTCGAAGATCAAGAGTCCGTCGTGGCTGCCGGTGATCGGCGCCGGGACGCGGACCCAGCCACGAATGGAATACCATTGGCCCGCCAGCACCGGAACCGGCGGTGTGCGGACCCAGAGGGGCGCCGTTTCGACCAGCGCGGGCGGGTTTTCGGGGTCGGCGGGAAAGCTCGACAAACGCAGGCTGTAGCGGCCCGAATGCGGTTCGATGGGTGAGTGCTCGCCGGACATTCGGACCTGCCGGCCGTAGCGCGAGATTTCCCAACCGTCCTTGCGCATCTGCTGGAAGTGTTCCATGTCGCCGCCGGGCAACAGATTGCGCCCTCGTCGGGCCGCCTTCAGTTTGGCCGACACGAGCCAATGTTGCGGCAATGTGACCAGATTCACCGCCAAAGGACTCGCCAGCGGCGAACCGAGCTCACCCGAGGCATTCTCCCAGTGGGCTCGGGCCAAGATCCGCAAGGAACGCGCCGCGCGCTCGGTCTCCTGCATGGCGGCCGCGAACCTGCGCGACGCCAGCTCCTTCGCGGCCAACCGCAAATGGTCGCGCGCGCCGTTGAGCCAGGCGCTCGACTGCTTCAGCGGGTGCGACAGCTTCGCCAGTTCGCCGTCGGTTCCGGCCACCCGGTCGAACTTGTATTCGACCAGATTGAGCTGGATCGCCGCGAGCCTTGGCCCCAGCGTCGGAAGGCGTTGCGTCAGTCCGCTGATGGCGGGTTCATCGGTCAGGAGCACCAATGAGTTCAAACCCAGTTCCGACGGCTTGATATGCAGCCCACCTCGCTTGCGTAGCCGGCCCATCGGTTTCAGTCCGTCGGGCGTAATCTCAAAGGCGTTCGTGGCCTCCGGCACGCCAGGTATGATGAAGCTGATGTCATTGCCGGCCAACTGGTCGGGCACGAACTGGTCGCCGCTCTTGCCCGTCCACACGGGAACCAGCAATCGCGTGCGTTCCGTTTGCAGAACCGCCACATAGACGCCCGGGTTTTCGCCGTCGATGTCCGCGCCGGGCACCGACGACGAAAGGGTGCCGGCGGCCAACCACGGCTGGATCAGTTCGAGCTCGAGGTTGATGGCTTCGAGCGTCAGGGCGCGCTGGCGGGTGATCGGGTCGGGGGCGTCCAGGGGCGTGCGCGATGCGAAGCAAAGGCCGCGGACCTGGGCCGCGATGGCCGACTGGACCAGCAAGCGAATCTGCTCACTCTCGACCACCGGCGGCGGGGCGCGGCCGGCTGAGAGCAGCGCCACCTGTTCCACCAGTTCGGGCGCCATTTGCGTTTGAATGGTGGCCCAGAAAGTCGGCTCGCCAAGGGCCAGGTGAGGTCGTTCGCGCAGCCATGCGGCGTAGGCGGTTAGCTCGAAGCCGCTGCCCAGAGGCGATCGGTGGACCATCATGACCGACAAGCTATCGGCGATGCGGCTGTACTTCTTCAAATCGGCTTCGGCGTCGCAGACCACCAGACGCACCGCGTCGCCGTCGGCCTGGCGGACGGCTTCCGTCCAGCGCATGATCCGCCCGCGGTCGCGCGCGGTGAGCCCGTCGCCCAGGTGCCAGGCCAATACCGGATCGTAACGTGAATCGAACGGCGCGAGCACGGCCGGCTCGCCTTGGGTGCCGTCCAGGCCCGCGGGCCGCGGCGGCGGGCAGACGATCCACATTCCCGCCCGCGCCGCCTCGGCCAACAGATCGGGCGACGCCGGCTTGAAGAGGCGCACGGCGTTGAAGCCGATCGCCTTGAGGAACGAAAGCGGTTCCCCCTGGTATTCGATCATGCGGGGAAACATCGCCTTGCCATCGGCCAGCAGCACGGTGCCGTTGATTTCGATCTTCGGGCGTCGGGCGGATCGCGGGTCGAATTCATCGAGGTAGCCGGCCAAGGTCACGCCGCCCGCCGCGTCGCGCCGCGAATGGACGACGCCGGCGACTTCGAGTTCGTCGATCCAGAGCCGCGTGCGGCCGGCGCCGCCATAGGCGTTCAGAATCAACCGATCGACATAGGCCTCACGCGCGTCGACGTCGCCGTGCCGCTCGACGCGCAGCGTGCGGATTTGGCGAGTCAACAGTCCCGGCACGTCGTCGACTCGTAATTGCTGCCAACGTCCCGTGCGGGAGTTGCTGGTTCCGGCCAAGAGCCGCGTGACCGGCTTGCCGGTTTCCGGCTCGGTGGTGTGCGGCAATACGACACGCGCCAGGAGTCGCACGCCCAGCCGGTTGGAACGGACCCAAACGCTGGGCGCCAGTTCGGCCATCACCGGCGCTCGCCCCACGTCGTGGCTGAGATGGACGTGGGTGCCGTTGCCGGCGTTGATCTCGACGTATTCGCAGCCTGTGCCGGAATGCGGCCTTTGACTGGTTCGCTGGTGGGCCTCGATACGGTACTTCGTGTCGCCGCCGGAATCGTGCCAACTCGGATCAGCGGTCTCGAAATCCTCGCGAAGGGTGGTCTGAGCCGAGGCGTCCCTTCCACCCATCACGCCCATGAGCCAGGCGACGGCGACGGTGGACATGACCGCGGCGCGACAACGCGCGAACAGGCAGCCGGCCGGAAAGAAGCCGGCCGGACGACGGCTCGCATGGGGCGATTTCGTACGTTGGTGCTTTCGAGGTCGCATCCGGCTGAGTGTCGCGAAAAAACCACGGGCACGCGATTCGGCCCATTCTTTGTAGGGTGGGCACCGCCCACAACGAACGCGGGCTAAAGCGCTAAAGCCCACGCTACTAAGCTAAGGAGCCTATCCCAAAACCGCCTTGTGGTGCAGGCGTCCCGCCTGCCTGGCGGTTTTGGGATAGGCTCGAAGCGTCGGCACCGCCCGCCATCCCAATGCGCGCGAGAATTCACCGATTCGGGCGATCATTGATATAGGGTGGGCTTGTATCACGATTTGCGAATCATCTCCAGAGCGGATGGGGCATTTTTGAACAACGGCCGTTGTTTTTTTAACACAGGATCACGGCGGACGAACATGTGGCGAACGACGTAAATGCCTTGTGGAAAATCACTTAGCCGCAATGTGCCAGACGCGGTTTGCCAACCGGCACGGCGTCTGCTCTACTCGATGCCAGACCTATCCCACTGGAGACCGCAACCCATGAGCCTGACCCCGCGACTTGCCCACACCCCGACCGAAGAATTGCCGCGCGACCTGATGGACTTGAGCACAGCCATCGAATCGTTGCCCGCCGAACAGCGGATGCCGATCGAGCCGATTTTGCTACGGGTCGTCGAGAGCACTCGACGGCGCCGCCGGATCTTGAACCTGGTGCAGGACGCCTTGAGCCAGTTGCGGCTCGACACGAAGTACCTGCTGTTCGACCTGGAAGCCACACGCCGCGAGAGGGATGATTTCCGCCGGCGGGTTGAGCAAGCCTAGTGGGGAGGGGACTGACATGATTGCGGCCGTTGACGCGACGGAGTAAGATGAGCGACAGTCACACGAATCTTCAATGATCGTGAGGGAATGCCGCCATGGCGGAACTGAACGCTGAACAAATCGCTCAGCGCGCGTTCGACCTCAACTTGTTGGACGAGAGGCAACTGCAAGACGTCTGGGGTGAGTTCGGCCGCCGCGACGTGCCGGCGGATGAATTCGCACAGTTCTTGCTGCGTCGCGAGTTGCTGACCAACTTCCAACTCGACCGCCTGCTCAAGAACGAGCGCGGCGGTTACTTCTACGGCGACTACAAAGCGCTCTACATGCTCGCCGGGGGTAGCTTCGCGCGCGTTTATCGGGCCGTTCACAAAGACACGAGGGTGGTGCGGGCGATCAAGGTGCTCAGGAAGCGCTACAGCGACAATCCCGCCCAGACGGAACATTTCTGCCGCGAGGGGCTGGTCGGCAAGTCGTTGCGGCACCCCAACATCGTGCCGATCCACGAGGTGTATTCCAAGGGGACGACGCATTTCCTGGTGATGGAGTTCGTCGAAGGCCGCAACCTGCGCGAGTTCATCAAGATCCGCAAGAAGCTCGTGCCCGTCGAGGCCACCCGGCTGATGATCGACATGGCCTCCGGACTGCGGTACGCCGTGGAACATGGGGTTTCGCACCGCGACCTCAAGCTGACCAACATCCTGGTCTCGAGCAAGGGGCAGGCCAAGCTGGCCGACTTCGGCCTCGCCGCCACCGACGCCGCGTTCAGCGAGGAAACGGTCGACGGACTCAACCAGCGGACGATCGACTATGCCGGACTCGAACGGGCCACCGGCGTGCGCAAAGACGACCTCCGCAGCGACATTTATTTTCTCGGCGTGATCTATTACCACATGTTGCAAGGCAAATCGCCGTTGAACGAAACACGCGACCGGATTCAACGCTTGTCGAAATCGCGTTTCTTCGACGTCGCGCCGGTCCACCAGGCCATCCCGGAAGTGCCCCGCGTGGTGGCGCAGGTGATCAATCAGGCGATGGACCTCGATCCCAGCCGCCGTTACCAGACCCCGGCGCAGATGCTGGTCGATTTGAACATCGCCGCCGAGCGGTTGGCGGCCGGCGACGACCAGGCCGGCCCGCCCGTCGATGCGAGCGAAGTCGAGTTTAAGAAGTGGCAGGCCGAGCGCGAGCGGCTGACCGCCGTGCTGGCCACCGACGCCCAGCGTCACAGCCTGATGATCGTCGAATCGAGCACGCGGATGCAGGATTCGTTTCGTACGAATTTGAAGAACGCCGGGTATCGCGTGCTGGTCACCAGCGACCCGCGACGCGCCTTGGCCCAATTCCAAGACGACAAGAAGCCTGCCGATTGCATTCTGTTCAGCACCGGCCAGTTGGGCGAATCGGCCATATCAGCCTTCAATGAATTCGCGGCGGGCACACAAACGAACCACATTCCCGCCCTGCTGCTGCTAGGGCCGGATCACCACGAATGGAAGGAGAAGGCCGGCCCCGACCTGGCCCCGCACCAACGGGTGCTGTCGATGCCGATTGCGATCAAGGATCTGCTTGATACGGTCGCCGGGTTGCTGCCTTCGGTGCCGGCGGCGTGAAATGGTTCAATGAAAAACAACTTCAATCGGGAGGACGACTGATGCGATTGGGCGCTTGGTTGCTGCTCGTGATTCCGGCGCTGCTCGTTGCCGCCGTGCCGGCCGCGGCCGATGAGACGGACGACGATCTCGGCGCCATCGTCGAGGAGATCGAACGACTTGGCGGGCATACCGAAGTCGACGAGGCGCGGCCGGGCGCGCCGGTCGTGACGGTCGAGCTCCACGGACCGGCGGTGACCGACGCCCTGCTGGCCAACGTGGCAAGGTTCCCCGAACTCGAAACGCTGTCGCTCATCGAGACCCGCGTCAGCGATCGGGGGCTGGCGGCGCTGGCCGCGTGCGCCAAGCTCGACTCGCTCGAGATCGTGAGCCGGCACATCAGCGACGCGGGTGTGGCGCAGCTCAAGGCGTTGACCGGCCTGCACTCGCTCTTGCTCGACGTGGTTCGCGTCAGCGACGCGGGGCTGGCGCCCTTGGCCTCTCTCGAAGAGCTCGAATCGCTGCGCCTGCGCGGAACCCAAGTCACCGGCGCCGGCCTCGCCAAGCTCGCTGGCTTGGAGCAGCTCGAAGAGCTCGACCTCCGCGGCGAGCGGCTCCGTGACGCGGGGCTGGCTGAGTTGGCCATGCTGCCGGCCCTTAAATCGCTCAAGCTCGAAGGAAGCCATCTCAGCGACGCCGGCATGGCGAACCTGAAAGGCCTTAAGCAACTCGAGGTGTTGGTCATTCACAACGGTCGTCTGACCGACAAGGGACTCGTCGCCCTGGCCGGTCTGACGAACCTCGAGACGCTCGGTCTGCGCGACGCCCGGATCAGCGACGCCGGCCTGAAGAACCTGGCCGGCCTGGTGAAGCTCGGAACTCTGGCCGTGGGAGGCTCGGGCATTTCCGACGCCGGCCTGGCGCACCTCAAGCGTCTCACGCAACTCCGCGAGCTTTCGCTGCACGACACGCGCGTGACCGACGCCGGGCTGGAGCACGTCGCGGCGCTGCGGCGGATCGAATCGTTGCAATTGTCCGGCATGTGGGTCACGGACGAGGGGTTGGAGCACCTGGCGGGCTTCAGCAATCTGCGGGATCTCGATCTCAGCCAGAGCCGCATCACCGACGCCGGGGTGCAAAGGCTGGCTGGTCTGGCCGGCTTGGAAACGCTGGCCTTGGGGCCCGACGTCACCGATGCGTGCCTCGAATTCCTGTTGCGAATGCCGCTTCAGGAGCTGAGGCTGGCCCGCAGCTTCGTGAGCGACGCCGGGCTGGAGATCATTGCCGCGCTGGCGGGCCTCACGCACCTCGACTTGAGCCACACGCAGGTGACTGACGCCGGCCTGCCGTTCTTGCAAACGCTGACCCAATTGCGGAGCCTCGACCTGACCGGCGCTCCGGTCTCCGACAACGGCGTCAAGCAACTCCGGCTGGCTCTGCCGTCGCTCACGGTTCTGCGATAGGCTCTTAGCGGAAGATGCCCGGCAAACGCTGATCGGTCTACGCCTCGTCAACATCTTCCTGCAGGAGGCACCAGCGCGCTTCGGCCTCCGTGAGCTGCGAGGTCAGTCCGGAAACCTCGTTGTGGAGACGGAGCGCCTCGGCCGGATCGGTCGCTTCGAGCAACTGACCGTTGATTTGGCGTTTTTGCTCGTCGAGCCGGGCAATCGTCCGCTCCAAGGCGGTGATCTCCTTGCGCAGCTCGCGTTCGTTCCGCCGCGCCGGACGCGCGGCGGCCTTGCGCGGCGGTCGCGCCGCCGGCGGCACCTTCGCCGGCCGCGTCGCCTGCTCTCGCTCGCCCTCTTCGATCTCCTTGTTCACCGAGTACAGGTAGGCGTCGTATTGCCCGCGATAATTCGTCACATGGCCGTCGCGCACTTCCACGACGCACGTCGCGACGCGCTTCAAGAAGTGCCTGTCGTGACTGGTGAAGATCACGGTGCCTTGATAGCCCAGAAACGCCTCGGCGAGTTCCTCGACCGTATCGACGTCGAGGTGGTTGCCCGGCTCGTCGAGCACCAGCACGTTGGTTTGGCTCAGCAACAAGCCGGCCAGGCAAAGCCGGGCGCGTTCGCCGCCGGAGAGCACGGAGATCCGCTTCCGCACATGCTCGCCGCGGAACAAGAGCGCGCCGGCCAGGTCGAGAATCTCCTGCGTCTTCGTGCCCGACGCCGCGTTGTACTCCAGGTATTCCAGCACGGTCTGCCCCTGGGGTAAACTCGTATAGACGTGCTGCGCATAGACGCCGACCAGGCAGCCGTAACCCCAACGCACCTCACCCGCCAGCGGCGCGAGCGAGTCGACCACCGAGCGCAGGAACGTGGTTTTTCCCTGGCCGTTATCGCCCACGATGGCCGCTCGCGCGCCGTGGTCGATCTCCAGATCGATGCCCGCGGCGACCTGGCGCCCGGGGTATCCAATCGCCAGATCGCGGCAGCGCAGGGCGGGCCCTTGACGCGGCTCGACGATCGGAGCGCGGATTCGCGCCGTCGGCTCATCGCCGGCGATCTCGACCAACTCCAGTCGTTCGAGCTGCTTGCTCTTCGAGCGCGCCCGCGTGGCGGTGCTGGCTCGGGCTTTGTTCTTGGCGATGAACTCTTCCAGGTGCCGTCGCTTGGCCAGGACGGCGGCGTTCGACCGCTCGGCGTGCTCGCGCCGCTCGCGCTCGTATTCGAGAAAGGCGTCGATCTTGCCTGGGAACATCGTCAGCTTGCCGCGCGCGAGGCCCAGCGTGTGGCCGCACGTCGAGGCCAGGAAGGCCCGATCGTGCGAGACGATCAGGCATGCCTCCGAATAGTTCCGCAGGAAGTGTTCGAGCAGGATCTGCGTGCGCAGGTCGAGAAAGTTCGTCGGCTCGTCGAGCAGCAGCAGGTTCGGCTCATGCAGCAGAAGCGCCGCCAGTTTCAGGCGTGTCTGCCAGCCGCCCGAGAGCTTCGCGACGGGGCCGTCGAGGTAGGCGCCTTTCAGCTCGAACTGGCCGGCGACTTCGCCGCACTTCCAGTCGGGCTGTCCGCTGTCGCGGATCAGAAACTCCTGGGCGGTTTCGCCGGGGAGGAAGGGGTCGTGTTGGCGCAAGTAGCCCAGCCGTAGCCTGGGGTGGCGCAGCACCTCGCCGCGGTCGAGCTCCTCGTCCCCCAGCATGACGCGCAGCAGCGTGCTCTTGCCCGCCCCGTTGCGGCCGACGAAGCCCACCTTGACGTCGTCGGTCAAGGTCGCTTCCGCGCCGTCCAGCAACACCTGGTCGCCGTAGCTCTTGCAAGCATTCTTGATCTGCACCAGCACGGCCATCAACGAAGAACCCCAGGGGCAGCAGAACCATCCACGCCAGGAAAACATCAACGAGCTTTGATCCGATGCTGGCAGTCTAGTTGGCGCGATTGGGAAGCGTCAAGCTCGTAGGTCGTCCTTGCGACGCCGTATTCGCTGCCAATTCTTGACCGCGACGGATGCAGCCAGGCGAACCGCTTGGGACAATATAACCAAGGCAATGGTGGAATCCACGGAGAACATGATTTGCTCCCGGGTAACGCCCTTCGCCGGCTGGTTACGAGCGGCCTTCAAGAAGATTGATTGAAAACTCAGTATCTCAAAATAGGCCCAACACGACCCAAGTGTGACGGCGAGAAGTGCGGCCAACATCCACAGGCCAGGCTCAAAACGCCACTTGCTCAAGGACGCTCCGTAGATGCCTAACGAGAAAAGCATGAATCCGGAGATGACGCCAATGCCCCAGCCTCGTGGCAGCGCGCACGCCGTGACAACGAGCATCAGCCCGCCAAACAGGAATGTCCGCCGTGCGGCGGTGATGCGATCAATCTGGTCGTCGCTGAGCATATGAATTAGCCTACACCAGGGCCATGCTCAGACCAACTCCCGAATCGGCACGGCGGGTGCTTTGGAATAGTCCAGGACGAGGTCGAAGCCGCCCAGGTCGTAGATGTTTCGAAGGCAGGATTGCGTGTGAAAACTTGTCCAATCATCTCCCTCAAGATAAGGGTCCATCCTCCGCCCAGTTCAACGTTGGTTGTAGCGCGCGGCGCCCCATGACGCAAGCCACTGGCAAGACAAAAACCAGCTGATACGTTGGAAGGGATATTCCCTGCTTGGAGGAGCCCACACGATGCAAGACCATCAACTGTACCAGCAAATCCTAGGAATTGGCGTCCCTTGGGGTGTCGAGCGCGTCGAGCTCGATCTAGAAGACGAAGACGGTGGAGTGCAAGTCTATCTATCGCACGAGGAGGGGGCCACCTGGTCGTGCCCGGAATGCGAGCGGACTTGTCCGCTGCACGATCATGAGAAGCAACGGACTTGGCGTCATTTGGACACATGCCAGTACCGCACGACCGTGCATGCCGAAGTTCCGCGCACGAAGTGCCCAGAGCATGGAGTACGATTGGTACGTGTGCCTTGGGCAGAGCCCCTGAGTCATTTCACGGCGCTGTTCGAGCGGCTCGTCATCGACTGGTTGAGCTCGGCGAGCCAAGAGGCGGTTGCGCGACGAATGAGACTTACCTGGGACCAAGTGCATGGGATCATGGAGCGGGCAGTGCGGCGCGGTCTGGAACGTCGCAAGCCCCAAGAACCGCAGTATTTAGGGGTCGACGAAAAGTCATTCAAAAAGGGCCACAAGTACGTGACGATCGTGACCGACCTGGACACTGGCCATGTGCTGTACGTCGCGGCCGACCGCAAGCAGTCAAGCTTGGACGGCTTTTGGAAGCAGCTCAGCGAGGCGCAGCTTGGCAAAATCGAGGGAGTCGCAATGGACATGTGTGACGCTTACGTGCGATCCACGCTGGAGCACTTGCCGGACGCGGAAAAGAAAATCGTGTACGACAAGTTCCACGTCGCCAAGCATCTCGGCGAGGCGGTTGACAAGGTGCGGCGGCAGGAGAACAAAGAATTACGGGCAGAGGGGGATGACCGGCTTGTGGGGACAAAGTACGAGTGGCTCCGTAACCCTGACAACACGCCGGACGACCAGTGGCGTGCGTTCGGCCGACTCCGCCGCAGCAACTGTTCGGCGACAATTACTTCTCCCCTTTAACGACAATTAGAATTCCCTCCTCGCCGCCCCCCCGGCCCCGCCATGCGCAGCGCAGCGGAGCATGGCGGGGCCGGGGGGGCGGCCGACCGCAGGATCCCCATGCACGCCGCTACGCCGCCTCCGGCTCCTGCCCCTGTTTGCCCTGTGCTACGTCTCCCCGATTTTGGCCGGAGAACTCCCCCGCTGAGTGGCCGAAGTGGCGATTTCGTCCCACTTTCAACGCCTCGACGTAAACGGGGCGGGGTTCAAGACATACGTCTAAGGGCGGGGTTTACGGGGCGGGGT
>DATKSN010000180.1:0-14803 GCA_035531595.1 Pirellulales bacterium | reverse complement strand
TGCACGCGGCCCGGAATGAGACGTTCACGGTGGCTGGGGCAGAGCCTAAGCGATGCCCCGGTCGCTATGTAGCCGGGGCATCGCTTACGCTCTGCCACCAGCCACCACCTTCTCGTGACAAAATGTCTCATTCTTGGCCGCGTGCAGTATAGTGTGACGGCGCCGGACAAGCCAACAGGGGGCTAACGCCCCCCGCTCGCCATAGGCAGCCAGGTGCCGAACGCGATGAGCCGAAGCACAGCGCCGCCGATCGAAAAACGCCCCAAAAACTCCATAGAAAACAGATTTTCGCGTCAAGGATTTGCCAGCCGTTTCAGCCGGCGCCGCGCTCGGGTTTTGGTGCTCAATTTTCAGGCAACGTGCCCGAGCCGGGTAGGGCACACGGTTCAAGGCAAAGAATCATTTGGGTTGGTGGGCGGTGCCCACCCTACTTGCGGGGCCGCCGACGATGTGTTCCCACGCGGAGCCGACCGGCTGCGCGGGTGCCCCGAACACGGCAATGCCAGGGAGGGCGTTGCCTACTCGATGAGCGCGCAGGGGTGCGAATCGCGCTGGACGTGGGGAATGACCTGCGGCAGGTAAATCTCGCTGACGGCCTTGCCCTGGCGATGGACCTCCCAGGCGGCCTTCGATTCCCAAGTTTCAACCAACACAAACCGCCGGGGATCGCTTTGTGATTGATAGACTTCAAAACGCACACAGCCCGGCTCGTCGCGCGACAGCCTCCCCTGCTGGGCCAGCAATCCGCGGATGGCATCGACGCGGTCGACATCGTTGACGGTCAGTGAGACGTTAAGGTAATACATGGCCGCGCCAGAAGTCGTCGCACCCGCTTCACGGAACGCCACGGAGGGCGTTCCCTACAGAGTCGGGTCATTGATCGTAAGCGTACACCACGGCATCCCCTCCCGCTAGCCCGGATTATTCATGATCCGGGGATAATCCGGGCTCGCGTCGCGACCAGATCGTTGCAGCTTGACACCCCCTAGCGCGACCGCTATCTTAATTGCATTCCAGAGTCGGCTAAGTGCATGGCCGAAAGGCAATTCCGTCGCCGTTGGCGGAGGGCAACATGGCCGATGTGGACCTCGCGGGTGTTTCGAGGGTCTACCCCGGCGGCGTCGTGGCCGTCAAGGATCTCAATTTGGAGATCCGCGACCACGAACTCCTGGTGCTCCTCGGTCCTAGCGGCTGCGGTAAGACGACGATATTGCGGCTGATCGCCGGGCTGGAACATGCTTCCGCCGGCACGGTTCGCATTGGCGGCCGCATCGTCAACGGCGATGCGCCCCGGCGGCGAAACATCGCGATGGTGTTTCAAAGCCAGGCCTTGTACCCGCACCTGACGGTGCGCGGAAACTTGGCATTTGGGTTGAACTTGCGTTACGGAGGATGGTTCCAGATCAAAACACGGGGCGAGATCGAAGCACGAGTCCGGCAGGTGGCGGCGAGCTTGGGAATCGAAGGGTTGCTCGACCGCAAGCCGGCCGAGTTGTCGGGCGGCCAGAGGCAGCGGGTGGCTCTGGGACGAGCGATCGTTCGCGAGCCGGCGGCGTTCTTGTTCGACGAGCCGTTGTCGAACCTGGACGCCCAGTTGCGACTGGAGATGCGGCGCGAACTGAAGCGGCTGCACACGCGGCTGGCGACGACGATGGTTTATGTGACACACGACCAGGTCGAGGCCCTGGCCTTGGCTGATCGAGTGGCGGTGATGGAAGGAGGTCGAGTCAGGCAGGTCGGGCTTGCCCAGGAAGTTTACGATCGCCCGGCGGATCGTTGGGTGGCGGCCTTCGTGGGCAACCCGCCAATGAACTTGATCGAGGGGGAATGGGGCAATTCAATGGACAGCGGGGAAACACCGGGGCGGCCAGGTGGCAAGCGATTCATCGGGAAGGGTTGGACCATGGTCATCGACGAACGCTGGTTGGATGGGCTGGGGGGCGAGGGGCACGGACCCGCGAAGAGCCGTGTGACGTTGGGAATTCGTTCGGAGGACGTATACCTGGGCGACCGTTACGGGGGCGACGGTTACGGGGGCGACGGTTACCTGCGCGACGGTTACGGGGGCGACGGTTACGGGGGCGACGGTGGCAGCGGGGTTTTGGCCGGCGCCGCGGAGGTCGTGGCGGTCGAACCTTTGGGAGAATCGACGATGATCCAGTTCGGGCCGTTGGGTGAGTCCGGCGGGCCGTTGGGGGAACGCGGCGGGGCGGAGAACGCGCATGTGTTGTGGGCAAGGGCGCCGGCGCGCGGAGGGCCACGGCCCGGCGAGCGCGTGCGGGTTTGGTTTGACGCGCGAAGGATCCACGCCTTCGACGCGCTGACGGGCATGAACCTGCGCGGAGTTCCGCCACGGCGACACGAGAAGAACGAGTTGGCGTTTTCCACGATTTTGCGGCCTTTACAAATCGACAAGCCGACAATTTGAAATGAGAGCGCCACGGGCGCCGAAAGAACTGCCATGAACCCCAGCGAACTGCTGCGAATCATCGATACGATTCACCGCGAAAAGAACATCGAGAAGGAGGTCGTCTTCCAGGCCATCGAGGCGGCCCTGGTCTCCGCGGCCAAGAAGCAATACGGAGAAGACCAGGAGGTGGTCGTCGGAATTGACCGCGCGGACGGCTCGATTTCCGGAACGCATAATGGCCAGCCGCTCGACGAAAGTGAGACCTTGGGACGGATCGTGGCCCAGACGGCCAAGCAGGTGATCATCCAGAAAGTTCGCGAAGCCGAACGCGACGCATTGTACGACGAATACGAGAAAGAGAAAAACCAACTGGTCACCGGCGTCGTGCAGCGGTACGAAGGCGGCGCCGCCACCGTGGCGCTGCAGAACTGCGAGGCGATTCTGCCCCGTAGCGAGCAGATTCCCGGTGAAACGCACCACGCCAACGAGCGCGTGCGCGCGACCGTGTTCGAGGTCAAGAAGGCGGGGAGCCGCGTCAAGGTGATCCTCAGCCGCACGCGTCCGGCCCTGGTCGGCCGATTGTTCGAGCAGGAAATTCCCGAAATCGCCGACGGCGTGATCCAAATCAAGGCCATGGCCCGCGAGCCGGGGTATCGCACCAAGGTGGCCGTCAGCAGCACCGACCAACGCGTCGATTGCGTGGGCGCGTGCGTCGGAGTGCGCGGCAACCGAATCAAGAACATCGTCGACGAACTGGCCGGCGAACGCATCGACATCGTCCGCTGGAGCGACGACATGCAGGTCTTGATCCCCAACGCTTTGCAGCCCGCCGAGGTCGAAGAAGTGATCCTATGCAAGATGCTCGGCCGGGCGATCGTGCTGGTTCGAGAGGACCAGCTTTCGCTGGCCATCGGACGCCGAGGGCAGAACGTCCGGCTCGCGAGCAAGCTTTGCGGTTGGGACATCGAAATCATGACCCGCGAGGAGTTGGACGAGCAGATCGAACGCGCCATCGCCGGTTTCGGCGCCCTGGAAGGTGTCGACGAAACCTTGAGCGAAAAGCTGGTCGGCGAGGGCTATTTGTCTTACGATGATCTTTCGGTCATCGAGCCGGTCGACCTGATGGAAATGGGTGGACTCACCCAGGAGCAAGTTGACAAGGTTGTGGAACAGGCGGAGGCTAAGGCCAAGGAAGCCGAGGCGGCCGCCACGGAGGAACGGCGCCGGCAGCGCGAGCAGGAGCGGATCGACGCCGCGACAGCGGCCAGCGACGCGCAGGAACTTGCGGCCCGGAGCGCGGCGGAGCAATCCGCTGAGGCGGGGTTGAGTGAGTCCGGCGGCAGTGAGTCCGGCGGCAGTGAGTCCGGCGGCAGTGGGGCTGACGGGAGGGACATCGGCGGCAACGGCAGTGTCGTCGCGCCGTTGACTGATGCGGCTGAGCAGGCCGGGGCGGAGGAAGTCGTTTGAACGGGCTACGGGAGATTTTGGTTATGAACTAAAGGTCATGGTATACGAGCCGGTTCGGCGGGCCGCGTGCCCGCCGGATTGGGTCGAGGGAGATTGAGCACTTGCCCGTACGGATTTATTCATTTGCTAAAGATAAGAACATCGACAGCAAAGAGATGGTGGAGATCTGCGCCAAGGCCGGCGTGCCGGGCAAGGGATCGGCGCTGGCCAGCCTGACCGACGAGGAGGTGGTCAAGGTCAACGCGTACCTGGCGGGCGGCGCGGCGAAGCCCTCCAAGCCGGCCGTCGCGGCGGTCGCGTCCACATCCAAGGCGGGCACGGCCACCCTAGCGCCTCCCGAGCCGCCCAAGCCGCTTCGGCCGCAATACATTCCTCCCACAGGCGTACCCAACAAGCCACCGGTGTTGTCGGCCAGGTCCGAGCGCCCCTCGTCGGAAACGCCCAAGAAGCCGGCCGCCGCCGATGGTGACAAGCCGCCCGCCCCGCGTGTCGCGGGCATCCGCTTCGCTCCGCTGCCGAACGCCCAACAGCCCTCGGCGCCGTCCAAGCCGGAAGAACCGCGGCCGCAAGAACCGGACCTGAAGCTGACCAGCGCCGCCTTCAAACGCGACAAGGCGGGCGCCGCCACTCCGCTCAGCAAGCATTTGCAGCAGCACGAAGCGAAGAAGAAAGCCGACATCGCGGCGGGCAAGTCGGGCAAACCCGGCGGTTCGGGCCGCGGCGCCGGCGCCGATCCTTCGGCGCCCGCGTTGCCGCCGCTGCCCGGCACCGAACGCCGCGATCGCGGCAAACGCAGCGGCAAGGCCGTGGCCGGCAAAGACGATAATACCTTGATGGGAACCCGCGAGCAGCGGCAGCAACTGCGCAAGCGCACCGGCAACGACCGGCCCAAGCTCTCGCTTTCCGGCGTCGACGAGGAACAGACCCGCCGTTCGCGGCGGCCCAAGCCGCGGCAAAAGCGGATGGGTGTGAACACGGCCGCGCCGCGCAAGGGGAACATCCCGCTGCAGTTGCCCTGCACCGTGCGGACGTTCTGCGCCGCGATCGGCGTACCCAGCCGCGACGTGCTCACCAAGCTCTTGGCGCTGGGAAAACTCTTGAGCATTACCGCCGACCTCGACGCCGAAATGATCGACCTGTTGGCGCTTGAATTCGGCGCCGAGGTCGAGGTGCGTCAGGCGTTCGATCCGGAAAGCGAGTTGCACCGCTTGATGGAATCGCAGGAAGACTCGCCCGCCTCGCTCGAGTCGCGCGCGCCCGTCGTCACCTTTCTGGGACACGTCGACCACGGCAAGACCTCGCTTCTCGACAAGATCATCGGCATCGACGTGGTGAGCGGCGAGAGCGGCGGCATCACCCAGCACATCCGCGCTTACCGCATCGATCGCAACGGCCGGCCCATCGCCTTCGTCGACACGCCGGGCCACGAGGCGTTCACCGAAATGCGGGCTCGCGGAGCCAACGTGACCGATATCGCGGTGCTGGTCGTCGCGGCCGACGATGGTGTCATGCCGCAGACCGAGGAGGCCATCAGCCACGCGCGGGCCGCTGGAGTACCGATCGTGGTGGCCTTGAACAAGATGGACCTGCCGGGGATCAACATCGAGCGTATCCTGCAACAACTGGCCACCAACGAATTGCTGCCCACCGAGTGGGGCGGAGACACGGAAGTGGTCAAGTGCAGCGCGATGACCGGAGCGGGAGTCGACGACCTGCTCGAAACCCTGCTGACGATCGCCGAACTTCACGACTACCAAGCCAATCCGAACCGCCAGGCCTACGGCACCTGCCTGGAGGCCGAGATCCACGAGGGACGTGGCGTGGTGGCCAAGCTGCTGGTGCAGAACGGCAACCTCAAGGTGGGCGACGTGGTGGTTTGCGGCGCCGCCTACGGCCGTGTCAAAGCCATGTACGATACGCTCCAACCGCGAGTCACCCACGACGTGGCCGGACCGGCGACCCCGGTGAACGTCACCGGGCTCGACCAACCGCCCGGCGCCGGCGAGCACTTCTACGTGCTCGACGACATCACCCAGGCGCGGGGCATCGCCGAAAACCGCAACACACTCTCGCGGCGCGTGGCGCTCTCGCGGCAGACGGCGCATGTGACGCTCGAAACCTTGCACGAACGGCTGGGCGGCGATGAGGCGCAAACCCTGAACCTGATCCTGCGGGCCGACACGCAAGGCTCGATCGAGGCGATCATCAAGGAGTTCACCAAGCTCGAACACCCCGAGGTGCAGATCAAGGTCTTGCAGAAGACGGTGGGCGGGGTGACCGAAGCCGACGTTTATCTGGCCGACGTCACCGACGCGATCATCATCGGCTTCAACGTCGTGCCCGACGAAAACGCCCGCTCGTTGGCGGAGGAACGCGGCGTGCAAATCCGCCGCTACGAGATCATCTACCAGGTGACCGACGACCTGAAGCTGGCCCTGGAAGGCATGCTCAAGCCGGAACAACGCGAAGTGGTGCTGGGGCGGTCGCTGGTGCAGCGCACGTTCGTCATCAGCCGGCTGGGGACGATCGCCGGCTGCCGGGTGCTGTCGGGCGCCATCGAGCGCAACTGCCGCGTCCGCGTGATCCGCGACAGCCGAATCATCGGCGACTACCCGCTCGAATCGCTGAAGCGCGAGAAGGACGACGCGCGCGAGGTCCGCGAGGGGATGGAATGCGGCATGAAGCTGCGTGGATTCAACGACCTCAAGGACGGCGACCTCCTCGAAGCCTACAAGGTCGAGGAAGTCGCCCGAACATTGTAATGTCGAGTCGCCGAGTCCAAAAAGCCGCCGAGGCCGTCCGCGAGGTTGTCAGCATGGCGATCCTTACCGAGCTGAACGATCCGCGCGTGCGCGACGTCACCGTCACCCGTGTCGAGATGACGCCCGACATGCGGCAGGCCAAGATCCACGTCTCGATCATGGGCGATGAAACCAAGCAGCGGCTGAGCATGGCCGGACTGAAAAGCGCGGCCGGCTTCTTGCAGTCGAAAATCGCCGACAGGATCGATGCGCGCTACACCCCCAGGATCGAGTTTCTGCTCGACATGGGGGTCAAGAAATCGATCGCGATCGCCGAAATCCTCCGTCGCGTGCTCCCCGCCGGGCCGGCCACCGACGCCCCACCCACCCGCGACGACCGGAACACGGACGACGAATCGCCCGACGTGGGCGCCGACGACCTCCGCGACGGCGCCGAATCATCCGATGACTGACGCCCTGTAGCAGACTCCGAGAGACGCATGTCCACAACGAACCGCATGACGCTGTTGAGCAGGATTCACAAGATCCTGAAAAAGCACTACAAGCCGGTATCCCCGATCGAGCGGCCGGTGCTCGAAAACCTGCTGTACGCCTGCTGCCTGGAAAACGCGACGTACGAGGCGGCCGACAAGGCGTACACCGCGGTGTCGACCGGCTTTTTCGACTGGAACGAGGTCCGCGTGAGCACGGTCAAGGAGTTGGCCGAGGTGATGCATGCGTTGCCCGACCCGTCGGCCGCCGCTTCGAACCTGAAACGCATTCTGCAAGGCGTGTTTGAATCGACCTATTCTTTCGATCTGGAAGCGCTCAGGAAGCAGAACCTCGGCGTGGCCCAGCAGCGGCTGAAGAAGCTTGAGGGTTGCACACACTTCGCGGTGGCGTACGTGACGCAGGTCGTGCTGGGCGGACACGCGATTCCGGTCGACCGCGGCTTGTTCGATTGCCTCGCCGTCCTCGGCCTGGTGACGGAGGCAGACCAGAAATCGAGCACGGTGCCGGGCATGGAGCGCGCCATTGCCAAGAACAAGGGGGTCGAATTCGCTTCGCTGGCCCATCAACTCGGCGCCGACTTCGTGGCCAACCCTTACGCGCCGGCCCTGCACAAGATCCTGATCGAAATCGCGCCGGAGTGCAAGGAGCACCTGCCCAAACGACCTCCCAAGGGTTCCAAAGCAGCCGACGCGGCGCCGGCGCCGGCCGACGAGGAGAAGATGGCCAAGCCGGCGAAAGAGTCCAAGGAACCGGGCCCGGCCAAGGAAAGCAAGGGAGCCAAACCGGCCGTCGCGGGGCCAGCGGCCGTCTCGGCGCAGCCGGCCGAAACGGGCGAGACCAGGCCGGGGGTCGGCAAGAAGGGGCCCGCCGAGCCGGCGAAGAAGCCCCTCGTGGCCAGGAAAAGCGAAACCGACAAACCGGCCGCCGAGGCGGCGAAGCAGCACCCGAAAGAGCCGGCCGAAAAACCGGCCGAAAAAAAGAAATCCGCTTCGGCCGGGCTGGCGAAGCGCAAGCCGCGTTGACGTGGCTCCGTGACGGGGTTTCTGGTACAATGAAGAATAACAGTTCGTTTCAAGCCTATACTTCACGCGGTCGAGAATGAGACATTCATGGTGGCTGGGGCAGAGCCTAAGCGATGCCCCGGGCCTAAGCGATGCCCCGGTGGCTATCTAGCCGGGGTATCGCTTAGGCTCTGTCCCAGCCACCGCTTTCTTGTGGCAAAATGTCTGATTGTCGGCCGCGTGAAGTATAGCGGGCGGTGGATCAAAAGGCGGTGGGGCGATTCATGTCGCGGAGGTGTGCCGTGCGTTGTGCGACGCTTGTATGTTGGCTATCGGGGTTGCTGTTGCTCGCGCCGGCGGGCGCCGCCGGGCAAGACTCCGGTGCCGCCGGGCAAGACGCGGGCGAATCGTTTCTCGACGACAAACCCCAGCCCTTCGTGCCGGCGCATCCGCGTACCGACGCCGAGGCGGAGCGACTTGAGGCCGTGAGCCTGTTCGCCGCGGCGCGAATGAAGGAGCAGCGCGAGGATTTCGCCGGGGCGTTGAAGCTTTATCAGCGGGCCTTGCGGCACGATCGCACCTCGCTACCGATCCTGGACCAGATCATCGGACTGGCGGCGCAGTTGGGCCGCGAGGCCGAAGCGATCCGCTACGCGATGCAAGCCGTCGAGTTGGATCCTTCCGATGCCAACCGCTTGCGGAATCTGGCGAAGGTGCTAGGGAGTCAGGGGGACTACGAAAGTGCGTTGAAGCTCTACGACCAGGCGCGCGCGCTGCACTCCGAAAAGCGCGCGGCGGGCTATATCATTCTGACGCTCGAGGCCGGCAACCTCCAGTTTCTGACACAACAGTACGCCCGAGCAGCCGATTCGTTCGCGGAGGTGATGGCCGCGCTGGACCACTCCGACGACTTCGGCATCGACGAGAGCGTGCGGCGCAATCTGTTCGGTGCGGCCGGACCAGCGAAGACCTACGAGTTGTTCGCCGAAGCGTTCCTCTTGGCCGACCGGCTGGACCAGGCGAAGGAGGCCTTCGAAAAGGCGAATGCCGCCGCGCCGAACCCGGCGGTCCACGCCTACCATCTTGCGGGTCTCCATCATCGTCGCGGTCAGGAGGCCGAAGCGTTCGAGCAGTTGCAGATCTACCTCAAGGCCCACGAAACCCAGGAAGGCTCCGGCCCTTACGAACTGCTATCGAAGGTTCTGGCCGACTTGGGGCGCGAAGCCGAGTTGCTCCCGCTCTTGGAGAAAGCCCGCGCCGATGATCCGACCAACTCGCCGTTGCGGCTCTACCTGGCGGATCGCTATTGGGCCGCCGACGACGCCGAGCGGGCTGAACCGCTCTACGCCGAGTCCGCCGCCGAGTCGCCCTCTCCCGATGTATTCCAGGCGCTCGCCGGAATCTATCGGCGGACGGCCCGGCACGACAAGCTGCTCGCGGTTCTGGGCGAAAGCGCCGCCTTCGCCCAGCGTTTCGTGACGGATCGCGGGATCGAAGGCAAGGGACTCATGGCGATTTGGCTGAAGGTTCTTGGCGACGAGGCCGACAAAATCACGGCCGACGCCCAACTGCTCACGGCCTTGCTCGAAACGGCGCGCAAGGCGCATCGGGAAAATGCCGACAGCCTGGGCTACGACCAGCGCGTGGCGGCCGGGCTGGCGGCGCTCGCGGCCCGGCGACTCGACGCCGCCGACGAGTTCCTCGCCCTGGCCATCAAAATCCAGCGGCGGAACGCGTCCGACTTGTACCAGACCTGGGCGCTCAGTCTGTTGTCCGATGAGGAGTACGACGCGGCCGAGCGGCTTCTGCGCCGCGCCATCGACGATCTGGGACCGGCGGCCGGCGGTTCCGAGTTGCACAGCCTCCTCTCGATCGCCCTGGAACTGGCCGACAAGAACGACGAGGCGCTGCTGGCCGCGAAGGCCGCCGTCGGCCGCGCGGCGCGTGCCGACCCCGGCACTCGGGCCAGGCTCGAAAGTCGCATTCCCTGGATTCTATTTCACTCCAAGCACTATGCCGAGGCGGCCACGGCCTACAAGGAATTCATTGATGCTTTCGACGGCGAGTGGCAGTCGGACGAGGTCCGCGAACAGTTGCAGCGGGCCAGGCTGGTGCTGTCGAACATCTGCGTGATCCAGCACGACGTGCCGCGGGCCGAGGAGTGGCTTGAGCAGGTTCTGGACGAGTACCCTGGGAACATCTCGGCCCAGAACGACCTGGGCTACCTGTGGGCCAACCAGGGAAAGCACCTCGATCGCGCCTTGGAAATGGGTCGGCGTGTCGTGGCCGCCGAGCCGGACAACGCCGCGTATCGCGACACGCTTGGCTGGGCGTTGTACAAGCTTGGCCGTTACAACGAAGCAGTGGTGGAGCTGCGCAAGGCCACCGAGGTCGAGAAGCCCGACGGCGAGATTCTGGACCACCTGGGCGACGCGCTCCTGTCCGCGGGACTGGCCGCCGAGGCCAGTGCGACCTGGCAACGGGCGTATCAGCGCTGCGAGGAACAGGGCGAAAAGGACAAGCTCGAAGCGATCAAGGACAAGCTTGCCGAGAACCCGGAAGGAGCGCCCCAGAAGGATGAAGAAGACTAGGCGTTGATCTATACTGCACGCGGCCAGGAATGAGACATCCATGGCAGGTCATTCCCATTGGGCGAACATCGCCCACAAGAAATCGCTGATTGACGCCAAGCGCGGCAAGTTGTGGAGCAAGCTCGCCAAAGCGATCATCGTGGCGGCGCGCATGGGCGGCGGCGACCCCGACCACAACCTGCGCCTGCGTTATGCGATCGACGCCGCGCGCGCCGTGAGCATGCCCAAGGACAACATCCAGCGGGCCATCAAGCGCGGCACCGGCGAGCTCGAAGGCGGCAATCTCGACGAGGTGCTCTACGAGGGCTATGGGCCGGGCGGCGCGGCGGTGCTCTGCGAGATCCTGACCGACAACCGCAACCGCACCGCGGGCGAAATCCGCAAGCTCTTTGAAATCTGCGGCGGCAAACTCGGCGAATCGGGCTGCGTGGCCTGGATGTTCGCAAGGAAGGGAATGTTCGTGTTCCCAGCCGCCCAGATCGACGAAGACGCGCTGATGGAGTTGGCCCTCGAGGCCGGCGCCGACGACGTCAAGCGCGAGGGCGACCGCTTCGAGGTCACCTGCGACCCTGGCTCATACCAGCAAGTGGCCGATGCGCTGGCCGCCAAGCAGATCACGCCGGAGGTCAGCCAGATCGCCCGCATTCCCACCAACACCGTCGATCTTGGCGCCGAAGCGGGCCGCAACGTGCTCAAGCTGATGGATAAACTCGACGACCACGACGACGTGCAAAGCGTGGCGGCGAACTTCAACATTCCCGATGCGGCGATGGCCGAGATCGCGGGGAGATAAAACTCCGTCAAGCGTCCACCGATGGTGACCTTCACGAATGCGTGCTTGAATCATGCTAACCCACGACCAACGGTTCGCCGTTGGCGGCCATGGCCCGGATGTCCTCGGTGATCTTCATCGAGCAGTATTTCGGCCCGCACATGCTGCAGAAGTGGGCGCTCTTGAACGTGTCCTGCGGCAATGTTTCGTCGTGCATCCGGCGGGCGGTCTCGGGGTCGAGCGAGAGGCGGAATTGCTCGTTCCAGTCGAAGGCGAAGCGTGCCCGGCTCAAGGCGTCGTCGCGGTCGCGCGAGCCCGGCCGGTGGCGTGCCAGGTCGGCCGCGTGCGCCGCGATCTTGTAGGCGATCACCCCCTGCTTCACGTCCTCGGTCTCCGGCAAGCCCAGGTGCTCCTTCGGCGTCACGTAGCAGAGCATCGCCGCGCCGCTCCAACCGGCCAGGGCCGCGCCGATGGCGCTGGTGATGTGGTCGTAGCCCGGCGCGATGTCGGTGACCAGGGGACCCAGCACGTAGAACGGCGCCTCGCGGCAGCACTCCATCTGCTTCTTGACGTTCATCTCGATCTGGTCCATCGGGATGTGCCCCGGACCCTCGACCATCACTTGCGTGTTCTTCTTCCATCCCCGCTCGGTCAGCTCGCCCAAGACGGCGAGCTCGGCGAACTGGGCCGCGTCGCTGGCGTCGGCGATCGAGCCGGGCCGCAGGCTGTCGCCCAGGCTCCAGGTGACGTCGTACTGGCGCATGATGTCGCAGAGATCCTCGAAGTGGGTGTACAGCGGGTTCTGCAGCCGGTGGGCCATCATCCACTTGGCGATCAACGAGCCGCCCCGGCTGACGATGCCCGTCACGCGGTTCATCGTCAGGTGCAGGTGCTCCAAGAGCACGCCACAGTGGACGGTCATGTAATCGACCCCCTGTTTGGCCTGATGCTCGACCATGTCGAGAAAGTGCTGGGGCCGCATGTCCTCGATGTTGCCGCCGAGCTCCTCGAGCATCTGGTAAATCGGCACGGTGCCGATCGGCACGGGCGAGGCGTCGATGATCGCCTGCCGGATGCGGTCGATGTCCTTGCCGGTCGAGAGATCCATCACGGTATCGGCCCCGAAGTGGACCGCCGTGTGCAACTTTTCCAGTTCGCCGTCGATGTCGCTGGTCACGGCCGAGTTGCCGATGTTGGCGTTGATCTTGCAGCAGGCGGCCACGCCGATGCCCATGGGTTCCAGGCGCTTGGTAAGGTGGACCTTGTTGGCGGGGATCACCATCCGCCCGCGGGCCACTTCATCGCGGACCAACTCCGCCGCGAGCCCCTCTCGCTTGGCTACGTAATCCATTTCCGGCGTGACGCTTCCGGCTCGGGCTTGTTCGATCTGGGTCATGTGCGGTGGAACCTCCGTGGGCGGAACACGAATCGACGTTGCGATTCGTGGTCGATGGCAATGGTTGACGCGCGGGCAGCCCGCAATTGGGTTCATCGTACCGAACGGAAGGGAAATGTCAATTTGCCCAACGCCTTGCTACCAGGGTCATTTTTAAACCACCCAAAAACAGCTACCAACCGTACACCTATCGCGAGTGGCGCAAAGCACGATGCCATAACGCCTTAGGAAGTTCCAAAGAAATCTAGTGGACGGTTGCGCACATGTGACCAACCGTATTTTCATGCTAGCGTCGGAGGGGGGTGCGCGCGCCAATTATAGCGAGCAACCGTCCAGTGCCGAACCGAACACGTGAACACGCGGATATTGAACGTGCATACGAGTTAGGCGCGGCATCGGCGGTTTCGGCGCAGCCGAAAATGCCAAAAGACAAACTGGCAAAACCGTACCTGTACCGACAAGGAAATCCGTCTCGGCGGATTGCCCGGTCATAGACGCCCCAAGACTTTCCCCCACGTCTCGCGCCGTCGCGCCCTCCGCGTCGAATCTTTCGTCGGGTAAAGGTACGGTTTTGCCAGTTTGTCGCGGACCCGCGGTGGTCGGCGGTTGGTGGCGACGGCGTCGCATTTCGCATCGTACCGCGTCGCAAAATTTTTTTCGCAAACTGGCCTTGACGGGTTTTTTTTTCGTAGAGTGGCGAACATGCTGGCCGCCTTTACGCCACTCACCTTGTCTGAGACGTGCGGGATTCATACCCCGTGAGCTCTCCTTTGCAAGCTTTGGCAAACGGCGGCGCGTTCTTCGACGAAAGTTTGTTGGCGCGTTTCGCGTCCACCTCTGGTAGTTTGTTAATTTACCTTACGCCGACGTGGGGTGGCCAGCGTTTCTTAGACCCTGAAAGGAGCACGGATGCTGAGCGAATTGGTCGAGTTGCTTTGGACCGAAATGTGTTACGGCGATTACTGGTTCGTCGGGGCGAACTCCGGTTTCGCGGACGTTCGGGTCGCGTCCACGGTGTACGAGGACGGCGCGCGCACGCGGGCTGCGGTGCGCCGACTGACTCATGCCGAAGTGCGCAACGGCGCGGTCGCGATGTTCATTGGGCGCAACACGCCTGACTGGGCACATGCACACCGCAACGCAATCGTGAACCAGATCAGTTCCTCGCTTCGCGTCTCGGCGCTTCGCGGCGAGCTCCTTTATGGCGCGATTGCCGTGGTCGGGCGCGGCGTTGGAACGGCGGCCGCGCGGCGCAGCGGCGCGCCGGATGGGAGTGCGCCCAAATGACGCGATTTCTACATCACCCGACCGGGCAGACAATGACGGACGAGGTCGACGGGAAGTGGTTTCCGTATGGGGCTGGCGTCGACTGCCATCGCGACATGGTCTGGGCGTGTGTGCTTCGGCCGATCTATCAAACGGGGCGTCAGCACCGCGACGTGGCGAAATTCGACACCACTCCCATCGGGCTAAAGTGCCTCCGCGAGTGGCTCGAGGATCGCGTTCCCCTCGGCCATCGACGCGTCCTGATGGAGAGCACGTCAACGTACCATTTTCCGGTTCTTTGGGCGCTTGCCGACTGGGTGCGAATCGTTATCAACCCGATGCTTGTCGGCTCAGCTAAACGGAAGACCGACCGTTGGGACGCCCAAGCGCTCGCGCATTATTGTATGGCGGGGACGTTCGCTCCGTATGTGAGTTGCCCGCGGCGGACAAGTCGGAACGACCATCACGGCTGGCCGCGGGCAAGTCGCAAAGAACATGGTTGAACTGACCGCTTCGCGGGAGGCGGCTATGGGCGTTGATCGGGGGCGGTCAGGCGCCGAAGTGGATGTACGGGACGCCCCAGGGACGCGTGCGGTTGAATGGAACGCCGCCGACCCGCTTGGCCAACACGGGTCGTAGGGCTTAT
>DATKSN010000179.1:0-11744 GCA_035531595.1 Pirellulales bacterium | reverse complement strand
TGCCACATGACGTACCAGGCTTTCGCTTGAATGGATGTTCAAGTTATCCACGATGAAGACCCAGCTTGCCAGGGGGTCAGTCGCCACCGTTTGCTGAATGTGCGCGCAAAAATCTTCGTCCGTACGGGTGGGGTTGATGGTCGGCGCGATCATTTGTCCACGGACCACATGCCAATTCCCGATCAAGCACAACGTTCCATGTCGGGTGTATTCAAACTCGATTCGCGCTGGCTGACCGGCTTTCATGGGAATTGTTGGGGCGTTGCGTTCCAACGCTTGAATGCCGGTCATCTCGTCCACGCAAACCGTGTGCGTGTGACACTGGTGGTATAGTGCCGGGGCCTGCAAATAGGAGCCGCAGACGATCTCGACCTGTTGTTGGAATAACTGCGGGTCTTTCTCCGTCGTATTCAGCCAATACCTGCTGCGATGTGGCTGCAGGGCCGCATCGGCGAGATAGCGATTGACTTGGCTGGCGGAGATCGATTCGACGATCCCGCGTTTCTTGGCTTCGTCGGCCGATTCCCTTGCCGTCCATGTGTCGATCGGTCGCCCCGATCGCCAAACGTGGCGGATGAACATTCGCTGCGGGCGATCACCGATGTCGAACGTCTCGAACGAATGTTCAAGCGAACGCCTGATGCCACGGGCTGGCAAGAATTGCTCGTCACTCACCTGATCGAGCGTTTGAAACAGGAGGCTACGGAGGGGCTGATTGGAATCGGCCCTAAAGAGCCGGCTGCCCGACGAGCGCCTCAATGGCTTCGAGATGGGCTCGCTCGCCGCCGAGCGTCTCCTCGGCCAGTTCACGCGCCTCGCGGTGGCCAGCCAGCGCGGTGACGATCCGCTCGATCGCCGCCACGTCGCGGCGCTGATAGCGCAACAACTCCGTGAGCAGGAAATCGAGCGAAAGGAAGTGCGTGTCGGTAAACTCCATGGGGTATTCGCCCGACTCGAATCGCCCGCCCCGTTGCAAGATCATTTCGACGATCCGCAGGGCCGAAGCCTGCTGGTCGAGCACGATGTTCTTGAGCGTGTCAGCCGCTACCGCGTCACCCTCGCGCGTCCACGGCGAGGCGTCGGCGAGGTAGATCGGAAACGACCGATAGATGATCGCCAGCAACTGGTTCAAGAGGTCGATGGTTCGCGTGGTCTCGTTCACAATTGGGTTGGTGGGCGGTGCCCACCCTACGTAGGTTAGCCTTTCCAGGCTGACAGGAGTTCGGTCATGTTGGGTTGGTGGGCGGTGCCCACCCTACGTCATTGGGTTGGTGGGCGGTGCCCACCCTACGTCATTGGGTTGGTGGGCGGTGCCCACCCTACAAAAGCAAATGTTGCGCCGCCGCCTGCGCCCAAACATTCAAGTCGTCGAAAAACACGCCCAGCACGACCACCGGCAGCGTGACCAACATCAGGAAAATCCCGGCCGGCGAAAACAACGGCAACGCGAAGGGCAAGCGGTCGAGAGGCTCCGCGTCGATCGTCATCAACTTCACCAGGCGCAGATAATAAAACAAACTCAGCGCCGTGTTCAAACCGCCGATCACCAGCAACAGATACAGCTTCGCATCGGCCAGAGCGCTGAACGCCAGGAACTTTCCCACGAAACCAGCCAAGGGGGGCAGCCCAATCAGGCTGATCAGGATGATCGAGAACAGGATCGCCACGCCCGGACAACGACGGATCAGGCCGGCGTAGTCGGCGATTTCCTCGCTGCGCATCGCGTTGCGGAGGAAGGCGACCACCGCGAAGGCGCCCAGATTCATGAACAGGTAAACGCCCACGTAGAAGGCCAGCGCCGCCAGCGCGTTTTGGGCTTCTTGCGGTCTGTCACCCGCCAGGGCCACGGCGGCGGCCACCGGCATCATCATGTAGCCGGCGTGCGCGATCGTCGAATAGGCCAACAGCCGTTTGATGTTGGTCTGCGCGTAGGCGGTCAGGTTGCCAAAGGTGCAGGTGACAGCGGCCAAGAGGCTGATCAACCCCACCGCATAGCGTCGAACCGGCGCGAGCGCCGCGTTGTCGCCGCTGCGCGTGGCCTCGCCGTCGCCGTGCGCCGCGACCCTTTGAGTGGCGGCGGAGGGCGAAGCTTGCTGGGCCGGGTATGGCATGTGCGAAAACCCGAGCGCCACGCGGACCAACAGCGCCAGCGCCGCGGCCTTCGACGCGACGGACAGGAAGGCGTTGACCTCGGCGCTGGCCCCTTCGAACACGTCCGGGCACCAGAAGTGGAACGGCACGGCCGACAACTTGAAGGCCAAGCCGACCGCCACGAACAAACCGCCGAACATCAACACCACCTGGCGTTCGGCCAGCAAGTCCGGCGTAAGCGACGCCAGTTGCGTGGCCATCGTGGGCAGGTGGCAGGTGCCCAGCGCTCCGGCGAGCAGGCTGATGCCGTAGAGCATCACGCCCGACGTGCCGGCGCCGTAAACCGAGTATTTCAGCGCCGCTTCGCTGCTTTTGCGTCGTCCCTTGAGCATGCCCGCCAGAACATAGGAGGGGACGCTCGCCATCTCGACCCCCAGGAAGATCGTGAGCAGGTGGTTGGCCGAAGCCATTACGCACATGCCCAGCGTGCCGCCCAGCACGAGCGTGTAAAAGTCGGGACTGTCCTCGCGGTCGGGAATGCCGGACAGGCGGGTGAAGACCACGAACAGCGCGGCGAACAACAAAAGCACGCTACGGAAATAGACGGTCCACGGGTCGTAAACCAACATCCCGTCGAAGAGTTCGTACCGGCCCGTCGTCTTGAGCAAATCGTCGGGCTGCCCCATCAGGTTCAGCCAAGGGGCGGCGAAATAGAACGCCACCAGCACGCCGGCCAGCCCGATGTACATGGCGTTCAGCTTGCGGCCCCAACTTGGCAGCCGTGCCAGCAACATCAGTACGATCGTCACGCAAAGCGTGAGCTCGGGCTTGAAGCCGAGGCACGACTTGCCCGTGTCGGGAAGCAGTTCTTGAATGAGATCGTAAAAGGTAAAGTTCACGTCGTCAAACCTGAAGTTGTTTTTCCAGCACTATCCTTGTAGCGGAACTCGTGAGAGTTCCGACCGCCGCCGCGTCTCCCGCGTTGGAATTCTCACGAATTCCGCTACATCCCGAACCTATATCAATTATCGCCCGTTTCCGCGTTTCCATGCGCGCATTGGGCTGGTGGGCGGTGCCCACCCTACGGATCCTGCGCAAGGGGTTGGGCCTGGCGCAGCGGCAAGCCCGCGGCCATGGCGTCGTCCTGATCCTCTCGATCTTCCCTGGCCTTCCGTTTCGCTTCGACCAGCCTCGGTTGCTTCACATCGCGCGTCCAGTCGGCCAGGTCGACCACCTCCTGGTCGACGCTGGCCTGCATGTAGTTGAACACCGCGGCCGGGTAGACGCCGAACCAGATGGCCAAAGCCAAAAGCGGCCCGGCAATCAGCACTTCGCGGAGGTTGATGTCGGTGATGTGGTCGCCGTGCGGGCCGCGGTACTCGGGACCGAGGTAAACCCGTTGCAGCGTCCAGAGGATGTAGCCGGCCGTCAGGATCACCGTGGAGGCCGAAATCACGGCCATCGCCTGGGAGTAGTTCCAGACGCTGAGCGTGACGAAGACTTCACCGATGAAGCCGCACAGGCCGGGTAGCCCCAGCCCGGCGAAAAAGATGCCGAACGCCAGCCCGCTGTACACCGGCGCCTTGGCGAACAATCCGCCGAATTCGTCGAGGTTGCGGTGGTGGACGCGGTCGTAGATCACGCCGACCATGAAGAACATGCCGGCCGAACTGATGCCGTGGGCGATCATCTGGAACATGGCCCCGTTCATGCCCATTTGCCAGTATTCGGGGTTGTAGTTCGGGGCGTTGGCGCTCCAAACCCCCAGGCCCAGCATGACGTAGCCCATGTGGCTCACCGAACTATAAGCCACCAGCCGCTTGAAGTCTTTCTGGGCCAAGGCGGCGAAAGCCCCGTAGAGCATGCTCAGCACGCCGATGCCGGTGACCATCCAGGCCAGGTCGTAGCCGGCGTCGGGGCAGATCGGATAGCAGATGCGGATGATGCCGTAGCCACCCATCTTCAAGAGCACGCCGGCCAGGATCATCGAGATCGGCGTGGGCGCCTCGACGTGGGCGTCGGGCAGCCAGGTGTGCAGGGGGACGATCGGCACCTTGATGGCGAAGCCGATGAACAACAGCAGGAAGGCCCACCATTGCAGCGAGCGGCCGAAAAGTATTTCGCCGTCGAACAAGTCGGTGTGCTGGCCCATTTTCGCCAGGGCCAGGATGTTGAATGTGTGGATCGCGTTTTCGCCCGGTGTCTGTGCGCGCTCGGTCTCGGTCTGCGACAAGTACAAGTGTTTCCATACGACCGGCCTTTGCTGAACGCCCGCCACCGTGTTGGCGGACGGCAGGTCGCTATATTTTGCCAACTCGCGCAGATCGCTGTTGAAGTACAGCATCAGGATGGCGATCAGCATGAAGACGCTGCCCAAGAGCGTGTACAGGAAGAATTTGATCGCGGCGTACTCGCGGCGCGGCCCCCCCCAGACGCCGATCAAAAAGTACATCGGCAGAAGCATCACTTCCCAGAATACGTAGAACAGGAAGAAATCGAGCGCCAGGAACACGCCCAACATGCCCGTCTCAAGCAGCAGAAACAGTATGCAATACGCCTTGACGTGCTTCTGAATCGGCCAACTCGCCCCCATCGCCAGCATGCTCACGAACGAGGTCAGGATCACCAAGGCGAAGCTGATGCCGTCCATGCCCATCAGGTAGTAGATGTTGAACGAGGGAATCCAATCCCTCGAAAAGGCGTCTTGCATCTCGGCCACGTCCTTGTCGAAGTGGGCGGACTCGTGTCCTAACCAGCCCAGCGGGATGATCAACGTCAGTCCGAACACCGCGACCGTGATGAACAAGCTCACGAGCTTGATTTGCTCGGGTTTGTCCTTGGGCGCGAACATCAAGAGCAGCGCTCCGAAGGCGGGCAGGAACACGATGGTACTGAGCCAGATGACGTATTGCGATTCCATGTCAAGCCTGAGTTAATAAGTTACTTGGCCGAGGCGAAGTTGATTAAAATGGTCAAGGCCACGGTGCCGATCACGATCAGCATCACGTATTGCCGCAGCTTTCCGGTTTGCACCGAGCGGAGCGAGCGGCCCAGCGAATACGTCCAGCCGGCCGTCAGGTTCACGGCCCCGTCGACCAGGTAACGGTCGATCAGGTCGTCGATGCCGGCCAGGCCGCGGGTCCAGCGGGCCAGGTTGTCGATCAGCCGGTCGATGCCGAGGCGGTCGAAGCTCGCGATGACCTTCGCCAGCCCTCGCGCCGGCCGCACGAACACCGCGTCGTACAACTCGTCGAAATACCACTTGTTCAGCAGGAAACGATAGACGGCCCCGAACTGCTGGCGGACGTCGTTGGGGTTGAGCCAGCGCACGCCGTAAAACACGGTGGCCAGCAAAAAGCCGCCCAGCGCCGTCGAGAAGGCGTAGAGCGTGGCCTGCATGTGGATGTTGGGCGCGTGGCTGTCGTGTTCGTTGGGATAGGCCAGCGAAGCCAGCAGAACCCCCTGGCCCGTTTCGCCCGCCGGCCGTGCTTGTTCGAGCAAATCGGTCACGCCGAAAACCGGCCAACCGATGACGGCGGCGAAAACGGCCAGCACGATCAACGGCGCGTACATGATCGTGGGCGATTCGTGGGCGTGCTCGTGAATGTGATGGTCGCGCGGCGGGCCGAGGAACGTCATGTACCAAAGCCGGAACATGTAGAAAGCGGTCATCGCCGCGCCGCCGGCCGCGGCGTAGAAGAAGACCGTGCCATGCGCCGGGTTGCGCTGCTGGAACGAAATCGCCTGGGCGATGATCGAATCTTTCGAGTAGTAGCCGCTCAAGCCGATCAGAAACGGAACGCCGGCGCCCATGATCGCCAAGCAACCGACGAGCATGGTGTAACCCGTGATCGGCATTTTTTTCAGCAGCCCGCCCATTTTCGGCATCTCGTTGGTATGGCAGGCGTGGATCACCGAGCCGGAACAGAGGAACAGCAGGCTCTTGAAGAAGGCGTGCGTGATCAGGTGGAACATTCCGGCCGCCCAGCCGCCCACCCCCAGTGCGAGCATCATGTAGCCGAGTTGGCTGACGGTCGAGTAGGCCAACACCCGCTTGATGTCGGTGGCCGTCAGCGCGATGGTGGCTGCCAGCAGCAGCGTGATGGCGCCGGTGTAGGCGATGACCAGCAGCACCTCGGGGGCGAACACGGGATAAAACCTTCCGACCAGGTAGACTCCGGCGGCGACCATCGTCGCCGAATGCACCAGGGCCGAGACGGGCGTGGGGCCTTCCATCGCGTCGGGAAGCCAAACGTGCAACGGGAATTGGGCGCTTTTGCCGACGCAGCCGCAAAAAATGCCGACGCCGGCGATGACCAACAGCCAGTAACCGTAGCCCTGCTCGCGCCAGTCGGCGATTTCGGCGGCGATTTCCGATTCGCTGGCCGCTTGGATCTTGTCGAAATCGGGCCTCTTGCGAGCCGGCTTGGCGGGAGCGGCGAGATGGGCCTCATCCAGTTCCTCGGCGTCCTCCTGGAAATGGTCGGCGACGATCGCCCGCACCCTGGCGGCGGCCGCCGCGCGGACCATGCTGGCGGGCGCCTGAAGGGCGTAATGGTTGGCCGGGGCGCGTACCTGGCTGAAGATGCCGGCGGTGGGTTTGCCTTTGTCGTCCACGCCGTCGCCGAAGGCGAACGTGCCGAGACTGGCAAACAGCGCCATCAGCCCGATGATCATGCCGAAGTCGCCCACGCGGTTGACGATGAATGCCTTGTTGGCCGCGTTCGAGGCGCTCTTCCGCTCGATGTAAAAACCGATCAGAAAGTAGGAGCAGATGCCCACCAGCTCCCAGAACACGAAGACCATCGCGATGTTGCCGGCGATCACCAGCCCCAGCATGCTGAAACAAAACAGCGACATGTACTGAAAGAAACGGTGGAAGCGGCCGGGACGGCGCAGGTGCTGGCCGTCGGAGAGCGTCACTTCGTGGTCGGTGACGTCGTGCAATTCGTCGTGCATGTAGCCGATGGCGTAGAAATGAATGCATGTGGCGATCAGCGTGACCATCGCGAACATGCCTATGGTCAAGGCGTCGATGTAATAGCCGATCGTGATCTTGAGCTTGCCGAACCGCCCCAGGGTATACCATTCGCCGCTATACGCCCTTGGCGGCGTCACCGCGTGGTGGCCGCCGCCGTGGTGGTCGAGGCCCTGCTGATCGAGGCCGCTTGCATCGGCATGCTCGCCATGCCCTTCCAAGGCGGCGGGCTGCGACATGGCGGCGTTGCGATCGGGCGAACTGAGGCCCCAAGCCAGCAAGGCCACCACCGAAAGCAGAAAGCCGGAGCCGATGGCGCCGGTGGCCAGGTAGCTCGCCGCGACGCCGTGCGCGCCCATCCGCGGGCCGAACAGCACGATCAGCGTGAACGACGCCAGCGGCAACAGCCAGGCGAGGCCCAACAAGAACGGCAAAACGGTGTGGAGGTCTTCCATTAGCCCTTCAACTCGTCGGCCCGATCGACGTCGATCGTGGCGTGGTTGTTGTAGAAGTTGAGCACGATGGCCAGCGCCACCGCGGCTTCGGCCGCGGCGAGCACAATCACGAACAAGGCGATCAATTGCCCGTCCAGCCCGATGCCCCCCCCAGTATCCTTGGTCAAGAACTCGCTGGAAAGGGCCACGAAGTTCACGTTGGCGCCGTTGAGCACCAGTTCGATCCCCATCAGCACGCCCAGGGCGTTGCGCTTGGTGGCCATGCAGACCACGCCCGACACGAACATGATCGCGCCCACGACCATGAAGTGCGAGACACCAACGCTTTGCGACAGCAAATCCATGAAAACTCGACCTCTTTATCCCGCCCGGCGTTTGGTGCGGGCCAGGTAGGCCGCGCCGACCAACACCACCAGCAGGTGAACCGATACAATTTCAAACGGCAACAGGTAGCCCGCCATGCCGGCCCGCAGCATGGCCGGCCGGTCCTCCAGCTTATCGACCCGCACGCCCAGGAGGCCCAGCCCGAGCCGGTCGGCCGTGTTGCGCGGCGGCGGCGCGTCGACGGAACCAACCGCCGGCGTGGCCCCTTCGCGCCAGTCGCTCACGCTGAACGCGGCGGGTATCAGAAAGGCCAACAACGAACCCGAAAGCAGGAAGGCCAAGATCCAATCGCCGCCGCTGGTCTTCATCGACACGAACGGACTCTGGGCGGTGAGCATCACGCCGAATACCAACAGCACGAGCGTGCCCCCGACGTAAATCATCAACTGCATCGCGGCGACGAAGTCGGCACCGGCCAGAAAAAACAGTCCAGCCGTGGCGCCCAGCGACACGATCAGGTAAAAGGCCATCCGCACGATGTTGCTCGACAACACCACCATCACGGCGAACCCGCACGAAATGGCGGCGAATAGCAGGAAGAAAAAGCTGTGCCAGTTCACGCTTAGGCGCCCCCTTCTTCGCCCGCGGCCAACGTGAGATCCGACGCGGAGGGAACCTTGGACGGCGTGGGAGCGGCGCCGGTGCCGCTCACGGAATACCGATTGCCGAAGGGCCGCTGCCACGGCAAACCGCCGGGCAACCAGTACGTCCAGAGGACGGCGCCTGCGAACATCACGGCCGCGATCGGCGTGCAGTATTTCAGGCAGGTCTTCATCACCTGGTCGATCCGCAGCCGCGGCAGCGTCCAGCGGATCCAGATCATGAACGTGACCCAGAGGCAGCACTTGAAGACAAAGTTGAGCATCCCCAGGAAGTTGGCCAGGTAGCCAAGGATTGGATGAACATCGTGCGTCATGTGCAAGATCGACGTTATCGGCACGGGCCCGTTCCAGCCACCGAAGAACAAGATGGCGGCCAGCCCGCTGACGGCGAACATCGAGCCGTACTCGGCCATGAAGAAGAAGCTCCAGCGCAGACCGGAGTATTCGGTGTGGAAGCCGGCCACCAACTCGCTTTCGGCCTCGGCCAGGTCGAACGGCGCCCGGTTGACGCTGGCCAAGGCGCAGGTGAAGTAGACCCAAAACGTGATGAAGGTGAACGGATCGTGGAAGATCAGCCAGTTGGTAAACCAACCTTGCTGCATGCGTCCGATCTGCACCAGGTCCATCGAGCCGCAGATCAGCACGGGCACGACGACGCACAGCCCCATCGGCACTTCGTAGCTCACGACCTGGGCCGCTTCGCGCATGCCGCCGAACAGCGACCATTTCGAGGCCGAGGAGTAACCGGCCAGGATCACGCCGAAGACCTCCAGGCCCATCACGGCCAGGATGAAGAACACGCCGGCGTTGAGTTCGAGAGCCACCCAGCCGTCGCTGAAGGGCAGGGCGATGTAGGCGGCGAACGAGGCGCAAAAACTGATGTAGGGCGCGAGTTTGAACAGCATCTCATCCGCGGCGCCGGGCATCAGATCTTCCTTGGTGATCAGCTTCAGACCGTCGGCCAGCGTTTGCAGCCAGCCGAACTTGCCGCCGACGCGGGTCGGGCCAAGCCGGTCCTGGATGCGGCCAGCCACCTTGCGCTCCAGCCAGATGAATACCAGCGCGCCCACCGCCACCACTTGGATTAGCAGAATACAGTGGATCAGCGCGACGACGAAGTACGCCAAAGCGTGGAGCACGCTCTCGGGGAGCCAGTTGAATAGCCCCCAATCGGGCAAATTTTTGGCTAGGTATTCAGCCACTTTAAGGCTCGGTCAGGGCAAAAGGAAACGAAGGAGCGTGAAATATGGCACAAAGGGCCGTCGCTTTACAAGCCCCTATCGCCGAATTTTGCGCCGCATTTTTTTCCGACCGGGCTACGGCCTTTCGCCGTGTTTGGGTCGGGACCATCCGCTCGGTCGCGGCCTCGCCTAACCCGCCTAACCCGCCCCGGAAAACACCGCGGCCCCGCGACGCCCCAGCGCCGCCGGGCATGTTTCTTGCCTTCCGCATGGGTCGAACCGGCGTTCCTCACGGTTGCTGGCGGAGTACGCGGTCGATCTCCCGCAGCAGATCATCGTCGAGCCGTTTTCGGTCCCATGACAACACTTCCTTAAGGTAATGGTGGTCGAGGTTCTCGACGGGGGCGCCTTCGTGCTTGCCCCAGGGCATCCGGATGGGTTCGGCCTCGCTGTTGCGCTCCTCGATTCGCGGGTTGCGGCGGTCGCTGGGGGAGGCGTCGGACTCGCCGTCCGCCTTGAATCCCGAATTCCGACCCTCGGACCCCAAATCCGTCGCCATTTCGGCGGGCGCCGCCGGGTCGGAAAACGTGTCGCGATCCGCTCCGTGGCTGAACCCCGAATTCTCGTTTTCTATGGTGAAATCCGGCTCTTTTGGCTCCGGCAGGCCGCTCGCTTCGTTCTCCTCGGCTGCTGTTTTGACATCTTCCAGGCGCCAAAAGACACGGCTTCCTGGTCCGAAGCCCTTTCGATAGCCCACGGCGCCGGCGATGGCCTTGGCCCGATAGACCACATGCCAGGGAATGCCCGCCTCGTTGGCCATCGTACCCAACTCTTTGGCGGCCCTCGCGCCTTCCGCCAGTTCGCCGCGCAACCAGAGCGCCGCATCCAACTGGTCGAGTTGCCCGGCCGTGGCGTAAAGCACCGCCGAGCTCACGCCGTCGCGGCCCCAGACGATGCGCCCGCCGGGCGTCTCGAACGCCAGGCCGTTTTCCGTTTCGCCCTGCCTGTTCTTGACGGCCAGCAGATAGCGGCGGCTGGGCCGCCGGCGATCGCGCACGACCGCGAACACCGCGCCGATCTCCCCGACTCCGGCCAGATTGTCGAGGCAGCGGCGCAGGTCCGCGGCGCCCGGCTTCTCCGGCACGCGCGCCGCGGCGACGATCGCCACCCCGTATTTCCTGGCCAACTCGTCCAGTTTGCGCAACATCTGCCGGCATTCGTAGGGAAACGAACTGCCGCGTCCGTCGAGGGACAGATCCAGCGGGTCGATCACCACGAGTTTGGCCTCGGGCGTGCGCGCCAGCCACGATTCGACGTGTGCCAGGTCGCTCCAGGCGCGGAAGGGGCGCATGATGGACCCTTCCTGCTTGCCCAGCTCGCGATCGGGCACGTCGCCCATGAATTCGATTCGGCTGCCGTCGGCGCCCATGAGCGCCAAGCGCGGTATGGCGAGTTGTTCCTGGTCACGGCGCAGGATCAAGAGCACATCGGCGGGTCCGGCCGCCGCGGCGCCGCCCTCGATGGCCCCGGAGCGGGAATTCTTCCCCTCGGCGCCGGCGTTCGCGTCTGGGAACGGCGTCCCGCGCGAGACGCGGCTGGCGAGGTCCATTAGCAGCAGGCTGGTGCCGGCGCCTGGCTCGCCGGCCACGAGCGTGAGTTGGCCCAGGGCCACGCGGCCCGGCCAGAGCCATAGCGTGGGCAGAATCGCGATGTCGCTGAGTCGGCGGACTTCCGGCGGATCGAGTGGCGGGGGCGGTTCGACGCGGTTGGTTTTGTTGATGATGGGCATGGGGTCAGAGGGGGTTAGAGGCTAGAGGCTGCTTCCGGCGGGGGCGAGCGGGGGGGGCGTTAGCCCCCTGTTTGTTAGGCGTTAGGCGTTAGGAGGCGAGCGGGGGGCGTTAGCCGCGTTAGCCCCCAGGGCCAGCGCGCACTCTGGGGTAGCTGGGTAAGATAGGTAGGTTGCGCTCGGCGCTCTGATTCTGTAGAACCAACCTCCGTGTGGTGATGTTCTTGTGACTCACGGAGGATGTGCGATGGTGAAGGGAATTCGGAT
>DATKSN010000178.1:0-34376 GCA_035531595.1 Pirellulales bacterium | reverse complement strand
AATTGGTCGCTGGTGGTAGACGCGAAACTGCGTGAACTACCCATGAGCAGGTTGAACCGCGGGTTATACCGCGTGGAGGACCGAACCCACTTGGGTTGAAAACCGAGGGGATGACTTGTGGGGAGGAGTGAAAGTCTAATCAAACGCAGAGATAGCTCGTTCTCTCCGAAATAGCTTTAGGGCTAGCCTTGAGCCACTACGCACCGGGGGTAGAGATACTGAATCGGTTTGGGGGTCTTTCCCGACTACCCTGCTGAACCAAACTCCGAATACCGGTGCGATTATCTCAGGAGTCAGTCCGCGAGGGATAAGCTTCGCGGTCGAGAGGGAAACAACCCAGACCATCTGCTAAGGTCCCGAAGTAGAACTTAGTCACTAAGGAAGTTGAGTTGCAGTGACAGCTAGGATGTTGGCTTAGAAGCAGCCACCATTTAAAAAGTGCGTAACAGCTTACTAGTCGAGCAATTCTGCGCCGATAATGAACGGGAGTAAGTATGACACCGAAGCAATGGATGTTATGAACCGCGAGGTTCGTAACGTGGTAGGAGAGCGCTGTAGATCAGATACAAGCCATACCGTAAGGAGTGGTCGCGGGGTCTACAGGTGATTATGCCGGAATGAGTAACGATAAAGCAGGTGAGAATCCTGCTCGCCGAAAGCCTAAGGTTTCCTGGGGAAGGTAATTCCGCCCAGGGTTAGCCGGTTCCTAAGTCGAGGCCGAAAGGCGTAGACGATGGACAGCAGGTCAACATTCCTGCGCCACTCGAGTGGACTGATTGAGGGGACGGCGTCGCAATGGTGAGCGGTACGATTAGAAATGTCCGCAGGCGCTCCTCCGGTGAGGGATAGGCAAATCCGCCCTCATCAGCCGGGGGTTCGTCTCGACCGCGTTTATGTTCGGGAAGTCATCGGCGCGGCGTCCAAGAAAAGCCTCTAAGGGTTGAAGCTCGAGTGACCGTACTAAAACTGACACAGGTAGGCGAGACGAGAAGTCTAAGGCGCTCGGGAGAACGCTGGTTAAGGAACTCTGCAAATTGGCCCCGTAAGTTCGCGATAAGGGGTGCCTCCGGGGGTTCACGCTCCTGGAGGTCACAGTAAATCGGCTTCAGCGACTGTTTATCAAAAACACAGGACTCTGCCAACTCGCAAGAGGATGTATAGAGTCTGACGCCTGCCCGGTGTCGGTAGGTTAAGGAAGAGGGTCAGTCCGCCGCGAGGCGGACGAAGCTCGCGACCGAAGCCCCGATAAACGGCGGCCGTAACTATGACGGTCCTAAGGTAGCGAAGTTCCTTGTCGGGTAAGTTCCGACCTGCATGAATGGCGTAACGACTGAAGCACTGTCTCAACCAGCGACCCGGTGAAATTGTAGTCGTGGTGAAGATGCCACGTACCCGCAGTAAGACGGAAAGACCCCGTGAACCTTTACTGTAGGCTGATATTGGGCTGAGATTTATCTTGTGTAGGATAGGTGGGAGGCTTTGAAGCGGCGACGCCAGTCGTCGTGGAGCCAACGTTGAAATACCACCCTGGGTAGATTTTAGTTCTAACCCTGATTCCCGTGAATCCGGGCAGGGAACAGTGTCAGTTGGGCAGTTTGACTGGGGCGGTCTCCTCCAAAAGAGTAACGGAGGAGTCCAAAGGTACCCTCAGCCTGGTTGGCAATCAGGCTCCGAGCGCAAAGGTAGAAGGGTGCTTAACTGCGAGACCTATCAGTCGAGCAGATACGAAAGTAGGGCTTAGTGATCCGGTGGTTCCGTATGGAAGGGCCATCGCTCATCAGACAAAAGGTACTCCGGGGATAACAGGCTTATCGCTTCCGAGCGTCCATAGCGGCGAAGCGGTTTGGCACCTCGATGTCGGCTCATCACATCCTGGGGGTGAAGAAGCTCCCAAGGGTTTGGCTGTTCGCCAATGAAAGTGGTACGTGAGCTGGGTTCAGACCGTCGTGAGACAGGTCGGTCCCTATCTGCTGTGGGCGCACGAAACTTGAGGAGATTCTTCTTTAGTACGAGAGGATTTAGAAGGACGTTCCTCTGGTGTTCCAGTTGTCGCGCTAGCGGCACGGCTGGATAGCTAAGAACGGAAAGGATAAACGCTGAAAGCATATAAGCGTGAAGCCCGCTCCAAGATGAGGTTTCGTTTCCCGATTTATCGGGAGAGAGTCCCCTGGAAGACGACCAGGTTGATAGGCCGGATGTGTACGTGCGGTAACGCATTGAGCTAACCGGTACTAACGGACGAACGCTTGACCACATTTATCCAACGCTCTTGCGCCTCGCGAGACCGGCTTTTTAGCCTGTCCCGCGAAAAAGGCGGGCCGCGAGGCCCGTCGGACATGAGCGTGGTGCGAATGCCATCGCCCGATGTCGATGACGATATCGGGAGACGGACGGCCACTTTTACCACAACGGGCCGCGGGCGGTTTTAACCAATGCCGCCCCGGCCACTTTCCGGTGACCATATCTGAAAGGTCACACCCGTTTCCATTCCGAACACGGTAGTTAAGCTTTCAGAGCCGATGGTAGTACCAAAAGTGCGAGAGTAGGTGTTGCCGGATTTTGTTCATGACCCCCGCGGGGAGATTTCCTCGCGGGGGTCGTTTTATTGTACTGTACGCGGCCAAGAATGAGACATTTTGTCACGAGAAGGAATGTGGTGGCTGGTGGCAGAGCGTAAGCGATGCCCCGGCTACATGGCGACCGGGCATCGCTTAGGCTCTGCCCCAGCCACCGTGAACGTCTCATTCTCGGCCGCGTGCAGTATACCCCGGATTATTCATGGTCCCACACCCCATGCCCGAGACCTGGCTGCGAACGAACCCACGGCTGCTTTGGGTGGCCGCGGTCTGGCCCTGCCTGTTGTCGGTGGCCGGCCTGACGCTGGCGACCGGCCTGCTCGGCAACTGGGATCTGTTCGGTTTGCTGAAGCCAGCATGGCTGCGCGGGTTCGGTTGGCTTCTCACGGGGTTCGCTGGCTGCGGGATGGCCTTTTTGGCCTGGCAAGCTCGGCGGCCGCGCCTGGCCCGCGACGGCGCGTACCTGTTGGTCTACCTACGTGCCGGCGATCCACTGCGAGTTCCGTTGGACGTCGTCGAGGGCTTCCTGCTCGGGCAAGGGCCCAGTTTCCTGCCGGCCCGCCGCGGCCCCGGCGCGGCGGTCAAGACGGTCGTCATCCGGTTGACCGAACGCGCGGCCGAATGGGCGCAGCGTGACGTTCAGCCGGAATTGGGGAGCTGGTGCGGTCATTATGTCACGATCCGCGGCACATGGTGCGAACCGATTTCCGTCGAGTTGCTGAATCGGCTGAACGAGCGATTGGCCGAATCGCGGCGGCAATAAAGGTGTCGGGGCGTTGCATAAAGGCAGGTGGAGCGATGACGAGACTCTTGGTCAGTGTGCGGTCGGTCGCCGAAGCTCGCGAGGCCTTGGATGCGGGGGTCGACCTGGTGGACCTCAAGGAACCCCGCCGCGGCTCGTTGGGCGCCGTCGATTGGGAAGTAGCCGCCGAGGTCGCGGCGCAGGCGGCCGCTCGGTCGCCAGTGAGCATGGCGCTGGGTGAGTTGATGGATGGTTGCGCGCCCACCGACCGCAAGGTTCCGCGGGGGGTGGCCTATGTGAAGCTGGGCATGGCGGGCGCCGCGATCGAGGCCGACTGGCCGCGGCGCTGGAGCGACGCCCTGGCGTTGCTGCCGGCGTTCGCGACGCCGGTGGCCGTGGCCTATGCCGACTGGCGCGATGCCCAGGCCCCGCGGCCAAGCGATGTGCTCGCGGAGGGGCGCAAGCTGGGATGTGGGGCGTTCCTGGTTGACACCTGGCGCAAATCGGCCGGCGGCCTGTTGGATTGCGTCACCTTCCGCGAATTGGCCGAATTGCTCCAGGGCGCGCGGGCCGGCGGCATGCTCGGCGTCGTGGGTGGCTCGTTGACCTGGGAAACCGTCGCGCCGGTGTTGGAACTCGCACCCGATTACGTGGCGGTGCGCGGCGCCGTGTGCCGTGGGTCGCGCCTGGCGGCGCTCGACGGCAAGTTGGTCGAGCGCTGGGTCGAGCGGGTCCATGGCAGTAGGCGGAGGGCAGAAGGCGGAATGCGGAAAGACGATCCGGGTTGACTGTTTTTCGCCGAGATGTCACCTTATACTTCACGCGGCCAAGAATGAGACGTTCACGGTGGCTGGGGCAGAGCCTAAGCGATGCCCCGGTCGCTATGTAGCCGGGGCATCGCTTACGCTCTGCCACCAGCCACCACCTTCTCGTGACAAAACGTCTCATTCTGGGCCGCGCACAGCATAAACTCTGTCGCCGCTACGCGGCTGGGCAAACGTGCGGCAACGAAACTATCCTGCCAACATTGCGCAAAGCGCGGCGACCCCGCCAGGGCGGCCGAGCAGCCCTTGGTCGGGTCCGAACGAAACCAGTCAAGGATGGCGGAAGAATGAAGACCGAAAGCCGCGATCGACTGCTGGCCGATGTCGAAGCGTTTTGCGTCGAGCTTCGCCCGGTCGAGGAGTTGTGCTACGTCGAACACCGGCACAACGACCAGACCGTGTCGCTGGCCAAGAAGCACGATGTGCTGGCGATCAATGTGCCGCTCGAGTACGGCGGCCGCGGGGCCGACGCGCCGACGTATGCCCGCGCGCTGGCCCGCATCGGCCGCGAGGGGACCGGCGTGCGGACGTTCTTTTCGGGCCACACGTCGATCGGCGAGTACCCGATCGCCCGCTACGGCAATCACGAACAAAAGACTCGCTACTTGCCGCGAGCCGCCCGCGGCGAGTGCATCCTGGCGTTCGGCCTGACCGAGCCGGAGGCCGGCTCGAACCCATTGGAGTTGACCAGCACCTACCGCCGCGCCGGCGACCGGTTTTTGCTCAACGGCGTAAAGTACCTGATTTCCAACGGCTCTATTGCCGACGCCGTGATCGTATTCGCGTACCCCGAGGGATCTGAAGGGCCCCAGGGACGGGAAGGTGCGCAGCGGCGGATGAGCGCGTTCATCGTCGATACGGCGGGCGACACGTTCGAGACCGAGGATCTGCCGGCCAAGCTGGGAATGTTCACCGCCAACACGGGCATGTTTCAAATGACCGATCATGCCGTGCCCGTCGAGAACCTGCTGGGCGACGAAGGGAACGGTTTTCGGATCGCGATGGGAACGCTCGTTTCGGGGCGATTGAGCGTGGCGGCCGGCTGCCTGGGCGTGATCGAGGATTGCCTGAGCGAGGCGCTCGACTACGCCCGCTCGCGGCGCCAGCACGGCAAGCCAATCGGCCGGCACCAACTCGTGCAGGAGCACCTGGCCCAGATCGAAATGCACCGCGCGGCGAGCGATGCGATGGTCGAGCGCGCCGCGCTGGCGAAACAGGCCAGCGATGAACGGCTGGACGACGCGGCGTTGGCGGCCGAGGCCGACCTGCGCGTGGCCCAGGCCAAGCTGTTCTCCTCGAACGCCGCCTGGGACGCCGCCGACCGCGCGGTGCAGGTGTTCGGCGGCCGTGGCTTCTCGGAACTGTACCGTGTCGGCCGGCATCTGCAAGACGTGCGCGTTTGCCGAATCTACGAGGGGACCGACGAGATCATGAAGCTCAAGATCGCCACGGCTCTGCTGGGGAAGGAGTTCGCGGCGTTCCAGTGAGGTTCCTCGTACTGGATGGCGAATACTCATCGGCTGTAGACGCTTCGGCATCATCGCCCTATCGTTGGCCTCATGCGCCATTCGGGCCTAAAACAATTCGGCGCACGGGTGCGAACGCTCCGTGAGAAAGCCGGCCTAAGTCAGGAGGCCCTGGCCGACAAGGCACATATTCACCGCACCTACATTGGGGGAGTCGAGCGCGGCGAGCGAAACCTCGGCCTCAAGAACGTCCTGCGAATCGCCACGGCGCTGGGTGTCCCGCCAGCGAAATTGTTCGAGGGGCCCGAATGAGCGCGGGTAAGAGCCCGTACCAGGGCAAGCCAGAGGCTCAATGGGCGAACGTGACTCGCCAGCTTCTCGCACGGCACCCACTGAAGCCGGAAACGATCCTTGATGTCGCAACCGCGGCGTGGCAAGATCTCTGGCACACCACGGTAGGCGCTGGCCGTGCCAAGCTTCCGTTGGTGGAACTGTCGATACCGTCGACGGTGGTCGGCTATTTCTTTGAAGTCATCTTCGCGAAGGAACTCGAATCTCGCTTCCGTGGCCAGTGGCGCGGCCACCGCGCGAAGGACGACAAGGATCTCGTGTACTTGCCCGATGTGACTTTGTCGGTCGAAATCAAGACGTCCGGCCAGACAGGTTTCAAGGTTTACGGCAACCGCAGCTACGGGCAAGAATTGCAGAACCAACTTTCGGGCAAGAAGCAGAAGTCGGGCTACTATATCACGATGAATTTTGTCGGTACGACGATGACGCTGCTGCGATTTGGTTGGATCGATGCGGAAGACTGGGCGCCTCAAGTTTCACCGACGGGGCAGATGGCCGGCTTGAGCAACGCCGTGTATACGCACAAGCTTGTCGTCATTCCCGGCGACTACCGAAAGGACGCGCCCGTCAGGTTGCTGCAAGGGGTCGGGCCGAGAGCGGTGTCCGAATTCGATTCCCGTGGGATTCGCACCATACGCGAATTGCTCGCGTTCAATGGGCCATTGCCACCGAAGCTGGAGCGGATCCGAACGGCTACGATTCTCGAGTACGAGCCGACGCGGTAAGGGCTACGCTTCAAATAACAGTGATCGCTGGTCCTCATTGACGCGTTTGAGCCGTTTGGCGACATACCGGCAGTATTCGACGTTTACCTCGAAGCCGACCACGTTTCGCCCGTGCCGGATGCAGGCGTCGGCCGTGGTGCCCGAGCCCATGAAGGGGTCGAGCACCATGTCGCCTTCGTCCGAGAATCCGAGCACGATTCGCTCCACGAGGTCGAGCGGAAACTGGGCGGGATGCGGCGCCCGCTCGGGCGAGGAACGGTCTTCTCCCGACGTCACCTTGGCGATCTGCCAGACGTCGGAGGGGTTCTTGCCGATCGTGTTGCAGCGCAGCTTGCCATTTTTCTTCTGTTGCGGGTACTTCACATCGGGGTCACGAATGGAGTCGAGATTGAAACAGTACTCCTGTTCGTTCTTCACGTACCAGAGAAACTTCTCATTGCGCGGAGACAAGAACTTTTTGCCGGCCACCCCGGCGCCGTAGTTCCAAACGATCTCTTGGACCAGGTAAAACGACGATTTGTTCCAAAGAAGGTACGGCAACGGAAGCGCTTTCGCAGTGCCCGACACCGGAATGTACCCCAGGTTGAGCCACAGCGCGCCGTCCGTCCGCGTGAGCCGGTAGAGTTCGGCCAGCCACGACTCACACCAGTCGACGTACTGATCCAGTTCGAGCGGCGTCTCGTACTCCTTACCGATGTTGTACGGAGGACTCGTGATCGTAAGATCGACCATCCCGGTGGGAAGCCCTCGCATCGCCTCCAGACAATCCGCTTGAAACACCGCGTAGCTCTCGCCGCGGCAAAAGGGGCGCCCCAAGAGCTGTTCGATGTCGTCGATCGTAGCCGTCGTGTTGCGACTCATAACAATACTCATAGTGTTCTTGAGTCGCGTTGTCAAGCTGCCGTCTCGGCCTGACGTGCCGCCAGGCGTGCCGGATCGTCCGGTCGGCGGCGGCCCGCGCGAGGCTCGGATTGATCGTGGTATTGTCGTTCGATCGTCGCGACGCCTAGACTGCTGACGACCGCGACGATCGAAAATAGCGAGGATCTTTGGTTGGTCCGCCGAGGGGAATTGTGCAACGACCAGAGTTGAACGACACGGATGTGGCGGCTACCGAATCTCGCTTATTTGAATCGGCGGCCAGCGCGAATGACGCGCGGCAAGTTGTCGCGGGTCGGGCGGCCACTGCGGTTTTGTCGGGGCTGGCATGGAAGTTTGTCGGCCGCCGGCTAAACTGAGGGCATGGAACCATCCCGCCCGTCGGTTCGGCCCGTCGTCTTGCTGTCGTTCGTCGGCCTGTTCGTAATCGTCCTGCGAGTTCAGGTTTCGGCGATCGAGGCCACGGCCTCGCACCCCAGGCTTACGCAACCGACCGCCGCCGAGTCGCGTTTCCGCCTGGCCACGTTCACTCTAGCGGGGGCCGCGGCCCTGGTCGCGGCCATCGCGACGAAACGGCGCGTCAACCGTCTCTTGGCGGTGCTCGTCGCCACTGCTGTCGCGGGACTGGTCACGGCACGCTACGACGCCCTGCGGGGCGTCGCGCTCGGAGGAGCCATCGGCAGCCTCATTGCGGCATGGCCCATTTCCCGCGCGCCGGGCGACCCATGACCCATGACCCCATTACGCCAAGATCTCGCGCACGACTTGTCCCTCGACGTCGGTTAGCCGGTAATCGCGTCCCGCGTGTCGGAACGTGAGACGCTCATGGTCCAGGCCCAAGAGATGCAAGATCGTGGCGTGGAAGTCGTGGACGTGTACCTTGCGTTCGGCCACCGCGATGCCGTACTCGTCGGTCGAGCCGTGGGTGACGCCACCCTTCACGCCGCCGCCGGCCAGCCAGGAAGAGAAGCACTGGTGATGGTGCTCGCGCCCCGGATGGTCGGGCTGCTCGTGGTAGGGCGTGCGGCCGAACTCGGTGGTCCACACCACCAGCGTGTCGTCGAGCAACCCGCGGGCTTTGAGATCCATGACCAGAGCGGCGATCGGCCGATCGACGTTCGGCGCCAGCCGCGCGTGGTCTTGCATGTTGCCGTGCGAGTCCCAGTTGTTCGATGAGCCGGTGTCGATCAGTTCGACGAACCGCACGCCCCGCTCCAGCAGCCGCCGCCCGACCAGGCACTGCCAGCCGAAGCCGCTGGTCTGTCCGGGCTCGAGGCCGTAGAGATTGAGCGTCTGGGCCGTTTCCCGCGAGAGGTCGAAGACCTCCGGCGCTTCGCGCTGCATGCCGAAGGCCGTCTCGAATGAGCGGATGCGTGCTTCCAGCGCGGCGTCGGCCCCGCGCGCGGCCAAGTGCTCGCGGTTGGCCCGCGCAATCAAATCCAACTCCAGTTCTTGCAAAGCGGGCGACGCGACCAACGGCTTGACGTTGGCGATCGGCACCGGGCCCGGCACGACCTGCGTTCCCTGGTGGCAACCCGGCAGGAAGTCGGAACCCCAGGTCTGCGTGCCCGCGTAGGGCGCGAAGGGCGCCACGACGACGAATGACGGCAGATTGAGGTTCTCGGTCCCCAGGCCGTAACTGACCCAGGCCCCGACGCTGGGCCGCGCAAAATTGAACGAGCCGGTATGCATCCCCAGCGTGCTCTCGTAATGGTTCGTGTGGTCGGTGCTCATCGAGCGGACCACGCATAGCTCGTCGACCACGCCGCGAATGTTCGGGAACAGGTCGCTGACCAACGTGCCGCACTTGCCGCCCGGTTGGAACTCCCACCGCGGCCGGCTCAGATAACGCGTGAACGTGCCCAGCCGGCCCTGCCAATTGTCCACCGTGTAGGTCTTGCCGTGGTCGGCCGCCAGTTTCGGCTTCGGATCGAACGAGTCGACGTGCGACACGCCGCCGGTCATGTACAAGAAGATCACCCGCCGCGCCCGCGCGGGAAAGTGCGGCGAGCGCGGCGCGAGCGGGTCGGCTGCCGACGACGCTTCGGCGCGGCCTTCCTGGGCCAACATGCCCAAGAGTGCCAGTTCGCCGAAGCCGCCGGCGGCCCGGCCCAGCCATTGGCGACGAGTTGGATGGGACGTGAACAGGGGAATCTCCTCGAAAGAAAGCCGCGAAATCGATACCTGCATTCTACCCGTAATGGATGCCAAGCTTCAAGGCGTGGCCCACGTCGACCCACGTCGCCCCACGTCGACAGCCGGCATGGGACCGAATACAATGGTAACAGGCTGCCGCGTGTCAGCGGCGGCCCCTGAGGTAGCCGACGTCATGTCGATCATTCCGCCCATTTCGACGCCCGCGATGCCCGGCTCCGCGGAGGTCATTTACCCTTGCTCGGATGGCCGTCCCGTGGGAGAAACCCCTGTCCACCGCGACAACCTGTTGCTCACGATCGAGGTTCTGCAGGAGTGGTTCGCCGCCGAGCCCGATGTGTATGTGTCGGGCAACATGTTCCTGTACTACGGATGCCGAAGGAAAACGGGTGGATGCCGAAGGAAAACGCGCCCAAGAGAAGCAGGGCGAAATCGAACGCTTGCTCCGCGAGATTGAATTGCTGAAACGTCGTGCGCCGGGCGAGTGAGCCGGCCGGAAGCTGTTCGACAAGGCCCGCTGACCTGGGGCGACGCGGGCGACGCGAAGCCTTGTTGCCCAAACGGCCGCCGGCGTGTTATAATTCGTGCAGAGTTTGTGTTCCGTCATTTGACATGGCAAACCAGGAGGGTCAGCGATGTTGCACCTGTTCAGCGACCGTCGTTTCCGCGACTGCGAAGGCGGCAGCCGGCGCGAGTTTCTGAAGATTGGCGCGTTGGGGGCGGGCGCACTCACGTTGCCCGGCTTGCTGGCCGCGCGGGCACACGCGGCGGCTTCGGGCCGGCCGGTCAACGACACGGCCGTCGTTTGGGTCTGGCTCGGGGGCGGCCCGACGCACATCGAGACCTTCGACCCCAAGCTCACGGCTCCCTCCGAGTACCGCGGCATTACCGGAGAAGTCGCCACGAAGCTGCCCGGCGTGACCTTCGGCGGCACGTTCCCCAAGATCGCGAGCGTCGCCGATAAGATGGCGATCGTCCGTTCATTCGCGCACACCGACAGCGGCCACGGCGGCGGAACCCATTTCGTCATGACCGGGTACGACAACCGCAAGATCGACAACGGCGGACTCCCGACGCGGCCCTCGATCGGCTCCGTGGCCGCCCGCGTCCGCGGCGCCAACCACCCGCTGAGCGGCATACCCACGTACGTTCGGCTGGGCGGAATCGGCAGCGATGGTCCGTCGTTTCTCGGCCCGGCCTATGCCCCCTTCGACCCCCGTGGGCAAGCCCGCAAGAACATGCAACTCGTCGTCAAAAATGATCGGCTCGGCGACCGCCGAGCCCTGTTGGCGAGCCTCGACCGGCTGAAACGCGACACCGACCGCGGCGGCCTGATGGACGGGCTCGATCGCTTCGAGGAACAGGCGTTCAATCTGGTGTTGGGCAAAGCACCCGCCGCCTTCGACCTCAAGGACGAAGATCCCAGGCTCGTCGATCGTTACGGGAAGGGGTTCGGCGAGCAGATGCTCAGCGCGCGGCGTTTGTGCGAGGCCGGCTGCGGCTTCGTCACCGTCTCGCATGGAGGCTGGGACATGCACGGCCAGATCCAAAAAGCGCTGGAACGCCGCAGCGTCGACCTCGACCGCGGTATCGCGGCCTTCGTCGAAGACACCGTTGCCCGCGGGCTCGATCAGAAGATCCTGCTGGTGATTACGGGGGAGTTCGGCCGCACGCCCAGGATCAACAAGAACGCGGGGCGCGACCACTGGGCGCCGTTGAGCACGCTGGCGCTGGCCGGTGGCGGGCTGAAAATGGGCCAGGTCGTTGGCCAATCGGCACGCAAGCTCGACGTGCCGCGCACGACACCGATCGGCCCCCAAGACCTGATGGCGACGATCTTCCATGTGCTCGGCATCGACCCTCGCGCCCAGTTCGTCAACGCCACCGGCCGGCCGGTTTACCTGCTGGAACAGGGCAAGCCCATCGCGGAACTACTTTAGCCCCCCGGCGTACTCTCCTGCCGCACCTGCACTTGCAGCGCCCCCAGCATACGGGTGATGGCTATTTCCTTGCGCTCGATGAAAAGGACGTTGTCCAGGACGATCGGCCGCTCATTGCTCGGCTGCAAGATCAGACGACCGGATTTCAAGAGCAGGTACTCGAAGACGTCGGTGATTTCCTTTTCGATCGTCATGTGCGGCGCCGAAAAGCGCTCCAGGCCGCTGAGCACCCCGTGATGGTGCAGCAACTCGTTGGGCCGGACTTCCCAGTAGTCGAAATGGACGACGATCCAGACCAGCGCGTAGATCGCGCCCAAAATGCAGAAAAACGCCCAATAGAACTGGGCACTTGCCAGTGGGCGGAACTTCTTCAATAGATCCCCGATCGCGCCGAGCACCGCGGGATGGTACTCCCCGATCAGGATCAGCCCCATCACGACCGCCGCGGCGAAGAAAAACAACGTCAGCGACGTCGTGCGCGGGAAGTCCACGCCGAGCACGACCAGGTTCACGGCCAGGATGCCCAGAAACACCAAGGTCGGAACGACGGCGCTGGTATCGTCGGGGTCGAGTGGGTGCTTACCGAAGCTCAGGTAGATGGCCGCCGCCAGCGACGTCAGCCAGGCCGGGTAGAGGAACACGATCTTGGGGTACGGCACCAGCTTGATGCTGGCCGGCAGCTTCTTTTCGGCCCGCGCTTGCGCTTTGGCGGGCGGTTTGATCTGTTCGCTTGGGTGTGAATCCGTCATGGCCTATTCCTTTTCCTCCGGTTCGGGGACGATCTGCTTTGAGTCGAGCTTTTGCTGCCATTTGGCAATCGCGGGCTTGCGTTTGAGGTCGGACACCTGGGGCAGATAGCCGAAGGTCGTGCCCGTGACTCGCTTCAGGTTCCAAAAGCTGAGTACGCGGAAATCGAGATCCTCGCGGCTGAGGTACTGCACCAGCACCCGGTCGTCGCCATTGGCCAACTGCTTGGCGTCGTAGCCCCAGAGCATGCGGTTCAACTCCCAGCCCTTGCTCTTGCCGCGCTGGGCCTCGAAGGCTTTGCGGATTTTGGCGGCGTGCTCCGGCCCTCGCGCCAGCGCGGCGTGCAGGCCATCGACCAGCGGAGTCCAGATGGTCACTTTCTGGATCTCGTTCGGATTGTTCAGATACGCCACGAACGGCTCGTATTCGCCAATCTCGGCCAGCGATTGCAAGGCCAGCAGGCGGTTCTCGATTTTGCGGTCGAGCACCACTTCCTTGAGCACCAGCGGCACGGGCCGATCGCCGGCGAGCTCGTGGTCCAAGAACGACGCGGCGTTTTTCTCGAGCGGGCCCAAATCGGTGGCGCCGGTCCATTGGGGCAGGGCGCCGGCCTCAATCGGTTCCGCGTCGGCCGGCGCCGGCGCGCCCTCGAGGACGCGCCGCGCCGGACCCTGGATCGTCTCGACCGCGACGTTCTCGCCCGCCCAGTGGATCTGGCCCACCGTCACGTAGAACTGAGCCCGCGTGGTCGCGGTCTCTTGTTCCGGATCGGCGCCGTCGGGGAGCTCCTGGACGACTTCGACGGCCACCGGCGCGTCGTCCTGGCCAAAGGTCACCAGCCCGCCTTGGTCGCCCGCGCGCAGGCGAACCTGGCTGTCGGGTTTGACCGGCAAGAGCACCACACGGCCGCGCACGACGTGAACGCACGGAATTCCCTGGGCGTCGGGAGCCTCCAATTCGACCTCCGCGCCGCCCAGCATCTGCAACGTCACGCCGACGCCCAGCGCGACGTTCGGCTTGTAAGTTGGCAAGGCGAGAAGGCGATCGGCGGCGTGGATGGTTTCCCGGGTCGGCAGCCGCTTCCAAGCGGTCCCTTCCTCCCAACGCAATAGCACGTCGTGCTCGGTGGTCAGGCGTCCGACCACCTCGCCGGCTTTCTTGGCCCGCCTGGCCGGCGGAGCGTTTTCTTCGTCCGCTCGCTTGGCGCCCTTCTTCCCGCGACTCTTCGTCGCGGGCTTGCCACCGGGCCGCGGCGCGTCGGGCGCGTCGTCGTCTTCCGGCGCCATTTCGTCGCGAACCGGCGGCGTCACCAGGGTCGCGTCGGCTTCGTTCGTGTCGTCGGCGGGCCGCTTGTCATGGGGATCTTCCGCCGCGTCGGCGTCCGTGCCTGCCGCGTCGGCGTGATCCTTTATGTCGTCGCCGTCGCCATCGTCGCCCGCGGGCGAGGCATCCGCCTCGGTTTCGGAGTCACCAGGGTCAGCCTTGCGGCTCTGGTCTTTCGCGGGTTTTCCCGTCGGTTGATCGTCGCCCGCTTTCGGCTGGCTTGGCGGAGAACTGTCGGCACCTTTCCGATCGTCGGTCGTTTCATCGTCATTCGCCGCGCCGTCCCTCGGCGATGGGGCGTTCGCCACCTGCCTGCCGCCTTGCAAGAAGCCGGGCCATTGCCATTGGGCGAAAAGGGCCACGCCGAGGAGCAACATCGCCGCCACTGCGATCATCCGCCAGGGAACGCCGCCGGTGTCCGCGTCGTCTTCCTCGCGCAAGTAATCGGGCACCTTGGGAGCCGACCGTGACTTGCGCCGCTTCGACTTTTTCTTCTTTTTCGACGTTGCCACGTCGATTTGAGGCGACTGCGCCGTGCCGTCGGCCGATGGTGCCGCGCCGCCGCCGGCCACGATTCGGTTCGCCGCGTCAGGCCCTGCCTTAGTTGGAAGAGACGCCCCGTCCGCCGTTGGCGAAGATCTGTCCGCCGTTGGCGAGGATCCGGCCGTTGGCGAAGATCCGGCCGTTGGCGAAGATCCGTCGGCCGTTGGCGAGGTGCGCTGTGCGGCGGCGTTGGGCAATTCGTAGATCCGCTGGCGGCAACTCGGCTCGACCTCGGCCGGCTCGCCCAGAACCAACGCCAGAATCTGGTGCGCCGAGGCGACCTCGGCCAGGTGGACGTCCGACTCGAGGCAGACCTTTTCAAAATCGGAGACACGTTCCGAAGCCAACGTGTTGTCGAGGTATTCAGCCACGGTGTTGGGGTCGAGCCCCATACCGCGGCCCTCCAGCCGGGGGGCGGCCAAACGCATCCGCCGAGTTACGTCGCGAATGCGATGCATCAGGCTGGTGGCAAAGTCACTCTCTTCGATCTTCTTGCCGACGTCTTGGGCATCCGCCGGCTCCAGGATCTCGTCCAGGTGAGCCAGCATGGTACGGAGTGTAAGTCGCATGGTGGTAAGACCCTCGTAGTGAATCAACCGTCTTCGCATCCTGAACCTGAAGCGAACTGCCCATAGTTAATAGTAGCATGGCTCGACCGATTCCGTACAAGCCATTCACCTGGGGCTTACGCCGGCTTACGCCCCTTACGCCCCAGGCTACACTCTGCTACACTCTGCCGACCCTTCGGGTCTGTCGTCCGCTGACACAAGCCCGGTCAAGTATTCAAGCGTCGCCAAATGCCCGTCGTCATGAAGGGCATCCTTGCACACTCGTCAACTCTCGCACATACTGTTTCCGGCGCGCCTGTTTTCATGGTCGTCACGAGCACTCATCGGATTCCTGAATTCTTGCGAATTCAGCTACATTATGCCCGTTAATCGCCGCACATTCGCCAAACACCTTGCCACGGGTGTGATCGCCGCGGCGCCGGCCGGCGCGTTGAAAGCCGGCGATCCCGACGCCGGCGACAAACCGGAAACGCCGGCCAAGCCAACGCGGATTCCATCTCCAGCCGAACTGCTGCTGGAACTCATCAAGCGGCTCTATCCGAAGAACCTCGACGAGGCGAAACTGGCGCAGATTCGTGGCCAGGTCGAGCACCACATGTCGCGGTCCAAAGTGCTCAGCGCGTTTCCCCTGACCAACGCCGACGAACCCGCGCCGATCTTTGCCGCCTGGCGGGATAAGAGGCGTTAGGATCAGAGGCGCTAGGCGTTAGGCGCTAGGAAGAAGCCGACGGCTTCAACGCCTAACGCCTAACGCCTAACGCCTAGCCTAACGCCTAGCGCCTAACGCCTAACGCCTAACGCCTAACGCCTAACGCCTCCCTAACGCCTAACGCCTCCCTCCCCATGCCATTGCCACCCGACACCGCCTGGGCCTCCCTCTCGACCTTGGGCCGGCGACTCCGCGCCAAGCGATTCACGGCGGTCGAGTTGACCGAGTTTTTTCTCGACCGCGTCGAGCGGCACGGCAAGCGGCTTAACGCCGTCGTGACGGTCAGCGGCGACTTGGCCCTCAGGCAGGCGGCCGAAGCCGATCGCGAGTTGGCCGCCGGCCACGATCGCGGATCGCTCCACGGCATTCCCTACGGCGCCAAGGATCTCCTGGCGACCGCCGGGATTCCAACCTCGTGGGGCGCGGCGCCCTTGAAAGACCAGATGTTCGACGAAGACGCCACGGTGGTCCGGCGGCTGCGCGAGGCGGGCGCGGTGCTGGTGGCCAAGCTGGCGATGGTCGAAATCGCGGGCGGACTCGGCTACGACCAGGCCAACGCTTCGTGTACCGGCCCGGGCTTGAACCCTTGGAACACGACGACCTGGAGCGGTGGTTCGTCGAGTGGCTCAGGCTCGGCCGTCGGCGCGGGCGTCGTCCCCTTCGCCATCGGCAGCGAGACCTGGGGCTCGATCATGACGCCGGCCGGTTATTGCGGCGTGACCGGCCTGCGTCCGACATACGGCCGAGTCAGCCGGCACGGTGCCATGGCCCTGAGTTGGTCGCTCGACAGGCTAGGACCAATGACCCGCGCGGCCGACGATGCGGGGTTGGTGCTGGCGGCGATCGCCGGGCCCGACCCGGCCGACCCATCGGCCAGTCCGCGCGGTTACGAATACCCGCCCGCCGAGCCACTGCGCCCGCCCTTCCGCCTGGCGACGCTCAAGGGAGCGACGGAGGGTGCGCAGCCGGCGGTTCGCGAGAATTTCGATGCGTCGATCGAGTTGCTCCGCCCGCACGCGACAGTTGAAGAGATCGAACTGCCGAACCTGCCGTTCGGCGCGGTGGCCGGCACGATCATCGACTGCGAGATGGCGGCGGCGTTCGAGGGGCTGGTCACCAGCGGCGACGTCTGGGAAATGACCGCGCCCGAAGACCGCGTCGGCGCGCATGCGGCGTTGTTCGTGCCGGCCAAAGATTACATCAACGCCCTGCGGATACGCCGCAAGATCCAGCAGGCGATGGACGTGTTGCTCGCGCCTTTCGACGCGGTCGTCGTGCCGACCGTTGCGACGGTGGCCAGCCCGCTCGACGGCGATTTCGCCACCTATCACGCGCGCTGGGGCGGCGGCGTCTCGATCGGCGGGGCGGAAAACGCGGCGGGCATCCCGGCCATCAGCGTCCCCAATGGTTTCGGCGAGCGCGGTTTGCCGACGGGCTTGAAATTCGTCGCCCGCGCATTCGACGAAAACAAGCTCTTGGCCGTCGCCGTGAAGTTCCAGGAACTGACCGATTGGCACCAGCGCCGGCCGAAGGGTTGCGAGTAGCGATATATACACGTTCAAGACGAAAGCACGATGAGGGGTTGGATTGGCACCCGACCCGATTCCGTAGGGAACGCCCTCCGTGGCGTTCCGTGTCCCGCGAGCCGACGTTTTCACTCGCTTCACGGAACGCCACGGAGGGCGTTCCCTACAGATGCCGTTGCCACCGCAATCCTAGCCTCGAAACGGGTCGTTGAAAAAAACCGACAGGCATCGTGTCCGCGTGGATATGGAGCGGGTCAACCGACGGGGCCTACAACTTCCCGACGCGCGCGATCAAATCGACGGTGCGGCAACTGTAGCCCCATTCGTTGTCGTACCAACTGACGACCTTGAGCAGGTTGCCGCCGATGACCTGCGTCCAGTCGGCGGTGAAGATCGAACTGTGCGGGTTGCCGATGACGTCGCTGGACACGATGGGATCCTCGGTGTATTCGAGGATTCCCTTGAGGCGACCCTCCGCCGCCGCCTTGACGGCGGCGTTGACGTCCTTGGCCGTCACGTCGCGCTTCATGAGGGCGGTCAGGTCGACCACGCTGCCGGTCGGCACGGGCACGCGAAGGGCGATTCCCGTCAGCTTACCTTGCAATTCGGGGATCACCAGGCCCACGGCCTTGGCGGCGCCGGTGTGCGTGGGAATGATGTTCTGCGCCGCGGCGCGGGCACGGTAGGGATCCTTGTGGGGCAAGTCCTGCACGTTCTGGTCGTTCGTGTAGGCGTGCGTCGTGGTCATCAAGCCCTTTTCGATTCCGAAGACGTCGTGGAGCACCTTGGCCAGCGGGGCCAGGCAATTCGTCGTGCAACTGGCGTTCGAGATGCACTTCATGCTCGCGTCGAGCTTGTCGTCGTTCACGCCCAGCACGCAGGTCAAGTCGGCGCCGTCGTTGGCCGGAGCGCTCAGCACGACGCGCTTGGCGCCGGCGGCCAGGTGCGTGTCGTAACCGGCCCTGCCGTCCTTGGCCCGACCGGTGAAGATGCCCGTGCTCTCGACGACCACATCGATCTTCATTTCGCCCCAGGGGAGCTTCGCCGGGTCGCGCTCTTCCAGGGCGTGGATCCGCTTGCCGTCGACGGTCAGGAACTCATCGTCGTGCGAGACGGCGCCGGGGTAGCGGCGGTGCGTGCTGTCGTACTTCAAGAGCGTGGCCAGCATCGCGTTGTCGGTCAGGTCGTTCACCGCCACCACGTCGAACTCCTTCGAGCGGGCCATCAGGTTGCGAAACACCAGCCGTCCGATCCGACCAAAACCGTTGATTGCCACACGAATTGCCACGAGAACTCTCCTTCCGGCGAGAAACCAGCTTTGATGCCAGCCGTTGATTCAAAAGCGGCATTATACCGGCCGAGTGGTGGGGCGACAACATGGACGTTTCCTCGCAACCTTTCGGGATACGGCCTGGCAGGTTGGGGAAGTAGGCTCTAAATCACCGTCAACACTTCGGCGGCGTCGATCAGAACCCGGCGGTGGTCCTCCATCTCGACCAGCAATTGGCTGGCGAGGATTTCATGGGCCAAGACCCGAGCGCGGCCATTCGCCGTGAGCACGCCGGCGCCGATCGGCGGAAGTTCCTTCTGCAACTGTTCGTAGGTGTCGTATTCGTAACGCAGGCAGCACTTGAGCCGGCCGCAGCGTCCCGAAATCTTGGTCGGGTCGAGCGTCGCCTTCTGGAGCTTGGCCATCTTCATCGAGACCGGCGGCATTTCCGTGAGGTGCGTATTGCAACACACCGGCTTGCCGCAATCGCCGTAGTCGGCCAACAACTTGGCCTCGTCGCGGACGCCGATCTGGCGCATTTCGATCCGCGTCTGGAACTCGGCCACCAGGCGCTTGACCAATTCGCGGAAATCGATCCGGTTCTCGGCCAGGTAATACACGACGATCCGCTCGCCGCCGAAGATGTGTTCGAGGTCGACCAATTGCATCGGCAGCCCCGACTCGGCGACCAGCCGCAGGCAGGTGGCATATTCGGCCCGTTCCTGGGTACGCATCCGAGCCAACTCGCGGTCGTCGTCGGCCGCCATTTCGCGAAGGATCTGGCCTTTTCGCGGGTCTTGAATCTGGGCCGTGGCCTGCTCGGTGGCCTCGCAGAGCACGTCGCCCACCTCCAGTCCGCGGTCGGTGCGCGCGATCACCCGCGTGCCGCGCAACAGCGTTTCGCCGCGGCTGGTCGTGAACACGCCGAGAGTTCGCATCACACCGCAACGGACCACGTATTTGGGCATATCGGAAGCTCGCCGCCATTCGGCGGATGGGAATTGGACGGGGTGGGCGTCACACTAGCCCGCAGCGCAAGCAACGTAAGTTCAACACTCGGCCTTGCTTGCGCCGCGGGTCGGTGCGGGCCATGAATCATGCCGACTGGACCAGCAGTATAACTTGGCGCGCCGTCAAAGGAAAGGGAAGCCGGTCAACGCTCGGCCTTGCCACCTCACTGATCTTGCCGCGGGCCGCCGAACGCGGCAAGGGCCTTTTCGGCGTCGGCGACACGCTTGGGCGCGCGCCGGCGCAGGGCGGCCAAGGCTTCCGCCCCCTGCTCGCCGGGCGCGGCGAGGAGATAGCCGACGATCGCGCGATCCGTGGCCGGCTCCGCGAATTCGCGCTTATCGAACAGCCCGGCCACCGTCCGCAGCGCCTCCCAATCCTGCCAGCGCGCCAGATCCACGATGACCATCGCCGCGAACTCGGGCCGGCCAAGCAACCGCCGCAGCGCCCGTTTCAAGCGTTCGTCCGGAATCTCGTGGCCGTACTGGTGGTAGAACCGCAGCGCCGTGATCGCGTGCCGCACGTCGCCTTCGGCCGCCTTGGGGTCGGCAAGAAAGTTGCGCTCGATCAGCTCCAGCGCCGGCGCGCCGGCCGCCATCAGATAGCCGCCCAAGAGGCCATCGAAGCCGGCGCGAAAATCGTTGGCCGGCCGAAGGATTTCGTTCCGCAAGAAGGCGGCGTTGGCCGCGCGCTGGTCGTCGTCGCCCGGCAGTCCCAGCGCCAGGCCGTAAAAGCCCTTTCGCTCCGGCGGCACGTTCGGGTCGCGTAGCCAGGCGCGGAGTGAGCCGCTCGACAACTTGTCGGCGACTTGAGCCACCTCGTCGTAGGTAGCGTGGCCGAACTCCAGGTAGGCGTCGTCGGCCAACAGCGGCTCGCGATGTTCCAGAAAGGGGGCGAAATACGCCAACCGCTTGGCGACCGGCACGTTCAGCCCCGGCGCGCGGGCCAGGTAGGCGTAGCTCACCTCGGTCAAGATTTCCCAACTCCATTCGAGCGCCGCATTCCCCGCCGGCTTGCCAGGCGCATTGGCCCATAGCAAGACCAACGTGCCCGGCTTCGCCGCGGCGCGCGGCCCAGCGGCGTCGTCAACCGCGATCTCGATCGTTTCCCCCGCGGCCAGCCGCTCGCCTCCTTTTTGGACCTGATGCACTTCGAAGACCAGGGCCAACTTGCCGACCGCGGTCAATTCGCCCAGCGCCGCCACGGCCGCCGCCTCGCGACGCTGAGTGAGGCTGGGACGCACCGCGGTGCAAAAGGGGCAGGCCGCGGCGGGAGTCGCGACGAGGAAGCAAGCGAAGATCATCATGCGTGGCATTGCTTGCGCCGCGGGTTGGTGTGGCACCATGAATCATCCGGGCTAATCGCAGGAAGTAATTGCTTCCACCAGCCGCTGGCCGAGCTGGCTGGTCGAAAGCCGGCCGCCCAGGTCGGGCGTGGCCTCTCCGGCGGCCAATACTCGCTCGACGGCGCCGCGAACCGCGCCGGCGGCCCACGCCTGGCCGAGCCAATCGAGCATCATCGCGGCCGAAAGGACCGCGGCGATGGGGTTGGCAATTCCCTTGCCCGCAATGTCGGGCGCCGAGCCGTGTACCGGCTCGAACATCGACGGCGCCGTGCCTTCGGGGCAGAGGTTCGAGCTGGGGGCCAACCCCAGCCCGCCGCTGATCAGACCACCCAGGTCGGTCAGAATGTCGCCGAACAGGTTGGAAGCCACCACCACGTCGAACCGCTCTGGGCAGCGGACGAAATTCATCACCGCCGCGTCCGCGTGCTGCTTGTCGACTTCGACCGCCGGGTACTCGCCGCGAAGCTGCTCGAGCAATTCGTCCCACAACACGTAGGCGAATCGCTGAGCGTTCGACTTGGTGATCATCGTCAGCCGCTGACGGCGCGTCAGCGCCATACGAAAGCCGAACCGCAGAATGCGTTCCACCCCCCGGCGCGTGTGGACCGCCGTCTGCACGGCCGACTCATCCGGATGGCCGACGTGGAAGCGGCCGCCGATATTCACGTACTCCCCCTCGGAATTCTCGCGGATCACCACCAGGTCGACGTCGCGTGGGCCCTTGTTCGTCAAGACGCAAGGCACGCCGGGGAGGAGCCTCGCGGGCCGCACGCAGGCATATTGATCGAACGATTGGCGGATGCGCACCAACGGGTCGAGCGTCACATGGTCGGGCAATTCCGCCGGCCAGCCCACCGCGCCCAGCAGGATCGCGTCGAACGGCCGCAGGACGTGCAAAAAGTCGTCGGGCGCGACCCGGCCCGTCTGGCGGTAAAAGCCGTAACCCCAGGGCAACTCCGTCAGCTCCAAGTGGAAGGCGTCTTGCCGTTTTTCGACCGCCGCCAGCACGCGAACCGCCTCGGCGATCACCTCGGGTCCAACGCCGTCGCCCGGATAAAGGGCGATCCGATAGTTCCGCATGACGATTCTAGCCTTGAAGCGGGCCATTGTTTGGAATGAACTTGCCGTTACGTAATTCTACACCATGGTGGCGTTTTCGCGACAGGGGATGAATAATGGGCGCAAATCGGCTTGCACTCAGTCAATTCGACGTCCAACAGGTCTTCGCCACAAGAGCCGACAACCATCGCACGTCATTGCAGCGGCTTAGTGAAATGACCGGGATCAAGGATCTTCTAGACCAATACGCCGCCGGCTCGCTTTACATGGCGGAGATGGTAGGTGGGCAGAGCCAACCGGTTGCTCAGAATGTCGAGGATTGAGCGTGTCAGAGGTTATCGAAGGAAACGTGTCGCAGGTTATCGAAGGGAACTTCAACCAGGTTTGAGCCTGATGTTCCTCCAGCGGCACTTGGCGCCCTTCGGCCAGCCGTTGCCGCCATGCACCTGCACGGCGATGCTTCCCTCGCGGCCCAGTGTCTCAGCGACCTTGGCCGCGTCGTAGTTTTCGGCCTGGAAGGTCTTGCCGTCGAATTCGCTGACCTTGACGCCGTTGATCCAGGTGATGATCCGCGGGGGCTGCCCGACACACCGTACGCGGGCTGTGTTCCAGTCGCCCAGCTTCCAGGCCTTGACCCACGCCTCCGCCTCGATGCTGTAGGCCGCCGGCAGTTTGACGCCGTTGGGCTTGGCTGAGAGCCTGACCAGCTTTTGCCGGTCGTCGTAGACGCCGTTGATCTCGAAAGGGCGGTTGTTGAAGCCGCCGGTCCCTTCGCCGTAAATGTGCCCGACGTTCCCGGCGTCGTGATAATCGACCATCATCTGGAAACAGGCCCCCTTGTCGGTCGAGCGGAGGAAAAGCCCGCTGCAAACGCCCCAGTCGGGCTTGATGTCGATCGAAAGCTCGAAGTCGCCGAACTTGCGATCCGTAAGCAGGATGCCTCCATTGCCGCTACCGGGCGGATCCTGTTCGCCGACGATGGCGCCGTCTTCGACGGACCAATGCCCGCCGGTGCCGTGCCCGATCTTCGCGGGGTTCTTGTGCCAACCGTCCAACGTCTTGCCGTCGAAGAGCATCATCCAACCTTGCTCGTCGGCACCGGCCGCTTTCGGTTCGGCGGCGACGGTGGTGGAGCACAAGCGGAAACTTGTGGAGCACAAGCAAAAAATAGACAGGCATACGGTGGTCGGACGGATTCGGGATGTCAAAGGTGTGCGCATGAGTGGTGAGGGGTTAGGGGTTAGGGGTTAGGGGTTAGGGGTGAGGGGTCATTGGTCATTGGTCATTCGCATGGGTCGCGCGCGCGGTGCGAGGGTCGTCGTCGACCGATTCCCAGTGCGGTAGATTGTCGTGGGCCTCGGCGTCGTCCGCGTGCTTGGCCGACAATTCGCTTTCAAATGTTTCGCGGACCAGCGCGCGGTAGCGGCTGCGCTGACTCGCGGCGACCCAGAGCAAGAAGATGTTGGCCCCCAGCGATGCGAACAAGCCGAGCAACATGCCGCTTGGCGCGGCGGATGTCTTGGCACGTTCCGGCCGCCGGTCGGAAGGGGATGCCGGTTCGCCGTGCGCCGAGACCTTCTTGTTTTTCGTTTCGTTCTTGTCGTTCTTGGCGAGACTCGGGGGCGCGCTGGACTTGGACTTGGCGTTCGTGGGTGCTTGGGTTCGTTCTTGTTCCTTCGGCTTTTCCGCAAGCTCTGGGGGCTTCTTGGGGCTGGGCGACGGCTCTTTGGGCTTGTCGGGTTCCTTCGCGCCGGCCGCCGGCTCACTCCGGCTGGGTTCGTCGCCGCGGGTATCGCGCGGCTTCGTTTCTTCAACGGGCTTACTGGTGGCTGCGTGTTTCACCGGCGCGATCACGTCGGGCAAAGCGGCGGTCGCTGGATCGGCTCGCCGAACCGCGCCGCGCGGGCGGGCATCGCGGGATCCCCCGCCGCCACCGGCCGGGCGGGCAGTTTGAAGCACCGGGCCGGGAAGTTCGCGCCCGGAATGTTCGTAATCGGCCGGCAGCGGATCGTCGATGACGCCGCCCACCGGTCCCTTCGCTTCGCTGACGGACCCTTTGGCCACTTGCCGGCTCTTGGCGCCGCTTTTCGGCCCAGCGCCTTGACGCCACACCGTCCTGGGCTGCATCGCCAGCAGTCCCACGGCGGTGGCCGTCACCAAAGGCAAGATTCCCGTCATAGGGTTGCTCCTCGCGCGGTCGTATTCGCTTCCGCGTCTGCGATCGCCGCACGCTGGCGCAATGTCCGACCGATGACAACGATGGCCTCAATCACCAGTAAAATGCCGAGCGCGAAAAGAACCGCGGTCAAAGGCCCGTTGAAGTCAACGACGTCGGACGTTCCAAAGGCGTTGACCTTGTCCCAAAGGATCAGACCCAAGGAACTGAATGTGACCAGAACCATGAAGGCGGCCGGAACCGCGGTGTACCACCAACTTTTGCCCGTCCGCAACAGCCAGACCGTGACGCCGATCAACGTCAAAGCGGCCAACAACTGGTTGGCCGTGCCGAACAAGTTCCAAAACACACGCCAAGCCGGCACGACCTTTCCGGTCACCGGGTCGCGCATCGTCTGCAAAACCAGGTACATCGGCGGCACGAGCGTCAACACCGTCGAGACCAGCCGTCCCCACCTCCCCTGCCAACCCGTGAACTCCTGCAGCACGTAACGCCCCAGCCGGGTGCAGACATCGAGGGTGTCGTAGATGAACGTGGCGAAGGCCAGCAAGCAAAAGCTGTAGAGGTAATCGTAAGCGGTGTCGTATTCGATGCCGCAGGCACCGCCCAACACGCCGATGAACCGCGACACGCCTCCGGCGAAGATTTCGTCCGGCTTGGAGGGCTGGCCCGGCTCGCCCTTGACCAGGATCATCACGCAGCCCAGCGCAATCACCGCGACGAACGCTTCCAGCAACATGCAGCCGTAGCCGATGCTCTTGGCATCGCTCTGGCGATTGAGTTGCTTCGACGACGTGCCGGAACTGATCATCGAGTGAAACCCGCTGCACGCCCCGCAGGCGATGGTCACGAACAGGACCGGAAACAGGAACTGGACCGTACCCCCCGTTTCCGCGCTCCAGCCCAGGAACTTGGGATAGGTGACGTCGATCGCATGGCCGAGCGCCGCCGCCGCGACGATACCCAGGAAAGCGAATAGGATGGTGGCGGAAAGAAAATAACCGCCCAGGAAGCCGCGGGGCTGCAAAAGCGCCCAGACGGGCACGACCGACGCCACGCCGCAGTAGACCAGCAGCAGAATGTCCCACGTCTTGGCGGCGCTGCCGTCGTACCAGAGCCCTGCGGGAATCGCCAGCGGCAGGAATCGGCCGGCGACGATCGACAGCAGCACCAGCGGCATGAAGATCACGGTGGCCCAAGTGAGCGAAAGCTTCGTGTAACGCAGCAACAGCCCCAGCGCCACGGCCAACAGCAGATAGATCATCGACGAACTGGCGACCGCCGGGCCTCGCTCATAATTGATCAGTTCTTGGTCGTAGTCTTGTTGTTGCTGCGCCGTCGCGCCGGCGAGCAGTGCGTCGGGCGGGCGGGGCGCGAAGGTGCCGGCCGTGATGTCGGTGAAGGCCACGATGATATAGACCAACGCGATCCATACGAACGTCAGAAAGAGCAAGTACGCGCGCCGGCTCATGTGCTCGCGGACGATGTCGGGAATGCTGCGGGCGCCGTGCCGCACGCTGGCGACCAGCGAGGTCATGTCGTGGACCCCGCCGATGAAGATGCTGCCGACCAGGATCCAGATCAAGGCGGGCACCCAGCCGAACATCAGCCCGGCGAGGATCGGACCGACAATCGGCCCGGCCGCGGCGATCGCCGAAAAGTGCTGCGAGAACAGGTAAGGCGCGGGCGTGGGCACGAAGTCCTCGCCGTCGTTCACCTCGCACGCCGGCGTGGGAACGTCGTCGCGCAGCTCGAGCTTGCCCACCAGCCAGTGGCCATAGGTGAAGTAAGCCACCAACAGGATCACTCCGGCGCCGATCGTGATTCCCAACAGACTCATCACAACTCCTCGTTCGACCACAATTCAGACAACGCCCAGCTTCAAGTCTCGGATCGTCGCTTTGGATACTGTAGGGAACGCCCACCGTGGCGTTCCGTGAAGCGGGCGCGACGTCTGCTGGCAGGACACGGAACGCCACGGAGGGCGTTCCCTACAGAGTCGACCCCGTCTGGTCATCCTAGTGTATACACCGGACGTTGAACCCTCAAGCTTTGCGGAGCGATTCGTCGTCGGATAGGATGGGAGCGTAGCTGAATTCGCAGGAATATTCGGGCGCGTGGGGCGCGGCAATGGCCTGAACTCCGGCGAGTTCAGTTGCGAGCGGACAACGCTCGTCAGGCTTAGAAGGCCTAACTTACCGAGACGAACGATGATTCACCGGCGCGATGCGATGCTGCGGTTGGGGCAATTCGGCCTGGGCGCCCTCTCCCTGCCGGGCGTGCTCGCCGCCGAGCGGGCGAATGCGACGCCGACCGCCGTCAAACCCAAGGCGAAAAGTTGTATCTTGATTTATCTTTGGGGAGGGCCACCACAGCAGGACATGTGGGATCTCAAACCGGAAGCTCCTGATGGAATCCGTAGCCAGTTCCAGCCCATCGACACCGTGGTGCCGGGCATTCAAATTTGCGACCAACTGCCGCGGATGGCCAAACACACTGATAAGCTGGCCATCGTCCGCTCGCTGACCCACGGCAGCAATAACCACGAGCCGTCGGTCTACCATACCCTGACCGGAAAGACGAATCCGACCTTGGCCGTGCCGCGAAACCAGCGGACGCGAAACGACTTTCCCAACCCTGCCGCCGTGCTCTCGCACTTCAGCCCGCCGGCGGGGTTGCCGGCCAGCGTGACGCTTCCGCGGCCGATCGGCCACGACGGTGTGACCTACGCCGGCACGTACGCGGGCTTCCTCGGACCACGGCACGATCCGATGGAACTGCGCGCGGCGGGCGACACGAAAGCCGTGCCGACCCACAGCCTCGACCTCCCCGAAGGCCTCGACGCCACAAGAATTACGTCGCGGATCGGGCTGTTGAAGCTAATCGAGCAGTTCGACCGAACTGTTCAGGAGAACGGAGCGCTGCCCAATGGGGTGCGACAGAACGCCGCGGGGCAAGGGCCGGGCGAGTTCCGCGAGCAGGCTTATCGGCTGCTGACATCGCCCGATGCCAAAGGCGCCTTCGATTTGGCGCGCGAACCGGACGTTCTGCGCGACCAATACGGACGCAACGAATATGGCGAGAGCTTTTTGCTCGCGCGGAGGTTGGTCGCGTCGGGCGTCAGGCTCGTCTCGGTAATCTGGATGTACATCTTTCCCAACGGCAGGGTGTCCAACGTCTGGGACAACCACAGTGGCATCGGCATTCACGGCGCCGTGACGGGCTACGACCTGTTGAAGGGGCCGGTCTGCTTACCCCCTTTGGATCAGGCTTTCTCGGCCCTCCTCGACGATCTCCAGCGGCGCGGGCTATTGGACGAGACGCTCGTGCTGGCGATGGGCGAGTTCGGCCGCACGCCGAACATCAACGCGACGGGCGGGCGTGACCACTGGGGGGCCTGCCAGTCGATCGTCCTGGCCGGCGGCGGCGTGCGTGGAGGGCAGGTCCATGGCGCCAGCGACCGCCACGCGGCGTTTCCCAAGCAGCACCCGTTTTCGCCTGAAGATGTGCTCGCCACGGTTTACCACGCCATGGGTATTTCGCCCGAATCGTTGATCTACGACCGGCAGAACCGTCCGCACCGCGTTTGCGAAGGCCAGCCGATCACGGCGCTGTTCGGTTGAGAGGCGCGAAAGGTAGGGAAGGTCGCTCACATGCATGAAATGTTTCTGCGGCGGGCGCTCGAAGAAGCCCAGCAAGCCTTTGACGAAGACGAAGTGCCGGTCGGCGCGGTGATCGTTTACGGCGAGCGAATCATCGCCTCGGCCCATAACCAGCGCGAGCAATTGCGCGATCCGACCGCCCACGCCGAGATGATCGCCATTACCCAGGCCGCCGAATCGCTGGGCGGTTGGCGGCTCGACGACTGTACTCTCTACGCGACACTCGAACCGTGCCCCATGTGCGCCGGGGCGATCTTGCAAGCACGCATTCCCTGGGTCGTCTACGGGGCGGCCGATCCCAAGGCGGGCGCCGTTCATACCTTGTACCAATTGCTGGCCGACCCTCGGCTCAACCATCGCTGTCAGACGGTAAGCGGCGTTTTGGCGGACCCCTGCGCGGAGATCCTCACGCGGTTCTTTCAGAAGAAACGGGATGAGCAAGAGAGGAGAAAGGAGAAAGGAGAAAGGAGAAAGTAGTTATTGCAATCGATTCCCTGGACACGGAACGCCACGGAGGGCGTTCCCTACAGAGTCTATTTTCTCCGGAACAATCGCTTGGCGTCGCCCAGCGCTTCACCCAACAACTCGACCTCGGCCAACGTGTTGTAGAAATAAAAGCTGGCGCGCGCGCTGGCGCTGATGCCCAGCCGTTTGTGCAAGGGCATGGCGCAGTGGTGACCGGCGCGAACCGCGATCCCTTGGCGGTCGAGGAGTTGCGCAATGTCATGGGCATGCACCCCTTCCATCGTGAAGCTGACGATGCCCCCCTTTTTCTCCGGCGAGGGACCGAGAAAGCGCACGCCGCCGACCGCTGTGAGCACCTCGTGTGCCCGCACCGTCAGCAACCGCTCGTGCTCGTGAATCGCTTGCAGGCCGACGTGGTTCAAATAGTCGAACGCGGCGCCCAACCCGATGGCCGGCACGATCGGGGGCGTGCCGGCTTCGAATTTGGCGGGCAGGTCGGCCGACTCGAAGCTGTCGAGCTTGACACGGCGGATCATGCTGCCGCCGCCCAAAAACGGCGGCATGGCCTCCAGCAACTCGCGGCGGCCGTAGACGATGCCCACGCCGGATGGTCCCAGCAGTTTATGGCCGCTGAAGGCCAGGAAGTCGGCGTCGAGATCCTGCACGTCGACCACCTGGTGCGGAGCGCTTTGGGCCGCGTCGACCAGCACCACGGCCCCCGCCGCGTGCGCCAGACGAACGATCTCTTTCAGCGGGTTGATCGTGCCCAGCACGTTCGACACGGCGGCCACCGCCACCAGCTTCGTCCGCTCGGAAAGCAAGCTCGGCAGCAAGTCCATCCGCAGCAGGCCGTCGTCGGTGATCGGGATGTGCTTGAGCACCGCCCCGCTTCGCTCTTTGAGTTGCTGCCAGGGAACCAGGTTGGAATGGTGCTCCATCTCGGTCAGTAGGATTTCGTCGCCCGAGCTGACATTCGCGTCGCCCCAACCGCGGGCCACCAGATTGATCCCCTCGGTCGTGCCGTGGGTAAAGAGGATTTCCTCGCGCTGGCGCGCGTTGACGAAGACGCGCGCCTTTTCGCGCGCTTCCTCGTAGAGATCGGTGCTTTGGTCGCTGAGCCAGTGGATGCCGCGATGCACGTTGGCGTAGTGCTTTTCATAGACGTCGACCAGCGCCTGGATCACCTGCCGCGGGCGTTGCGTCGTGGCGGCATTGTCGAGATAGACCAGCGGCTTCGTTCCGTGCAAAACCGCCGACAGGATCGGAAAATCGCCGCGCAGTGTTTCAGGGTCCAACGGCAAAACAGTTGCGAGGGTACTCATGAGTTTGTCCTTTGGGCGGCGGGCGGGAAAAACCCTACCGCCAGCCTCCTTTGTAGCTTCTACCACATCCGCACGCCAGTCGGGGCCGTCGAGCGACATCAACGAGCGACATCAACCGGCAGGGATTCACCTCAAGAGCATAAAGCTCGAAAGGGGCAAGGTCACCACCCGCGGATCGGCCAGGGGCGAGCCGTCGGTTTGCGTGACCAGCAGGGCGAAGGGCGCGTTGTTCACCGTTTTCTCGATGAACGTGCGCACCGCCTCGGTATCGCGCAAGGGGTCAACGGTCCGCTGGTACTTCACTTCCAGTGGGATGCGTTTGGTTCCGATCGTCAGCACGAAGTCGACCTCGGGTTCACCTGAGCGCGCAGGCAGGTGTGCCACATCGAGCGAGGAAATGGTCGAAAGCGTGGCTCCAACGACGCTTTCGGCAATGTGCCCGGCAAGCGTCGTCAAGTGTGGGTTCCGCTCGAGCTGTGACGGATCAAGTGGTACGATCTCCGCAAGCCAGCTTGCGCGCAGTCCGTGGTCGGCCAAGCAGATTTTCGGGTTGCCACGCTTCCGCTTCAAACGAATCTCCAGCGGTTCGATCAACCGCAAGAGCAGCGTGTCACCGAGGAACCGCAAATAATGGTTGATACGTTGCGGACCGACGTTGGCCGAAAGCGCCCTTTGGGCCTCACGGGCCAACACGGTCAGCCCGGGCGACTGCCCCACGTAGCGACAGGCAAGCTTGAACAATTCCTCCAACAGCGGCGCGTCGCGCTTGCGACCTCGTTCCCCGACGCGCAGGTCGTGTTGGATCACCCGCCGGATCACCGTTTCGTTGAGTTGGTCGGCCAACTGGTTCCAAGGAACGTCGGCTTTCTGGTGTACCAGTGGATAGCCTCCGCGATCGGAAAACCAGCGGAACGCCGCGTCCCTCGCCTGCCGGCGCGCGAGCCCCTGCGCCGCCAGGTTCCGCCAGAAATCGGGCCTGGTCAGCGCCTCCAGCCCGTTGTCGGCCAGTAGGGGAGGCCCCAGTTGCAACCCGTGGAACTCGGCGATCTCAGTCAGCGACAATGTTCCCGCTTCGATCGTGGAAATCCGCCCCGCGAGGCTGTCGCGCCCCTGCTCGATGCGAAGCGCCGAACTACCCGTCACCAAGACTTGAGTCGTCGAACTGTCGACGAGCGCCTTCAGTTGCGGGGCCCAATCCTTGAGATTTTGGACTTCGTCAAACAGCAGATACGTCGGCTCTTTGTCGCGCGCCGCTTCGTTCAGCTTTTTTTTCAAGACGGCGTCTTCATACCAGTCTACGAGCCGCAGGATCGGTTCCTTGAGCGAGGTGATTTCGGGTAATTCGTCGCACTGAACGCGAAAAATGTTCCGCCGTGGAACGCCCTGGTCGAGCAGATCCTGGAGCACTTGAAGTTGGGCGGTCGTCTTGCCGATTTGCCGTGGACCGCGAACGACGACGATCGGCGCCAGTCGTGTTTTCAGCCGCAGATGGATCGCGCCGACAAGGTGCCGGCGCGTGCCCGGCAACACGGGGAGCGGCCTGTCCTCCCACCACGGGTTCATTCGCTGCAGGTCGCGCACCAACCCGTGACTCAGCCGGAATTCTGCGAACAGCGGATTCGGTTCCATCATGATTCTTCAGTCTCTGCCTCACAACGTCCACAACTTGCACAAAGCAGGTAGAGTCGGACAAGCCCAGGGGCACGCGCGGCGGGTCGGCGGGCGGGCGCCGCCCCACCATTTACCGGCATGTTTTTCCCTTGTCCACATCCCCTTCCGTGCCGCCGACGGGCGAGTAAATGGCCGATTGCAACACGCGCCACGAAAGGAGGCGGCATTTCTGACGGTTGGGGGTATCCCGTTTCACTCCACCCTCACCTCGTCATCCAGTCCCAGCTCCCTCAGTCCGCCGCGCGCTTCCTCGGCCTTGGCCTTGCCTTGCTCTCCGACGGCGGGCACCTCGAAGCTGACTTCGACCTTCAACCCCGGCGTCGAAGCAAACCGCGTGAGCACCTTGGTGTAGAAGTTCATCCACTTTTGCGTCGGCACCGCGCCGCGCCAGCGGAGCACCTGCTCGCGCGACGGCACCGCCTGATCCGCCGCTCCCGCGGCCTGTGCCTCCTCCCTGGTCGTGATCCGCATCTCGGCCAGCGCCTCGTGCCCGGCCGACTCGGCGCGGACCGTGTGCAGACCGCCCGTCGAACCGGCCGTCAATAAGCCTTCCGCCGTCACCGTGCCGCCGGTTGCCTTCCATTCCACGGCGGATAACGCGAACGGCTGGCCATACTGGTCTTCCCCCGAACACGAAAATGCCGCCTGTTCGCCCACCTTGAGCACAACGTGCTCCGGCCGCACGGAGAGGCCGGCCAGGCGCGGCGGTTCGAGCAGCTTCTGGGCGTCGTCGGCCCTGAGAATGAACATCTCGTCGGAAATCTCGACGTCGGCGTCGAGCAGGCTCTGCTTGAGCTTCTCCAGCTTGAGCCTGCCGTCGGCGTCCTTGCTCGCATAGCCAAGCGTTCCCGCGGTCACGCCGTCGCAAATCGTCCGTTTCACCGCGTCGCCGTTCAAGAGGCGGGGTAATTGGGGGGACGAATAGAACGCGTCACGCACGGCCTTGGTCGACCACTCGCTCAGGGCCGGCGGCCAGTATTTCAAGAGCTTGCCGGCGCTCACCCCCGCCGTGATCTCGTCGTTGCGTTCCAGCTCCCGCACGATCAACTCGACCAGACTGCCCGCCGAGCTCGAAGTGATCTGCCCCAGGTCGATGTGCCGCAGCTTGTTGTCTTTGCCCAAAAGCGCCACATGCCGGTAGGCCCGGAAGATCGCCTCGTCCAAATCGCGCCGCGCCGTCGCGAGGTTCCGCTTCAGCAGCGTGAGCTGGTTCTCGTCGACCCGCTTCTTCGTGTCCTCGTCGTCGTCGATGTCCTCCCAGGCCAGCACGTTACGGGCCATGTCGCCGACGTGTACGCCGGCATCGGGCGCCGAGAAGATCAAGGCCGACTTGTACGTTCGGCCGCTGGCCCCGCAATCGCGCACGATCGACTCCATCAGTTCGTTGGTGCCGCGCGCCCCCGCGGCGTTCTCCAGCTCCAGCACCACGAGCGTGAGTAGCGGCCGGTTGGGCACGTCGTTGCTGCGCGCCGGCCAGTATTTGCGGTCGATTTGCTTGGAGGCGTCGACCGAGTGTTTGTCGAACACCTTTTGCGTCTGCTGCTTGATCCGTTCGTCGATCTGCTTGTCCTGCACCGCCCCTCGGCGGGTGACCAGGATCTGGTTCAGGTTCGGCGTCAGCCCGAACCGGTAGCGGTTTCGCTCCCAGTTCAGGTAATAGCAACTGCCGGCCAGCCCCTCCAGCACGTTGTCGACGTCGACCGCGTTGGTCTCGGGTCCGCAAACGCCGGTCTTGATTTCCGGCACGGTCGCGTCCGCCCTGGCCTGACTCATGCCGCCGTTGGACTCGAAGAAAATCGACGTTGCGACCTTGCGGTGCAACTGCGCCTGCCGGATCGCGTCGGTCGCCTCCTTGTCGAGCCTGACGGCGTGGGCCTCGCTCTTGCCCACGATGTCGGTCGTCACGGGGATTTCCAGTTCGCTCGATCCGAGTTGCTCGAAGATCGCGGCCCGGAATGTCGGGTCTTCCAGTGGCGCCAGCCCCAGGGTCATCAGCGGTTCGCGCGACGCTTTGCGGTGTTCTTCCTGGTAGGCGTGCGCGACCCACAGCGCCAGCATCCGCAGCACGCCCCGCGTTCGCTGGAAGCGCGGCAGGCTCTGCCACTTCTGCTCGAATACCCGCAGCACGGCGGGATGAAACGGGTACGCCGCCTGGAACGTCTCGACGGCTGTGTCGGCGTCGATGCCCGTCAACTCCTGGGCGTGTTCGACGGCCCATTCGCCATAGGCCGCCGCCGTTTTGCGGCCTTCGTCGGGCATGCCGTGCCACTCGAACAGCCGGCGGCGGATGATCTCCGCCATCTCCTTGTCGGCCGACATCAAGATCGCCTTGCCCAGCCGGTCCAACATCTGTTTGAGTGCCTGATAATCGCGCGTGTCCTCGGTGGTCATTTCGACGTCGCTCGACGACGGGACCGAGACGCACACCACGGCGTTGTTGCGCGCGCGGGCTTCTTCGCTGAGGCTGCGGACGAAGTTGTAGAGTTGGTCGCCCAGCCCCAGCTTCCGTCCGGTGCTCATGTAATGCAGCAACTCGTCCATCAAGATCAAAACGGGGCCGGTCGGCAGCATCTGCCGGATCACGTCGCCCGCCGGGGCGATCCCTTTGGCGTCATGCTCCGCGACGATGGCCAACCCCTTCGCACCGCCCAATTGCCAGGCGATCTCGCCCCAAGGGGTTTTGCGCAGCGGCTCGTCGGGGTGCTCCGACCCTGGGCCACCGCGCCCTTTCAGCACGTCGAACTCGGTCCCCACGAACACCGCCACGTCGGCCTTGGGAACGTGTTTCAGGCCGGCGCGAGCGAGGATGCCTTCGACGCCTTTCCAGCCCCTGGCCGCATCGCCATGTTTGGCCAGGTGATACCCGGCGGTCAGCCCGTGGGTCTTGCCGCCGCCGAACTGCGTGGCCATATTGAACACGGCCGAGGTTTCGAGGATGATGCCCGACAGCCGCCTCAGCATCTGGGCCAAGAGGTCGGCGAGGCTGGCGGTCATATACGTCCGCTCGAAGAACCGCTCGGGCTTCACGTAGTCTTCATGGGCTCGCCCGTCCCGCACATGGTCCAGGTGAACGGCGAACTCCGAGGCGTCGAGCGGCCGGTTTTCGCGGAGGTCTTCGCGGGGAGTGACGACTTGATACCAGGGTTTGAGCTTGGCCATGGGGGAAGGCATTAGGCGTTAGGCTTTAGGCTTTAGGCGAGCGGGGGGCGTTAGCCCCCTGTTTTTTAGACGTTACGCTTTAGGCGAGCGGGGGGCGTTAGCCCCCTGTTCTTTCCGCGTTAGACGTTACGCTTTAGGCGAGCGGGGGGCGTTAGCCCCCTGTTT
>DATKSN010000177.1:0-25066 GCA_035531595.1 Pirellulales bacterium | reverse complement strand
ACGCGGCTGAAAATGAGATATTTTGCCACGAGAAAGTGGTGGCTGGTGGCAGAGCGCAAGCGATGCCCCGGCTGGATAGCGACCGGGGCATCGCTTACGCTCTGCCCCAGCCACCGTGAATATCTCATTGTCGGCCGCGTGAAGTAGAGTCGCCTTGTTCGTAGCGCCTGTCGGCCGGCAAGCCGAGGAAGGGCAAATTGGTCAGTCCAGCCACCAGGTCCACCAGATCTCGAAGAACATGACCGCGACCTCGATCACCAGGATCGCGATGATCCATGCCTCCAACCGGTATTCGAGCCGGAAGCAGCGGAACTCGGCCAGCCGGTCGTTGGCCAGTTCGTAGAGATCCTCGAACACCTCCAGCCGGTCGTCGACGTGCTTGAGCCGGTCGACGACGTCCGCGTGCAACGCCAACTCGCCCACAAGCCGCCGCGCCGATCCGGCCAGGCTGAGCGAGGCTTTTTCCAATCGCGGCGCCAGCCGCGCCAAGCGGATGCGGCGCAGCGCCATGCGCTGCGACATTTCGCCGACGTGGCCGCAGCGGTCCAGCGCGCGGCGGTCGACGTCGTGGGCCGGCAACGCGTCGGACTCGGCCCGCGGCCAGTCGGCCTCGAGCTCGCCTTCGAGCTTTCGCAGTTCGCCTTCGTGGAACGAAAAGTCGATCAGGCCGGCCCGCGTTTCCTCCAGCCGCTTGGCGCCGCCGACGAGCACCGCGCGCCCCGGCCGCCATAAAATGCGGTCGCTCTGCGCGACGAAGTCGATCGTGGGCAGGTCACCCGTGGAAGGGTCGCCCGCCGGGCGCTCGGCAGGGGGCGACGGCCCGTTCATCCATTCCTCGGCCGCGCGCTGCCACTCGATCGCGGTGGCCGCGCCACTGGGAAGGAACAGGAAATAAAACTCGTCGGCCGCGGGCGGCTCGCGCCGCGTCGCTTCAAGCAGCCGCTCGGCCGCCAGATCCTCGGCCACGGCCGACCGGCCGTAGGGATCGGTGAACGTCCGCAGCGCCGTCGCGCCCGAAGCGGGCTTGACGACAAAGCGAATCCGCTGGGCGATCGCGCCGCTGGCGGCATCGAGCGGGGGAAGGTCGGTCATGTCAGGCTACCCGGCCGGCAAAATGGGGAATTGGACGGACTCCGCTTCCACGTCTTCAATCTCCGGCGGCGGCACGAAGGCCACGCCGTCCTCCAGCAGCGGACCCGAAAGCGACAGCAGGAACTGCGTCTCCTTGCAATGCGTCGAGCAGGCCCGGAAGAAATCGCCCGTCAGGTGGCTGAGCCACTGCGCTCCCAGCTTGGCTTCGATGGCGCGGTCGCACTCGGCCGCCGACCAATCGCGCGGGGCAAACCAGTCGGACGCGATCAAGAACCCCCAGCACGACAAGAACGAAGGAACGTGGACCCGGCAACTGTGGACCTCGGGAAACACGGCTCGCAGCGTGCGGGCCAGCGCCGCGTGGGGCTTGTCGTCGAGGAACGAGAACTCCAGTCCCTGCACGACCACGATTCCGTCGGGTCGCAGGCGGCGCCGCAAAAGCTCATAGAATTGCCGCGTGTAGAGGGCCTGGGCCGGGCCGTTGTCGAGCATGTCCACCACGTCGATGATCACCACGTCGTAGCGGCCGTCCGAATCGGTCACGAACTTGCGGCCGTCGTCGTAGACCAAGCGGGCGCGGCGGTCCTCGAACGCCCCTTGGTGCCATGCCCGCAGGTGTTCCTTGCACAACTCGACCACTTCGCGGTCGATGTCGACCATCGTCGCGCTTTGCACCGAGCGGTGGACCAGCACCTCGCGGAGCGTGGCCCCTTCGCCGCCGCCGATGATCAGCACGTCGCGCGGATTGGGGTGCCGCAGCATGGCGGGCTGGACCAGCAGTTCGTGGTAGATGGCCTCGTCGTCGCCCGAGCTTTGAATGGCGCCGTCGAGCATCAACGTGCGTCCGAAGTTGTAGGTGTCGGCGATCAGCACGTTTTGAAAGGCCGTCTTGCCGCTGTACACGACCGACGACAGCCGATAGGTGTAGCGATCGAATGGATCGGTGTCTTCGATGAAAACCAGCGCCCCGTCGCTCAGTGTGGCGGGGTCGAGCCTCTCCTCGTAGAACCGATCCGGCGGCAACGGCGGCAGCGGGTACGGACGAATGATCTCGCCCCGCGGCGGCGAGGGGGCGAGCGGGGGGCGTAAGCCCCCTGGTGCAAGGCGGTGCGGGCGAACGATCTCGTCCCGCGGCGAGGGGGTTGAGCCTGGGGTTGACTGGTGTTTCATCATCAGGCCGCCCATTCGGCGAGCCAGACGTCGCGACGCGCCGGCGGGGAATCGTGAACGCCGCCGCCGCCGCGCAACACGATTCGGCGGTGCGCGTCAGCCGGTTGCAAATACTCGCACAGCTCCGCGTCGAAATGTTCGGCGCTGCAACTCCGGCCGCAGGTGAACAGGTCGACGAAGCAAGCCTGGTGCTCTGGATACGTGTGAATGCTGGCGTGACTCTCCGACAAGAGCATGATCGCGGTCATGCCGGAGGGCGAAAACTCATGCTTCAACTCGCCCAGCAACGTCGCGCCCGACGCCTTGATCGCCTCACGCAAAGCGTTCATCAGGCCACCATGGTCGAGCAACGCCGCCGGGTCGCACCCCACGTAACTGGCCAGCAGGTGCCGGCCGCGGAATTCGTATTCATTGCCGGAGAAAGCGGTCATCAGTTTGCCTAACCCATTTGCCTAACTCAACCGTGCGGCCACATGCTGAACGACGATATTCGTAATGGAATTCGGGGCCGCCGGCAAGTCCAAAGCATGTTAAGATGGCTTCATGGGTCAACCTGCCCTCCACGCGCCGGCGATGCTGATTATGGCAGTCACGAGCCGCCATGCCGCGGCCCTGGCGTGGGCCGCCGAACGGGCCCGGGCCGAATGGGGACCATTGGCGGCCGCGAGCGAGCCGTTCGATTTCGTCGAGACCGACTACTATCAGGCCACGATGGGCCACGATCTCAAAAAGCAGTTCCTGGCCGGTTCCCGGCTTATCGATCCCGCGGAACTGGCCCCTTGGAAACTGCAAACCAATCTTTGGGAAGCCGCGTATGCTAGCATGGCGAAACACGTCGAGCCGCGGCCGTTGAACCTGGATCCGGGCTACTTGACCCCGGCCAAATTGGTGCTGGCATCGACCAAGGACCATTCTCACCGCATCTACCTCCAGCGGGGAATCTACGCCGAGGTGACCTTGTACTACAAAGCGGGCCGCTGGCAACACCGGGAGTGGACCTATCCCGACTATCGCCGCGACGACTTTCAAGCGTTTTTCACGCTCCTCCGCGACGACTTGCAGCGCAAGGCACGGGAGGGCCGCCCCGCGTGAATGGGCTGTTGATCGGGACCATGCTTCCAAGCATGCTCGTCGCGGCGCTCGCGGCGGCGGTGATTCGACGCTTCGCGCCTCGCTGGGGGTTGGTCGATCGACCCGGACATCGCAAGGTCCACACCATGCCCACGCCCCTGGGTGGCGGGTTGGCCATCTGGCTGGGCATGGGGTTGCCCTTCGCGGCCGGACAGATCGTCCTGGCGACGCTTAAGGCCGACGCCAACGGCCGTTGGCTCGTCGCCGGCCGTTGGCCCTTGCCGGAATTCGTGGCGGCGCACCTGGGCGGCCTGGAGTTCCAGACACCGCGGCTCTGGTTCCTTTTCTCGGCGGGCACGGTGCTGGTCGTCCTGGGGCTGCTCGACGATTGGCGAGGGCTCGATTGGAAGCCGCGGCTGGCCGTGCAGACCCTCGTCGCCGCGGCGATGGTCTGGCGTTGGGAAGGTTGGCGGTTGACGATGTATCTCGACCAGCCCTGGCTCACCGCCGTCGTGAGCGTGGTCTGGATCGTGGGACTGATCAACTCGTTCAACATGCTCGACAACATGGACGGCCTTTCGGGCGGGGTGGCGGCCATCGCGGCGGCGATGCTGGCCGCCGTGTTGCTCTCGACCCCCAACTCGGCCACGCATCAGCCGCAGATCTTCGTCAGCGGGTTCCTGCTGGTGCTGGTCGGTTCGCTCTTGGGATTCCTCTGCCACAACGCGCCTCCCGCGCGGATTTTCATGGGCGACGCCGGCAGTTACTTCATCGGCTTTTGCCTGGCCATCGCGACGAACATGGCCACGTTCACCGGCGGGGATCTGCCCTGGTACACGATGTTCGCGCCCTTGTGCGTACTGGCGGTGCCTCTCTACGACACCGTCACGGTCGTCTGGATTCGGCTGCGGCAGGGTCGCAGTCCGTTCGAGGGCGACAAGAACCACTTTTCGCACCGCCTCGTCGAACTGGGCATGACCCAAGGTCAAGCCGTGCTGACGATTTACCTCACGACGTTCATCTGCGGCTTGGGGGCCGTGGTCCTGCACCAGGTCGACGGGTGGGGCGCCGGCGCCGTCTTGTTGATGATCGGCTGCGTCTTGACGCTGATCGGGATTCTGGAGACGACGGGAAGAAGGGAGAAAGGAGGAAGGAGAAAGGAGAAAGTTGACCTCTAACCCCTAACCCCTAACCTCTAACCCCTAACCCCTAACCCCTAACCCCTAACCCCTAACCCCTAACCTCTAACCCCTAACCCCTAACCCCTAACCCCTAACCTCCGACTTCCAACCTCCAACCTCCGACCTTGCCCAGGCCCCGCTCCCTCCGACGTTCGCATTCCGCCGCCGCGCCACGCGTGGCGCGCGGCGATATGCCGCGCGGCTGTCTGCTGGCTTGCCTGACCGCGCTCTATGTGGCACGGCCGCTGCTGCCCAGCGAGACGGCGCTCACGGCCGGCGAAGGCGAAGGGTTGCCGTTCGTCATGCTGATGTTCGCCGTGGGCGTCGGCTGGCTGATCGCGTCCGTGGCTCGCGGCAAGTTGCTCGCGCATGTCGGCTGGGCCGACGCCGGCTGGGCGGTGTTGCTGGCGGCGTACGCGGCCAGCACATGCTGGGCGGCCCGCCACGACGGCGGCCGGCCCTCCATCAACATGTTCTGGGAATGGGTCGCGCTGGGGCTTGGCTTCTTCCTGGTCCGCCAACTGGTGCGAACGGCGCGCGAGGCGCGTGCCGTCGCGGCGGTGATGGTCGGCCTGGCGGTGGCGCTGTCGGGTTTTGGGCTTTACGAGTTCTTCGTCTCGCGGCCGGCCGACCGTGTACGTTACGAACGCGACCCGGAAGGCACGTTGCGTGAGGCCGGCATCGTGGCGCCTGCCGGTTCGCCGACTCGGATGCTATTCGAGAATCGTCTCGCGTCAAGCGAGCCGACGGCGACTTTCAGCCTGGCAAATTCGCTGGCCGGCTTTCTAGCGGCCTGGCTGGTCGTGGCCATCGGGCTTGGAGCCATTGGAATTGCGGATCGCGGATTTCGGATTTCGGATTCGCAATCGCGCGATGGGTGGCGGGCGCTGGGCGCGGCGGCTTGCAGTCTGCCGGTGGCGACGTGCCTGTTGTTGACCAAGAGCCGTAGCGCGTGGCTGGCGACGGCCATGGGCCTGACGTGCGTGGCTGTTTGGACCGTTTCTTCGTTGCGGCGGCAAAGCGCGGCGGGCGTCGGCCGAAAGGCGGTGCTGGTCGGCGTTGCCGTGGTCGCGGCGCTGGTCGGCCTGGTCGCTGCCACCTTCGCCGCGGGCGCTCTCGACCGGCAGGTGGCCACCGAAGCGTTGAAGTCGCTCGGTTATCGCTGGGAATACTGGCGGGCTTCCTGGGCGATGATCGAGGACCATTTCTGGCTCGGTTGCGGAGCGGGCAACTTCCAGGACTTTTACACACAATACAAGCTGCCCGAAGCCAGCGAAGTCGTGGCCGATCCGCACAATTTTTTGTTTGAAGTATGGGCCACCGCCGGCACTCCCGCCCTGGTCGGACTGCTGCTGGTCGTCGCCGGAGCGATTTGCCAAGCGCGGAAAGGTTGGATTTTGGCCGGCAACCACTCGGTAACCTGCAAATCGGAACTCTCACGAGTTCCGCTACATGGCGCCGCCGAGCCAAACAAGCCGCGCGATCTTTCGGGCTACGTGCTGGGCGGCGGCGTGCTGGGTTTCCTCTGGGCTTGGCTGATCGGCCAGGCGGGCACCGTGCCGCTTGGCGAGCCGGCCTTATTCGGCGGGTTGGCGTTGGCGGCCATGGCGGTGGCCGTCTTGGTTCCGTGGCTGCGCGCCGGACGTTTGCCCGCCATACTGCCGTGGCTCGGCGCGGCGGTCTTGGCAACCAACTTGTTGGCCGCCGGGGGGATCGGCTTTCCAGGCGTCGCCGGCTCGTTGTGGCTGCTGCTCGCCCTCGGCTTGCGCGAGGCGGATGGCGCCGCGCCGCGCCCGCTTTCGCGCCGATCAGTCGTTGCCGTCCTCGCTTGCCTGCTGGCCGTGACGGTCCTTTGCGCTCAAACGGCCTATCTACCGGTCATGCGCTCGCGGACGTTTCTGTCGCAGGCTCAATCGCGCCGATTGAGCGCGGGAGAAATCGAAGCGTTGTTGCTCGACGCGGCCCACGCCGATCCGCGATCGGACGAGCCGCCACGACAAATGGCCGAATTGGCATTCGCGCGGTGGAATGAACGCCCGTCGCCCGAACGGCTCTCGCATTGGCGGCGATACCAAGCCGATCTCCTCCGGCTGCGGCCCCAGTCGAGCGCCCTCTGGCAACAGGCGGGCGACCGTTTCTTCGCGGCCTACCGCCGCCTGGACGACGACTCCTTGCTGAGCGAGGCGATCGACCATGATCGGCATGCCGTGAGGTTATATCCCAACAAGGCCACGTTACGGGGCCAGTTGTCGCTGGCCCTGGAAGCAGCCGGGGCGCGGGACGAAGCCATTGACGAGGCTGCCGCGGCGCTGGAGCTCGATCGACTCACCCCCCACGACGATCAGAAGCTGCCCCCTGAACTTCGCCCTCGCTTGTTGCGTATCATGGCTGCCGGCAACTATACTTCATGCGGCCGACCATGAGACATTTTGCCACGAGAAAGCGGTGGCTGGTGGCAGAGCCTTAGCGATGCCCCGGCTAGATAGCGACCGGGGCATCGCTTAGGCTCTGCCCCAGCCACCGTGAGCAACGCCTAACGCCCAACGCCTCCATGAAAACCGCCCTTTGGATTTTTCTGATCGTCGTTTTGGGGGTCGGCGGTACGGCCGCGTATTCCATTTACTCGATCTGCCAGTTTGGCTCGCCGACCGGCCAGGTTGTGAGTTCGACAACTCCTACGACGCGAACTGCGCCGGCGGCCGACGAGTCGATCGAGCCCGATCAAAAGCCCGTGGCCGTCGTGGACGAGCCGAAGCACGATTTCGTCCGCGCCAAGAACAAGACCTACGGCCTCAAGCACGCCTTCGTGGTCCGCAACACGGGCAACGCCCCGTTGTCGATCACCAAGGCCGAGCCGAGTTGCACATTATGCATGTTCATCGATACCTCGTTGCCGACCGAGATCCCCCCTGGCGGAGCCGGCGAGATCGCGATCCATTGGAACATCGACACCGTCGACGACACGTTTCTCCGCAGCGTGACGATCCATACCAACGACCTCGAACATCCCGAGATCGTGCTGGTGATTACCGGCAAGGTATTGCAGCCGCTACGGGTCACGCCCCGCGAATTGGTGTTGAGCCATGTGCCGATGGGTGAGCCGTGCGTGGTGAAGGTGCGCCTGGACGCGTTTTTCAGCGACGATTTGCAGTTGAGCCGGCTCGAATTGCTGAACGCCGAAACGGCGGAATTCTTCGACGTCCAAACGGTCCAGGTCGAAGGGGCCGATTTGGCTCCTTCGGCGCAAAGCGGCCTGGATCTTGTGGTTACCGTCAAACCCGGCTTGCCTTTAGGGGCATTTCGCCAGAGAATTCGCCTCACGACCAACATCGAAGAAAACGCCGAGTTGACGATCCCCATCGAGGGCATGATTCAAGGCGACGTCTCGATCATTGGCGAGGGCAAACGCTGGGATGAAAAGCGAGGGTTTCTGAGGATGGGCGCCATCAAGCGGAGCCAGGGCGCCAAGGCCACGCTCAAGCTGTACGTCCGCGGATCGCATCAAGAGGGTCTGGTCCTGGGTACGCCCAAAGTATTTCCCGATTGGCTCGTAGTAAACTGTAGCGAACCGACCCGGATCGAAGGCGGCAACGTGACCCAGGCCAAAGTGACCATCAAGGTGCCGCCCGGCTCGCCGACCGCCGACCATTCGGGCGCGGAGGACACCAAGCCCGGCGAAATCATCATTCCGACGAACCGGCCGGCCCTGGGCGAAATCAAGCTGCAAATCAACTTCGCCGTCGTCGAGGATTGAGGAACCATCAACGATGTCGAAACCCCCCCTCTGCAAGGCCAGGATCGGCACCCCAGCCCGATGCCGTTGTGGGCGGTGCCCACCCTACGCTTGGATGCCCTGGGCGGCGCTGCTCTTGGCGGCCGTCTGCGGTTGTCCCGCGTCGAATCCCCAGCCCGCCACGGAGAAGTCCTCGTTGAGCCAGGCCTCGGCCGACGGACATGTCGCCGAGTCATCGGACGACCGCGACGAATCGGCCACGGTGGGTACTGCCAGCACGAGCGACGGGGCCGCGGAGCGGCCGAAGATGAGTCCCCACGCAGAGCGTGGGAACGAGGGGAACCGCGACGAATCGGCCGAGACGGCCACCTCCGCATCGTCCGATCAACTGGCGGCCGCCCTCGGCGAGAATTCCAAGGCGCGCCGGCCCGCGAAACTGCCGCCAAGTGAAGAGACTCTTTTCCGCAACTGGCCAAAGCCGACGCTGGCCCTCGTCCTCACCGGCGAACAACTGGGGTACATCGAGCCGTGCGGTTGCGCCGGCTTGGAGAACCAGAAGGGTGGTCTGCGGCGGCGGCACACGCTCTTGCGGCAACTGCGAGGCAAGGGTTGGCCCGTCGTCGCGCTCGACAACGGCGGTTTGATCGATCGCTTCGGGCGCGAGAGCGAAATCAAGTTCGAGAAAACCGTCGAGGCGCTGGCGACCAGCGCGCCCCAGGGCATGGGCTACGCCGCCATCGGCTTCGGCGGCGCCGATCTGAAGTTGCCCGCCGGTTCGATCACCGCCGTGCTGGCCGGCTTCGAAACACCCGAGAGCAACCCCTTCGTTTCCGCCAACGTCGGCGTGTTGGGGTTCGACGACTCCCTCTCGCGCCGATTCGCCGTCGTCAAGGCGGGGGAAGTGGCGTTGGGCGTTACCGCCGTGCTGGGCGACAGTTTCCGCAAGCAGATCAACAACGCGGACATCAGCTTCCTCGCCGCCGACGAGGGGCTGAGGGAGGTGTACCGGGAACTCAAGGCCCAACGCTGCGACCGGCTGGTCTTGCTGGCGCACGCCGAGCCGAAGGAGTCGGCCAAGCTGGCCGAGCAATTTCCGGGCTTCGACGTGGTGGTCACGGCGGGCGGCGCCGACGAACCGCCGCACGAGCCCGAAACGCTCAATGGCGGCAAGACGCTCTTGATCGAAGTCGGCCACAAGGGGATGTACGCCGTCGTGCTCGGATTCTACGACGACGAGAACACCCCCCCCCGCTATCAGCGCGTGCCGATCGACAAGCGGTTCGCCGACTCGCCCGAAATGGACCAGATCATGAATGCCTTCCAATCGCAACTCAAAGACGAAGGATGGCAGGGACTGGGTTTGCGCCGCGCGGCGCACCACGGCGGCAAGTTCGCCGGAAGCCAACAATGCGCCGAGTGCCACAAGGAGGAATTCAAGATTTGGAAGCATTCGCCCCACGCGCGCGCCACCGAGACGCTGACGAAAGCCAAGCCGCCGCGGCAGTACGATCCTGAGTGCGTCAGTTGTCACGTGACCGGCTGGAACCCGCGGGAGTATTTTCCGTACACGTCCGGTTTCGACAGCCTGAAAACGACGCCGGATCTGGCCGGCAACGGTTGCGAAAACTGCCACGGTCCCGCCGCGGCCCACGTCGCCGCCGAGAACGACGGGGGCGACGAGGCCCTGCGCGCGAAATTGCGGCTATCGATCGCCGACGGCAAGAAGGCGATCGTCGAATCGTGCATCCAGTGCCACGACCAGGACAACAGCATCCACTTCGATTTCGACGATTATTGGCCGAAGATCGAGCATTAGCCCACTGTTCAAACTACCCGCCGCCAGGCTATACTTCGCGCGGCCGAGAATGAGACATTTTGTCACGAGAAAGTGAATGTCTCCTTGTTGGCCGCGTGAAGTATATACTATCGTCGCCTTCACCTGGGTGGGTTTTCGATGGCCCCCCGTGGTCGAGGCGATCATGGAAGCCATCCTAATCCATCACGGAGTGTACCGTCATGACGACGCAGGTCATGAAGACCCGCCCGAGCGGGCAACTTTCGCTCAAAGACCGCCTCTCGCGGCTCACGTTTGTCGAAGCCTGCAAGCTGCTCGGGCCTGAGGGCAAGAAGCTGATCCAGAAAGCCAATCAGTGGGATTTCAAGATTGCGGAAGACGTCTACCTGGGCGACGACCTGTTCCGCCTGCGGTTTCCGGGGGAAGGCGCCGATGGCCGGCCACTGGTGGTGACGATCACGCTGATGGCCGAGGCCCGCGGCCGATTGAATTTCAACTGCACTCGCTGCGACGGCGCCTGTGAGCACATCGGGGCGGCCTTCTCGCTGATTCTCGAAGACAAAACCCCCTTGGGCCTGGCGGCGGCCCCGCCGCCACCGCGAGTGCCGGTGGAGAGTCTGGACGAAGAAGGACTGGTCGCGCGCGCTTTGGCCGAGCGTGCGGAGCGTGCGAAAGAGGAGAAAATGACCGTCCAGTCCGCCGACGTCAATCGCCCCTGGACCGATTACACCGTGACCAACCGGCTCAGCGGCAAGAGCTACCGGGTCGCCCTGCGCGGCCTTCAGCCCGGCGACTCCTTCTGTTCCTGCCCCGACTTCCGCACCAACACGCTGGGCACTTGCAAGCATGTGCTGCATGTGCTGCGCAAGATCAAGCGGAAGTTCACGCCGGCCGAACTGAAACGGCCCTATCGCCGGAAGCACTTGGGCCTGCACTTGCGCTACGACCGCGACGTGTCGCTTCGGCTGCTCTTGCCGGAAAAACTCGACGACGCCGTGGCCCGCATCGTCGCCCCGATCAAGGACCGCCCCATCGAAGATCCGCACGACCTGGTGCATCGGCTGGCGGAACTTGAAAAGCTCGGCCACGACGTGATCGTCTATCCCGACGCCGAGGAATTCATCCAGCAGCGGCTGGTGCAGGAGCGTTTGCGGGGCAAGATGGCCGAGATTCGCCGCGACCCGGCCACGCACCCCCTGCGGACGGCGCTTTTGAAGATCCCGCTGCTGCCTTACCAGCTCGACGGCGTCGCGTTCGCGGCCGGCGCCGGCCGGGCGATCCTGGCCGACGACATGGGCCTGGGCAAGACGATCCAGGGCGTCGGCGCCGCCGAAATTCTGGCCCGCGAAGCCGACATCAAGAAGGTGCTGGTGATCTGCCCCGCCTCGCTCAAGTCGCAGTGGCGCGCTGAAATCCGCCGCTTTTGCGGTCGCGACGCGCAGCTCATCGGCGGAGCGGCCCGCGACCGCGCCGGCCAGTACACCAACGAATGCTTCTTCACGATCTGCAATTACGAGCAGGTGCTCCGCGACATCCTGGCGATCGCGCAAGTGAAATGGGATCTGATCATCCTCGACGAGGCCCAGCGGATCAAGAACTGGGCCGCGAAGACGACGAGCGTGGTCAAGGGCCTGAAATCGCGGTTCGCCCTGGTGCTCACCGGCACGCCGCTGGAAAATCGGCTCGACGAGTTGTACTCGGTGGTGCAGTTCATCGACGACCGGCGGCTGGGGCCGGGCTTCCGCTTCTTCAACAAGCACCGCATGGTCGACGAGAAGGGCAAGGTGTTGGGCTACAGAAACCTGGCCGAGCTGCGCGAAACGCTCAAGCCGGTGTTGTTGCGCCGCACGCGCGAGAGCGTGAAGCTCGACCTGCCGCCGCGGACCGTGGAGATTGTCCGCATCGCGCCGACCGACGAGCAGCTTGCGATCCACGCCGGACACATGCAAGTCGTGGCCACGATCACCAACAAGAAATTCATCAGCGAGATGGATCTGTTGCGGCTGCAAAAGGCGCTCTTGATGTGCCGCATGGTCGCCGACAGCACGTTCCTATGCAACAAGGAGCAGCCCTCCTATTCGACCAAGCTCGAACATCTTGACGAGCTGTTCGAGCGGCTGTTCGAGGAAGAGGGGCGCAAGGTGGTGTTGTTCTCCGAATGGACGACGATGCTCGACCAGATCGAACCGCTGGTCGAAAAGCGGAAGCTCGGCTTCGTCCGTCTCGACGGCAGCGTGCCGCAGAAGCGGCGGCAGGAACTGGTTCACAGCTTCCAGACCGACGCGGACTGCAAGCTGTTCCTGGCCACGAACGCCGGCTCGGTGGGCTTGAACCTGCAAGCGGCCAACACGGTGATCAACGTCGATTTGCCTTGGAACCCCGCCGTGCTCGAACAGCGCATCGCCCGCGCGCACCGCATGGGCCAGACGCGGAGCGTGCAGGTCTTCGTCCTGGTCACCGAAGGAACCATCGAAGAGAACCTGTTGGGCACGATCGCCGCCAAGAAGGATCTGGCGCTGGCGGCGCTGGACGTCGAGAGCGATATCGACCAGGTCGATATGGCCAGCGGCATGGAGGAGTTGAAGAGTCGTTTGGAGGTGTTGCTGGGCGCGCGGCCCGAGGCGCCCGTCGACGAATCGGTCAAGCAAGCCACTCAGCAGAGCACCGAGCGGCTCTCGGCGCCGCACCGCGAGCGCGTCGCGGCCGCCGGCGGCGAACTGCTGGGCGCCGCGTTCAAGTTCCTGGGCGAGTTGGTCGCCCAGAACGACACGCCGGCCCCATCCGAAGCGCTCGTCGCCAACCTCCGCGCCGGCCTGGGCGCCTGCGTCGAAGACGACGCCGGCGGCAAGCCCAAGCTCACCATCACGCTGCCGGATCGCGGCGCGCTGGAAAACCTGGCTCAGACCCTGGCCAGGCTCTTGGCGGTGGGTGAAGGGAACAATGCAAAATGACTTCCCGCGCGGGGCCCGTCGAATGGGGCGCGGCTCGCACAAGGATATTGACGTCGAGAACGGCGCGCATTCGTTAAGGTGAACGGCCACGAACGTGTTGCATCGCTTCATCGATGGCGGCTTCAATTTCTTCGTCGGTGATTCCGCTGGCCCGAACATTCTTGTCGACGGTTACCCAGGTCCGTTCGATACTCTCCGCCGCTCGCCGCCGGGTGGTCTCGTCGGGCACCTTCATCGGTTCAAGCAGCATGATGCAGACTTGCTGGTCGTCTTGAAGCGGTTGCCCCAGGGCGTTCTCCAGCCAACGCCGATGGTCGGCCTGAATCTGAGATACGTTTTGGACGGTCATGGGTGTCATCTTCACCAGTATACTTCGATGAGCGGACTGGGGCAATCCGACGCGGACGTTCCGATCGCATTGTTCCTTGACGCCTCCTTGACTCCGCCTTTCGACGCCGTACCATTCCCCTGGCGTTCCTTGTTCCCACGCTCCGCCGACCCACTGCGCGGATACCCCGAACGCATCTTCGGCCGCTCTGCGGCCCGTCACGACCGAGCGCCGCTGGGCATGGGGACGGGGACGCGGAGCGTCCGGGGAGCCGTTCCCACGCGGAGCGTGGGAACGAGTAATCCCGATTCTGTAGGGAACGCCCTCCGTGGAGTTCCGTGTCCCGCGAGCAGACGTCTTGACCCGCTTCACGGAACGCCACGGAGGGCGTTCCCTACAGATGCCAGGCCACACTAACCCGCAGCGCAAGCAAGGCCCAGCGTTGGATTTACCTTGCGACTGGGATCATTTTAAACCCACCCCAAAACAGCTACCAACCGTTCAGAGATCAACGGTTCACGTCTATTCGTGTCCAAAATGGACTCGTGTACGGTAGTCGGCAACGAGGCGCTGTCGCCGCGTTGCGCCGGCACGCGCGACCTGGGGCCGGGCGTGGCGCGAGAAATTTTTTCCAAACTGGCCTTGACGGGTTTTTTTCTCTAGACTTGGCGCGCGAGCGTGCCGCTAAGTGGGGTAAGGCGAAGGGTGGCGCGGCAATTGGATGCCGCTTACGCGGCTCGCTCAGACGTCATGGGGTATTCGGAAGTCGTTTTTTTTTTCACTTCGCTGCCGTTTTGTTTTTTGCACGTTCGTTGCTGCGCAACGAGCGTGCTTTTTTCGGGAAAATAATCCCTTCCGTTTCGTGGGCCGCTCCGCGGACCCGTCGAGCTTGCGCCGCGGGTTAGTGTGCCAGCATTGTTCGCTCGTTCCCACCTCTGGACCATTTATAATCCGGATCAGCTTTGACGCCGGCCGCCAAAATGGGAGAATCAAGGCATCCGTCACCGCCCGCACGATCGTCCCGCTCCCTCGGCGTCGTTGGAACGCATCGGCGGAAAATCACGAACGTGAGCGCGCGAAGCGCATGTCCGCCGGGACCAGACTCGTGGATTTGCCAATGAAAAGATGGGCGGATTGGCGATGATGGTAAATGGGCGGAGGTGACGTCGCGAGTGCGACGTATTCCGAGTTTCCCGATCATCGGCATTGAAACGAGTTTTCTTGAGGGAAGGACCGCGAGCCATGCGGCACTGGCTGTTGGAACGACTGGGCGAGTTTGGCGACCAGCCAGCGCTGGTCTGGCACGACCGCGACCACAGCTACCGGGAATTGCGCGATGCGGTGGGCGCTTGGCGTGACCGGCTCGCGGATTGGCGGATTCACGAGGGTGAGTGTGTGGTCTTGCGCGGCGGCTACTCGCCCGGCGTCTGCGGGGCGTTGCTGGCCCTCATCCTGAACCGCAATGTGATCGTCCCCGTCAGTCCGTCGGCGGTCGATGTCGACGCGAAACTGCTCGAACTCGCCCAGGCCGACGCCGTCATCGCGTTCGACGACGATGACGCCTCGACGTCGCGTCGGATCGGCGCGGCCCAAGGTGTTCATCCACTGCTACGACAGTTACGTCAAGCCGGCGCGCCGGGCCTACTGCTATTCACCTCCGGCTCGACCGGCGAACGCAAGGCGGTCTTGCTCGACGTCGATAGGCTGCTGGAAAAGTTCAGCAAGCGGCGCCCCCCCTTCCGCACGCTGGTCTTCATGGAATTGGACCACATCGGCGGGTTCAACACGCTGTTTCATGTGCTCTGCGACGGCGGCACTCTGGTTCCACTGCGCGAGCGCACCCCGCCGGCGGTCGCCCGAGCCATCGAGCGCCATCGGGTGCAGCTCCTGCCGACCACCCCGACCTTCCTGAACATGCTGCTCGTTTCCGAAGCCTATCGGGAACACGACCTCTCCTCGTTGGAATTGATCACTTACGGCACCGAGCCGATGCCGGAGAGCACGTTGCTGGCCCTGAACGCGGTTCTGCCCAAGGTCCGCTTCAAGCAGACCTACGGTTTGTCGGAACTGGGAATTTTGCCGTCGGCCTCGAAAGATTCTCAAAGCCCGTGGCTGCGCCTTGGCGGCGACGGCTTTGAGACCAAGGTCGTCGATGGAACGCTTTGGATCCGGGCCCGCTCGGCGATGCTGGGCTACCTGAACGCCCCATCGCCGTTCGACGCCGACGGCTGGCTCAACACAGGGGACGCCGTCGAAGTCCAGGGCGATTACCTGCGCATTTTGGGTCGGGCATCCGAAGCGATCAACGTCGGCGGCGAGAAAGTTTACCCCGCCGAGGTGGAAAGCGTACTGCTGCGGATGGAAAATGTTCGCGATGCGACCGTGTACGGCAAGCGGAACCCCGTCACCGGCAACGTGGTGGTCGCGGCGCTTCGTTTGCTCCGTCCCGAAGACCCCCTTCGGCTGGACCAGCGAATGCGAGAGTTCTGCGACGGCCGCTTGCAGCCGTATAAGATCCCCGTCTTGCTTCAGATCGACGACGAAGAGCGCCATTCGGCGCGCTTCAAGAAGACACGAAGCGAGTTTCAAAATACATCCAACACCGGCCCTGGCGACCGGACGTAAACGCGATGGGACACGATACCCGACCCGTGGTCGTCATTAGCGGTGGAAGCCGCGGCCTGGGGCAAGCCCTGGTCGCCGACTTTCTCGCGCGCGATTACGTCGTCGCGACCTTCAGCCGCGGGCCGACGCCCTTCATCGAGAATTTGCGCCAAGACCGCGCGACCGCGGAGTCCTTTTTCTGGGAACCCGTCGATGGCGCGGACTACGAATGCGTCAAGAAGTTCGTGCTCACCGTCGCTCGGCGCCACGGCCAGATCGACGTCCTGGTCAATAACGCGGCGACCGGAGCCGATGGGCTGCTGACGCTGATGCGCCCCGATGAGATCCATCGGTCGCTCGCGGTCAATCTGGAGGGGGCCGTCCACTTGATTCACGCCTGCGCGCGCGTGATGCTCGCGCGGCAGCGAGGCAGCATCGTCAGCATTTCCTCCGTCAACGCGCTGCGCGGCCATGCGGGGGTCTCGATCTACAGTGCGGCCAAGGCGGCTTTGGACGGCTTGACCCGCAGCCTGGCGCGGGAACTGGGGCCCCAGGGAATTCGAGTGAATTCCGTCGCGCCGGGATATTTCGAGAGCGACATGGTGCGTTCGCTTACGCAGGAGCAGCGTCAACGGATCGTCCGCCGCACACCGCTTGGGCGGCTTGCAACTCCGCCGGACGTTGTGGCCGTCATCCGCTTTCTGACTTCGCCGGAGGCCGGTTTCATCACGGGCCAGACGCTGGTGGTCGATGGCGGGCTTACTTGTTGAAGTTATTTCCGCGCGTCCCGAGGAACCCTATGGATCACATCGAACAGAAGGTGCATGAAGTGGTGCTGCGCGTTTGCAAGCAGCGATCTCCGGCCGTATCGAAGGTCGACAACGGCCAGCGATTGACGAGCGAATTGGGCCTGACGTCGCTCGATTTCGCGCGGATCATCGCGCTGCTTGAGTTGGAACTCGGCGCCGACCCGTTCTCCTGCCAGTCGCCGATCACCAACATGCGCACGGTGGGCGACCTGTGCCATGCCTACCGCGCGGGCCAACGCGCGCCGGCGGAGGCGCCCGTCGCCGCCGCCTTCGCCGCCGGCGACAGCCGAGCGTCGGCCCGGCGCGACGATCCGGCGGGGCCAAGCCAACCACCGAGCGGTTAGCGCGCCATCATGTGGCCATTCGGGTTGGGGGCGCCAATCCTGGCCTTGAAGCGGGTCGTTGATTATAATCGGCTGTTGGCCCACCATGCCTTCGCCCAGAACTGAATCATGTCCCGCTCAAGACGAACGAAGACTGTTTCCGCCGCCGCGTTCATCTTGCTGTCGGTCAGCGCGATTTTGCTGGTGTTTCGGCGCGGCGGACCCAGCGGGATCGTTCCAACGGCCGGCGACGACGGGGCGCGCCGGGACGGCGACGCAAAGCGCCCGCCTGGCTTCCGTGAAGCGGCGCTCGAAAGCGGCATCGACTTCCGCATGTCGTTCCTGCCGAACGAGCAAGGCGAGACCTTCAAGGTCAACCTTTACGATCACGGCTGCGGCGTCGCCGTGGCGGATTACGACGGCGACGGCGACGACGACGTGTTGTTCCTCAACCAACTCGGGCCCAACGCGCTCTATCGCAACCGCGGCGACGGCACGTTCGACAACGTCACTGAAGAGGCCGGCCCGCTGGCCCTGACCGACCGGATCAAAGTCGGCGCCGCCTTCGGCGATTACGACAACGACGGCGACCAGGATCTGTACATCACCAGCACGCGGGGAGGTAACGTGCTCTTGGAGAACCTGGGAAACGGCCGTTTTCGCGACGTCACCGAACAGGCGCGCGTGGGAATCGTCATGCATTCCCAGACTCCCGCGTTCTTCGACTACGACAACGACGGCGACCTGGACCTGTTCGTCACCAATACCGGGCATTGGACCAGCGACGTGCTGGACCAAGCCACCCATTACTTTCCCGGCACCGGCGATCTTTGGGAGCATGTGTTCAATGCCCAAGACCGCGAATTCAACGTCATGTTCCGCAATGAGGGCGACGGCCGCTTCAGCGACGTGACCGGCGAGGCGGGGCTGGCCGGCCGAGGCTGGGGTGGAGATGTGACGGCCTTCGACTACGACGAAGACGGCGATCTCGATTTGCTGGTCACCAACATGTTCGGACTGAGCCAACTGTATCGCAACGACGCCCAGGGGCACTTCGACGACGTCACGCGCGACACGCTGCGGCGCACGTCGCTGGGCGCGATTGGCAGCAAGGCCTTCGATTTCAACAACGACGGCCGGCTGGATCTGTTCATCGCCGACATGCATTCCGACATGTGGGTCGCCAAGGATGGGCGGAAGACGCTCCAGCCCGACAAGAAGCTCCGCTATCTCACCGGTCCAATCATGGCGACGGATTTGGCCTCTCTGAAGTGGGAAGCCAAGGTCGCCGAGGGTCTTGGGCTCGATTACGACACCTTGTTCTTCGGGAACGGTCTGTATCGCAACGACGGCGAAGGGCGGTTCGCGGAAGTTTCCGACGCGGCCGGCATGGAAACCTGGTGGCCATGGGGCGTCGCCGTGGGAGATTTCGACAACGACGGCTACGAAGACGTTTTTCTGCCGTCAGGCATGGGGTTTCCCTATTTTTATTGGCCCTCGTGCCTGATGCGCAACGACGGCGACAGTACGTTCACCAACGTCGCCGCCGACGAGGGAATCGAACCACCCGTCGAGGGCCTGTATCTGCCCGAACGGATCGGCGGCAAACAGGCGGCGCGCAGCTCGCGCTGCGCCGCCGTCGCCGACTTCGACGGCGACGGACGGCTGGAACTGATGGTCAACAATTTCAACGACCGGCCCTATTATTTCAAGAACCGGTTTCCCCATCGCCATTTCGTGGCTTTCCGTTTGCGCGGAACGAAAAGCAACCACGACGCCGTCGGCGCCGTCGTCAAGCTCTTCATGGGCCCGCGGGTCATGGTGCGGCAGGTGCATGCCACCGGTGGTTACCTGTCGCAGTCGTCGAAGACGTTGCACTTCGGCCTCGGCCTCGGCGACCACCATCGCATCGACCGCGCCGAGATCCACTGGCCCAGCGGCACGCGGCAAATCGTCCAGTCGCCCACCGTCGACCGTTTGCACAAAATCACGGAACCCGGCTCCACGGCCAAGAAGAATCAACGACCCGCCTCAAGGCTGCGATCGGCGCCCGCTGCCGCTTCTGTAGGGAACCCGGACGGAGCGCCGCCGGGCGCGGGGCCGCCCGAATCCACCCCGGAGGTTCGAGAGCTTGATGGCGAAACGCTGCTCGCCCCTTGGCCGGTCACCGTCGCGCCGGGAGTTTACCAACTCGGGGCCATGTTTCCCTCCGCCGTCTACGTGGTCGAAACTTCCGCGGGGCTCGTGCTGGTCGATGCCGGATCAACGGAAGGACATGGCGCGCTACTCCGGCAGATGAGCGAGCTTGGGCTCGATCCAAGCCGGGTGCGCGCGGTCCTGTTGACGCACGCGCACGGAGACCACAGCCTGGGCGCCATGCCGCTCAAGCGCCGCTCCGGCGCTACGATTTACGCCGGCCGGGACGACGCGCCGGTGCTGCGGGCGGGCGGGCCCTACGAAGCCATTTTTTCAAAGTTTGAAATGCCGAGCCACGAGATTCACGCCACGGAGGTTGACGTCGAATTGACCGGTGGTGAAATGCTGGACTTCGGTGACACGCGGATGGAGGTTCTCGCCACCCCGGGGCACACACCCGGAAGCGTTTGTTATGTTCTCAACCGCGGAGGATTGCGAATTTTCTTTGGCGGCGACACCGTCATGAGCGGCCTCGAACTCGGCACGTACTCGGCATATCTTTCGCCGCAATATCGCGGCGACGCGCGGGCCTATCTGACGACGTTACGGAAGTTGGCGGCACTGCCCATCCCCGATATCTTGCTGCCGGGACATCCTCGGCACGACCAAGTTCCCCAAGATTCCCGCATCGCGCCGCATCGATGGTTGTCCATGCTCGAGCACGGAATCCATGAGCTTGAGGATCTGATCGAACGGTATGAAATCGACGGCGCCGACTTTCTCGACGGCGAGCCCAAGGAACTCCTGCCGGGGCTGCATTACCTTGGCGACATCGATGGCTACGCCGTGTATGTGCTGGCCACGCCTTCGCGGTTGCTGCTGTTCGACGCGCCCGGCGGACGGAGTTTTCCCGAGTGGCTCGACTCGAAACTGCGTGGCTTGGGGCTCGGATCGCGCAGCGTGAGCGCGGTTTTGTTGACTTCCTGCCGTGCCGAGGCCCTCTCCGGGCTACCCGCGCTGGTCGAAAAAACAAACTGCCAGGTGGTGAGTTCCGAATCGTGCGTCGCCGAACTCCGAAAGCTGGGCGTGCCGGATGCGAGGCTGCTTGCGGTCGAAGCGCCGCGGGCGGCCGGCTGGATTGACGTCAAGACCTTGCCGCTGGCCGATATCGATCCGGGAGCGATGGGTTACGTCATCGAGTGGTGTGGGAAGACGGTCCTAGTCAGTGGGAAGGTGCCTTTTCAGAGAGACGCCTCCGGATTCGCGACGCTCAAACGCATTTTGGCCGGCGCGCCGGACGATATTGATACTTACCGCGAATCGTTGTACCGATTGCTGGAAGTGAATCCGAACCTCTGGCTGCCGGCGGGGCCGCTCCACGGCCGCAACGCCAACTGGTATGCGGACGAATGGCGCGACTTCGTGTCGTCTGTCATTGCCTTGCTGCGCCCCAACCGCCCCTGAAAAGAAGCTGTCATGCGCCACCGCAGCCAAATATTGTTGGTCGCCGCGATCATCGTGCTCTCGGTCATTGCGATTCGCGTGATGTTTCGTCGGGACGAACCGGCGGGCGCCGTTTCGCCGGCCGAGGACGCCGCGGCGCCGCGAGCGGGTGACGCCAGGCCCGCCATACAAACCGGGGGGCCGGGGGGACCGGCACGCTCGCCCGGCTTCCGCGACGCGGCACAAGAAAGTGGCATCGACTTCCGCATGTCGTTTCTGCCGCGCGAGCAAGGCGTGCTGAGCTTCAAGGTCAATCTGTACGATCACGGCTGCGGCGTGGCCGTGGCGGATTATGACGGTGACGGCCACGACGATGTGTTTTTTCTCAACCAGCTCGGCCCCAACGCGCTGTATCACAACCGCGGCGACGGTACGTTCGACGACGTCACGCGCGAAGCCGGCCCGTTGGCGCTGGCCGACCGGATCTGTGTCGGCGCCACGTTCGGCGACTACGACAACGACGCCGACCAGGACTTGTACATCACCAGCACGCGCGGCGGCAACGTGCTTTTGGAAAACCTGGGAGACGGCCGCTTCCGCGACGTCACCGGCGCCGCGGGCGTGGCGCTCGTCGCTCATTCGCAGACCCCGGCCTTCTTCGACTACGACAACGACGGCGACCTCGACCTGTTCGTGACCAACACCGCCCGCTGGACCGAGAATGATTTCGACGAGACGGCCCAGTACTTTCCCGGCGCGGGAGACATCTGGACGCACGTTCTGACGACGGGAAACCGGGAATTCAACGTTTTGTACCGCAACGACGGCGGCGGAACATTCACCGACGTCACCCGCGAGTCGGGGCTATTGGGCAAGGGTTGGGGTGGCGACGTGGCGGCCTTTGATTTCAATGACGACGGCCACCTCGACTTGTTCGTCACGAACATGTTCGGTTTGAGCCAACTGTACCGCAACGACGGCCACGGGCATTTCGACGACGTCACGCGGGAAACGCTTCACCGCACTTCCATGGGCGCCATCGGCTGCAAGGCCTTCGATTACGACAACGACGGCCGGCTCGATCTGCTCATCGCCGACATGCACTCGGACATGTGGACCGACTTCCACGTTCCCCCACGTTTCGAGCCGACCAGGAAATTTTCGCACTTCAAAGGGCCCGACGCGGAAACCGACGTGGCGAAATTGCAACGGGAATGGATGATCGCCGACACGTTGGGGCTCGATTACGACACGTTGCTCTTTGGCAACAGCTTGTTCCACAACGAGGGAGCCGGCCAATTCACCGAGGTCTCCGATGAGGCCGGCATGGAGACCTGGTGGCCCTGGGGCGTCGCCGTGGGCGATTTCGACAACGACGGCTACGAAGACGTGTTCCTGCCGTCGGGCATGGGATACCCCTACTTCCCTTGGCCGTCGTGCCTGATGCGCAACGGCGGCGACGGCACGTTCACCGACGTCGCCGCCGAAGAAGGAATCGAACCGCCTGTCGAAGGTCTGTACCTGCCCGAATGGATCGGCGGCATCAAGGCCGCGCGCAGCTCGCGCTGCGCCGCCGTCGCCGACTTCGACGGCGACGGACGCCTGGAGTTGGTGGTCAATAATTTCAGCGACCGGCCCTACTATTTCAAGAACCAGTTTCCACGCCGCCATTTTATCGCCTTCCGCTTGCGCGGGACGAGAAGCAACCGGGACGCCATCGGCGCCGTTGTCAAGCTCTTCATCGGCCCGCGGGTTATGGTCCGGCAGGTCCATGGCACCGGTGGCTACCTGTCGCAGTCGTCGAAGACGTTGCACTTCGGCCTGGGGGACGACGAACGCATCGACCGCGCCGAGGTCCGCTGGCCCAGCGGCGCGCGGCAGGTCATCGAATCGCCAGCGGTGGACCGCCTGCACGAAATCACGGAACCCGAGTCCGCGGCTGAATATCATGCGAGCGGCCGGGAATAAGACATTTGTCAGTCTTGCACACTAACCCGCAGCGCAAGCAAGGTAGTTACGCGCCTTGCTTGCGCTGCGGGTTAGTGTCGAAGCTGACCGTTCGCATTCTAGCCTTGAAGCGGGTTCTCGTTTATAATCGGCTGTCGGCCCGCCATGGTCGCAACGGAACGGAATCATGTCCTACTCAAAGCCATCGAAGACCCCCTACCGCGTCGTATTGGTCGCCGCGCTGTTCTTGCTCTCGGTCATGGCGATTTCGGTCGTGTTTCGCCGGGGTGGGCTCGTTGAAACGGTTCCAACAGCCGGGGACGGCGCAGCCCTTGGGAAGAACGCGGCGCCACGCGATGGCGCCGCCAGGTCGACCGCCAAGCGAGCCGGGACCACCCGCCCGCCCGGTTTCCGCGACGCGGCACAAGAAAGCGGCATCGATTTCCGCATGTCGTTCTTGCCCAACGAGCAAGGCGAAACCTTCAAAATCAATTTGTACGATCACGGCTGCGGCGTCGCCGTGGCGGATTACGATGGCGACGGCGACGACGACGTGTTGTTTCTCAACCAACTCGGGCCCAACGCCCTCTATCGCAACCGCGGCGATGGCACGTTTGACAACGTCACCGAACAGGCCGGCCCGCTGGCAATGAACGACCGGATCAAGGTCGGCGCCGCCTTCGGCGACTACGACAACGACGACGACCAGGATCTGTACATCACCAGCACGCGCGGCGGCAATGTGCTCTTGGAAAACCTGGGAGACGGCCATTTCCGCGACGTCACCGACGAGGCCGGCGTGGGTCTCGTCGCCCACTGCCAGACCCCCGCCTTCTTCGACTACGACAACGACGGTGACCTCGACTTGTTCGTCACCAGTTCGGCCCAATGGACGACCAACGAGCTCGATGCGGAAGGGAAATACCATGTCGGCGTGACGACGCTTTGGGATCTGGTCGACGGCCCCGAGGACGTCGAATACAACACGTTGTTTCGCAACGACGGCAAGGGGCGATTCAGCGACGTCACCCAGGACGCGCGTCTCGCGGGGCACGGTTGGGGTGGCGATGTGGCGGCCTTCGACTACGACGACGACGGCGACCTCGACGTGCTGGTCACGAACATGTTCGGCATGAGTGAGCTTTGCCGTAACGACGGCCAGGGACATTTCGACGACGTCACGCGCGAGACGCTCCGCCGAACGTCCTACGGCGCGATCGGCTGCAAGGCCTTCGATTTCAACGACGACGGCCGGCTGGATCTGTTCATGGCCGACATGCACTCGGACATGTGGATGCTTTCCTTCAATCGCATCCCGATCGACCCGGCCAGGAAATACCGCTCCAGGTTCGGCCCGCCGGCTGACGAAGACCCGCGTCTCTTGGCCGACGAGCAGGACGTCCTGCGCCGTTTCCAGCTCAGCTACGACGTGCTCCGGTTCGGCAATTCGCTGTTCCGCAACGACGGCGACGGACGGTTCAAGGAAATTTCCGACGCGGCCGGCATGGAAACCTTCTGGCCCTGGGGCGTCGCCGTGGGCGATTTCGATTGCGACGGCCACGAAGACGTTTTCTTGCCGTCCGGCATGGGATATCCATTTTTTCATTGGCCTTCGTGCCTGATGCGCAATGACGGCGACGGCACATTCACCGACGTCGCCGCCGAGGAGGGGATTGAACCGCCCGCCGGGGGCCTATTCCAGCCCGAGCCGATCGGCGGCCAACCTGCCGCGCGCAGTTCGCGCTGCGCCGCTGTCGCCGACTTCGACGGCGACGGGCGGCTGGAACTGATGGTCAATAATTTCAACGACCGACCTTACTATTTCAAGAACGAGTTTCCTCGCCGCCATTACGTCGCCTTCCGCTTGCGCGGCACGAAGAGCAACCACGACGCCGTCGGCGCCCTCGTGAAGCTGTTCATGGGCCCGCAGGTCATGGTGCGGCAGGTGCATGCCACCGGTGGTTACCTCTCGCAGTCGTCGAAGACGTTGCACTTCGGCCTGGGCGGACAGGGTGGCCTGGGCGGACAGGGGGGCCTGAGCGACCACCAGCGCGTCGACCGGGCCGAAATCCGCTGGCCCAGCGGCACGCGGCAGGTGATCGAGTCGCCGGCCTTGGACCGCCTGCACGAAATCACGGAGCCCGAGTCCGCGGCTGACTATAATGCGAGCGGCCGGGAATAAGAAAATGGATCGCGAACGTCCTGGGCGCGGACAGCGCGATTGAGGAGCTGGGGCGCGCAGACGCCGTCGCCGGATACGTGACGATTTCGTCGTTGAATCGCGCGCTGGAGCGCGGACGGGCCGCGGCGGGCGACCGTCCGGGGTACGAAGACTAATCGCTCTCCGAGCATCGGCGCTGCGCGAAAAAAAACGATTCCGAAACCCCTCCCAAAGAGATCCAAAAGAGCGTGGGGTAAGGCGAAGGGTGGCGCGGCAATTGGATGCCGCTTTCGCGGCTCGCTCAGACGTCATGGGGTATTCG
>DATKSN010000176.1:0-27045 GCA_035531595.1 Pirellulales bacterium | reverse complement strand
CCCCTTCAGCCGGCCGGAATCGAACCATTTGCTGACGGTGCGCGGGGCCACCTTACAGATCTTGGCGACCTGTCCAGTTGTGAAGACCTTCATCGCAGGCTCTCCATTTACGTTCGCGTTGGTTTGGAACTTCGTTCCGCTCGGGATGGTCTCCCGCGATGCGGAACCGGTTTACCCCGTGTTCGTGGAAGCGCGGCTGTCTCTCGCTCCTTCGTGCCGGCTGTGGGTTCAACCAGCCTTCCACAAGCATCTGGGTCGGGGTGTTGACGTACTTGATTTCCTCGGTTCGGCGGTGGTTCAGCTCCCTCTGAGCCCGGCCTCTACGACACTCATCGGCCCGCCGGTCATTCGGAAGTCAGTGAAAACCCGTAAGCTGGGGCCGCAGCGACAAAATCGTCCCCAAACGGATCGTCGGCCGATCTTCGCGCCGACATGACTCGGCAAGTCGCGGGCAGGAGGGAAATCAAGCGGCGGGCGGCGTCGGCGCGGGCGCGCGTCGGCAACCAGTTCCAGGCGTGGCCTTTTGGCGAGCTTCCCCCCCTGCGGCAGGCGCCGTGGCGGTGAGTTCCAGTGGAACAACCGTCACGATGCAAGCCTTCCGAAGATTAGTTTCGATTCGCCGTGGCCTGCGACTTTAGAAAGTTTTCCCATTCTTAACGGCGACTCCGGTCAGCCAACCTCTGCCGGAACCGGCGGTGTTGCCGATCGGGCGAATCTTAAGCGTCGCGATGACCGGGAGACGGGGGGCGGCGGGCCGAACAGGCGAGCGGGGGGCGTTAGCCCCCTGTTGCTCGTTCCCACGCTCCGCGTGGGAACGGCTCCGCGTCCCCATCGTCGGTTGGGGCGATTGCAGGAGGAGGGTTCTTGAGTCGCGAGCGCCGGCTTGCTAAAATCTAGGCATGGTTCAAACCTGGTCTCTTCGTAAGAGGCCAGGGGCTTGCCCCCTGGAGTTTCATCTAGATCGAAAGGGGCCGCACTCCCACCGTCCGCGTCGCCCCGCCGGCCGGCGAAGGCGGCCGGCGAAGGCGGCCGCCGAAGGCGGCCGGCGGGGCGATGCGCGGAAAGACCGGTAATCCGGGGAGCCTGCGTGTGTAGATACGAGCGTGAAACCGGGGCACCCACGAAGTGGGTCGGGGGCAAGCCCGTGGCCTCTTGGAAGATGTGGAGAACAACGAGGGCTTCACGCCGCCTGTTCGCCGGCTTCGCCGTCTTTCGTCGGGCGGATCTCGCCGTCGTCGCTGACGTCCTGGAAGCGCACGGAGACTCGCTTGGAGACGCCCGACTCTTCCATCGTGACGCCGTAGAGCGTGGTGGCGCAGGTCATCGTCTTCTTCGAGTGCGTCACCACGATGAACTGAGTCCACGCCAGGAACTCCTTGAGCACGGCGACGAAGCGCTCGATGTTGGCTTCGTCGAGCGCGGCGTCGACCTCGTCGAGCACGCAGAAGGGACTGGGGCGGTACTGGAAGATCGCCAGCAGCAGGGCGACGCAGGTGAGCGTTTTCTCGCCGCCGCTCAAGAGCGAGATGTTGCGAGGCTCCTTGCCCGGCGGCCGGGCCACGATTTCGATGCCGCTGTCGAGAATGTCCACACCTTCTTCGAGCACGATGTCGGCGTGACCACCGCCAAAAAGCTTGCGAAACAACCCTTGGAAATGTCCCTTGACGGTTTCGAGCGTCTCGGCGAAAAGCCGCCGGCTGTCGGCGTTGATCTTGCCGATGATCTGCGCCAGCGAGTCCTTGGCCCGCGTCAGGTCGTCGAACTGGGCCTTGAGCGTGGCATAGCGCGCTTCGAGGACGTCGAGTTCCTCCAGCGCGTCGAGATTGACGTTTCCCAGGTGGCCGAGCCTTCGCCGCAGCTCGGCGATCTCCCGGTCGAGTCGTTCGCGCTCGTGCAACTCGTCTTCGCTGGGCAGGTGTTCGAGGTTGGCCAGTTCGATCTGGTAATCTTCGCGCAAACGGTCGGCCAACGCGGAGCGCTCGTGGCGGACCTCGTTGGCCGCCAGGTCGTGGGCGTGCAATCGTTCGTCGAGCGTCCGCGCGTCGGCGCGGTGTGTTTGCGCCTGCGTTGTCCGTTCGGCCCGCTGGGCGCGGTGGGCTTCCAGCCGCTCGAAATCGGCGCAGGTCGCGGCGGCCAAAGTCTCTTTGCGGAGGTACAGTTCGGCGAGTTGCGATTCGGCGCCGAGCGCCAACAGCTCGGCTTCTTGCGACCGCCGGCGGGCGGCGTCGAGTTGGGCGCGGCAGTCCGCCAACGAGCGGCGCCGTTCCCGCTGATCGCGTTCGAGCTGCCGCAGCCGCTCGCGCAGATGGTTCAAGCGCTCTTCGCTTTTGGCCGCCTCGACCTTGATAGAGGTCAGCTCCCGTTCGGCGTTTCGCCGGCGGCCGTCGGCTTGCGACCAACGTGAAGCCAGGGCGGCGGCGGCGGCGCGCGCCTCGGTCAAATGGTCCGCGGCCTCCGCGCTCCGCTCGTGGCACGCGGCGAGTTCGCGCGCATGGGACTCGAACCGTTCGCACGAGGCGGCCAGTTCTTGCTCCAGCGCCGCGCGTCCTTCAATCAACTGCGCCAGTCGCGCCTCGGCGGCCCGCAGGCGCAGGCGGTGTTCGCCCAGGCCGTCGGCGGCCCGTTGCTTCTCGGCCGCCAGATCCTCGGCGCGTTGGCTTTCGGCTGTGATTTCGCGCTCCAACGACGTCACCGCTTCCGTAGCGGCTTCGATGGTGGCCGTCCACTCGGCAAGCTGTTGTTTCAACGCCCGCAACTCGCTGCGGCGCGAGATCAGTCCGCTGCTTCCTTGCCGCGGCCCGACCGACACCGTGCCGTCGGCCGCCAGCAGTTCGCCGGCCAGGGTCACGAAGGTCAGCCCGCGCCCGTCGCCGTCGGCCAGGGCCAGGGCGTGCGACAGCTTTTCCACGATCCACGTTCGCCCTAACAGATGTTGAGCCAAAGGTGCCAGCGCCGCCGCGGTGTCCACGAATTGATCGGCGCGACCGACCACCCCCAGCCGGCCTTCCAAGTCGGGCATGTGTTCCCAGCCGCTCGCCCGAGCCCCCCGCATGCGCAGGAATCCGACTCGGCCCGCGAAGCGGTAGGTTTCCCGCTCCAGGTAGGCCAACAATTCGGCGTCGTCGTCGACCACCAGGTGCTGGGCCCGCTCGCCGAGCGCCGCTTCGATCAAGGGGGCCATCTCGACTTTGACGTGAAACAAATCGGCCAACAATCCTCGCACATGTCGAAACGGTCCGGCCGCCGCGCCGCGAACCTGGGCCAGCACCTCCTTGACTCCCGATCCCAGCCCCTCTTGTCGCTGTTGCAGTTCCTCCAAGACGGTGGCCCGTTCGCTGGTGCCGGCGTGCCGCTGCCGCCACTGGGCCAACTCCCCCTGCCGCACGGCGTGCCGCCGGCGCAGCTCGGTCGCACGCGCCTGTGCCGCCGACCATTGCCGCTCTCGCTCGTCCAACGTCGTCAGCAGATCTTGTTGCGCGCGTTGCAGCGGTTCGAGCTCGTCCGTCAGAACCGTGCGGGCCCGATCCAACTCGGCAATCCGCCGGCCGGCGCGGTCGCGCGCCTCGCGCTCCGTCGCCAGGCGGGCTTCAAGCGCCGCGGCTTCGGTCTCCAAGGCGGTCGCGGCGCTCGTCGCCGCCAGGGCGGCGGTTCGGCCGGCCTCGTGTTCGCCGCGCAGCGCCTCGATTTCCTCGATCCTATTGGCCAGCGCCCGCTCGCAATCGGCCAAGCGCGCGACGTCGTCGGCGTAGCGCCGGCCGGCCTGGGCCGCGGCGGCCGACGTCTCGGCGAACTGCTGCTCCAAGTCGCCGGCGCGCACGCACATGGCCGCGAGCTGGCGCGTGCCGCGCGCAAATTCCTCGTCGGCGTCGCGCGCGCGCGACAGTTGGTGTTGCAGGGCCGCTTCCAAGGTGGCGATACGCTCGCGGCCCTCGGCCAACCGCGCCTCGCTGGTTCGGATCGTCTCGTGGATTTCGCCCAGCAGGGTTTCGAGTTCGAGCGCGCGGGACTCGTGGACCTCGGCCCCGGAAGCGGCTGTGTCGCGCTGGGCCGCCAGCATTTGACGTTCGTCCTCCAGCCGAGTCAGTTTCTCAGTGAGCTTGCGCCAGTCGGACAAACCCACTTGGGTGCGCAGCGCTTGCAAGCGGTCGGATTGGTCGCGGAAGCGCCGGGCCTTGGAGGCCTGCGCCCGCACGCCGCGCAGCCGGTTGTCGACTTCGTCGACGATATCGCTCAGCCGCAGCAAGTTCTGCTCGACGCGTTCCAGCCGCCGCAGCGATTCGAGCTTCTTGGCCTTGAAACGGCTGATGCCGGCGGCTTCCTCGAAAATCGCGCGCCGGTCGCGCGGCGAGGCTTGCAACATGATGTCGACCTTGCCCTGCTCGATCACACCGTAGGCCTCGGTGGCGACCCCCGTGCCCGAGATCAAGTCGCGGATGTCGCGCAGCCGGCAGGGCTGGCGGTTGATCAGGTATTCGCCCTCGCCGCTGCGGTAAACCCGGCGGGTGACTTGCAACTCGGGCGCGTCGATGGGCAGCCGGCGCTGCGAGTTATCGAACGTGAGGGTCGCCTCGGCGGCGTTCAACGGCGTCCGGGCGCCGGAACCGTTGAAGATGACGTCGGTCATTTCCTTGCCGCGGAGGCTCTTGATGCTTTGCTCGCCGAGCACCCACTTGATCGCGTCGACGACGTTCGACTTACCCGACCCATTGGGACCGACGACCGCGGTGATCCCCTTGGGAAACTCGAAACGGGTTTTGTCGGCGAAGCTCTTAAAGCCAACGAGTTCCAGCGCCTTGAGCATGGCGGACGGGTGGGGAGTTGGGCGTGGGGTAAAAAAGGTGTGGGGGAAGGCGTTAGGCGTGGGGAAAAGGCGTTAGGCGTTAGGCGTTAGGAACGGTGGCTGGGGCAGAGCCTCGGCGATGCCCCGGATGGTAGGTCGGTCGGAAGTCGGAAGTCGGATGTCGGCGTTAGGAAGAAGAAGCCCGCGGCTACGTCGCCTAACGCCCGTCGCCCATCGCCCGTCGCCCATCGCCTAACGCCCATCGCCTAACGCCATGGCCTAACGCCTATTGCCTTAGTTACGCCTTGTCAGTTTATCAAGAAACGACCGCTTGGGCGCGTCCTTTTTTCCGTTGTCGCTCCGTTTCTTGCGGCCCTTGCGGCGCCGCTGAGGCTCGTTCTTGCCGGGACCACGCGCAAACAAGCCGGGCAATGGGTTGTAAACGGTCAATTTGCGGTCGCCGTCCTCGGCGTCGTCCGCCTCGTCCTCGGAGTTGCGGTCGTAGGTTCGCCCCCCCTGCGGCAACGCGTCGATCTCCAACCGTCCCTCCAGGGCGTGGGTGGCCTTGGCTTGCTGCAACGCCTGGAACACGTCGGGATACGTGCCCCCCAGGGCCACGATCGCCCGGATCACGTCGTCCAGCTTCGTCGAGGTCATGCGTTTCTGGTCGGGTTCGTCCTTGGCGAAGCGGCTGACGGTCACCTCGCTGCCGCCGTGCGAGTTGACCTGGATTTGCTTGCCGGCGTCGAGGGCCAGCGGCGTCGTCAAGCGCTGCTCGGCGCCGAACAGCACCACCTCGGGGCGCTTGCTGCGAGTCACATGAACCATCGCCGGACCCTGGGTGTTGAGCAAATGGTAGCTGAATTGGTCGGCCAGGTTTTCGCCCAGGACCAAGGGATCGTGGGCGTTCATGGCCCACAGGGCGCGGAAGGCGCCGTAGCGGGTCTCGGCGCTGGGAACGTCGAGCAGTTCGCGCAGCGCCTCATAGGCGGAGAAGTCGTCCATGGTGGCCAGCGCCGCCATCGCGTAGGCGCGGAACGACCGCACCCGCGCCGCCTCGGCCAGCGGCGCCACCGCGGCCGTTTCGTCGAGGTAGGCCAAGGCCTCTCCGGCGTAGAAGCGGACTTCCCGTTTTTTCGACTCGATCCCTTTCTTCAGCGACTTGACGCCGTCCTTGCCGAGCGCTTCCAACTTCAAGGCGGCATCGGCCGCGGTGATCGGGTCGAGCAGCATGCGTTCCAACAAGGCGACGCGTGCCAATTGCTCCGAGGCGCTTTCGCGCACCGGCAGGCTCCGCACGACGCGCATGTAGCGTTCGATGTTTTCCTTGTAGCGAGGGTGGACGGCCAGCTCGATGTGCTTGTCGTTTTCGGGCACGGCCACACCCTGCTTGATGCCCGCGCTGAAACTATGAAACCGGCGGTTGATGGCGTTGCCGATCTGCGCGCTGGTCATCACGTTCTGGTATTCGGGATGCAGCACCAATCCCAGCTTGCGGGTTTCCATCACGACGCCGCCGCCCAGAATGCGGCCCCGCGTGAGCCGCGACCGGTTGGCTTCGCCTTCCGCCAGAGGGTCGACCAGGATCGGCCCGCCGGCCAGTCCCAACGGCTTGCCGTCGTAGTATGCTCCCTTGAGCAATTGAATCTCGCGCAGGCGGCATTCCAGCAGCCAACCGCCTCGCAACCCCGTACCCTCGCTCTTGGCCGGCACGCGCACCTCGACGTCGAAGCGGTCGCCTTTCTGCACGCCGGGCCAAAGGTAGCCAAGCACTTCCACCAACTCGGTTTCAGACGACGCCAGCACCTGGTTGGGGTTCGCCACGCCGCGTTTTTCCATCTCGGCAATCAGGGCGGCGCGCTGGGGCGATGGGGGTGGGTCGCTGCCCGTCCCCGGCAAGCCGGTGACCAGGCCGACCGCTTGGATCAATTGCGCGTACATGCCCGAGGGGGACGCCAGGTCGCCCACCAGCCGGACGCTGCTGGCGCGAGAATCCGTATCTTCAGGGCTTTGCGAGCGCATGAATGGCGCCCCTGAGCAGCCCATGCTATTGCCCAGGCCCATCGCGGCCATGCCCGCCGCCAGCTTCAGGAACTGGCGCCGGCCATTTTCATCGCCACATGCTTCCAGCCACGGTCCAATCGGCTTCATGCCTCTTGTGCTCCTAGAACAAGGATCGCCCGATTCGCTGTCTTCTTGCGCGCATTGGTGTGGTGGGCGGCGCCCACCCTACGATTCCGACCGGCCCTCGCGCGCTCCGACGCAAGCGTCGGCCGGCGGTTCCGGTGACCGTGATCGTGTGATTGGCCAAGAGAAAGGTAGTTGGCGAGCGGACGATAGGGGTTCGTCGCTGGCGCGTCAAGGCCGGTTCACCACTTCCCCGACGCTCGATCGCTCGCCGCAGGCGAGCGGGGGGCGTGAGCCCCCTGTTGGTTTCCGTGGCGAGCGGGGGGCGTTAGCCCCCTGTTGGTTTCCGTGGCGAGCGGGGGGCGTGAGCCCCCTGTTGGTTTCCGTGGCGAGCGGGGGGCGTGAGCCCCCTGTTGGTTTCCGTGGCGAGCGGGGGGCGTGAGCCCCCTGTTGGTTTCCGTGGCGAGCGGGGGGCGTTAGCCCCCTGTTGGTTTCCTTGGCGAGCGGGGGGCGTGAGCCGCGTTAGCCCCCTGTTGGTTTCCGTGGCGAGCGGGGGGCGTGAGCCCCCTGTTGGTTTCCGTGGCGAGCCCGATTCTGTAGGGCGGTGTAGCAATGAGATCATGAGAATCGAGTGGCCTTGGTGCGCAACCTCATTGCCCCGTCCACCGGATTGGTGCTATACTCCACGCGGCCGATAATAAGACATCTTGCCACGAGAAAGTGGTGGGGGGCTGGTGGCAGAGCGTTAGTTAGCGATGCCCGGCAAGGTAGCGACCGGGGCATCGCTAAGGCTCTGCCCCAGCCACCGTGAATGCGGCCAGAGCAGTGCTGCCGGCCGATTCCTGAACCCACTCCGATTTTTCCGCCGTGATTATCGTACTCAAGCCGGGCGTCACCGAAGACCAGATCGCGCATGTGATCGACCGCGTCGAGTCGCTGGGCCTGCGGGCCCATTTGAGCCGCGGCACGTACCGCACGATCGTGGGCGTGATCGGCGACGAGTCGCAGTTGCAGTCGGCGCCGCTGGAGGCCATTCCCGGCGTGGCCCAGGTCGTACCGATCCTTCCGCCGTACAAGCTGGCGAGCAGCGAGGCCCATCCCGAGCCGAGCGTGGTCGAAGTGGCCGGCGTTAAGATCGGCGGCGGATACCTGGCGATGATCGCCGGACCGTGCGCCGTCGAAAGCGCCGAGCGGATGGATGCGATCGCCGGCGCCGTCAAGGCGGCCGGGGCCAATTTGCTGCGGGGCGGGGCATTCAAGCCCCGCACCAGCCCCTACGCCTACCAGGGCATGGGCGAGGACGGCCTGAAGATCCTGCGCGAGACGGGCGACCAGCACGGCCTTCCGATCGTCACCGAGGTGATGGACCCTCGCCGCGTCGAGTTGGTCTATCGCTACACCGACATGTTCCAGATCGGCGCCCGCAACATGCAAAACTTCAACTTGCTGACCGAAGTGGGCCAGACCCGAAAGCCCGTGCTGCTGAAACGCGGGATGAGCGCCACGATCAAAGATCTACTGATGAGCGCCGAATACATCCTGTCGGAGGGCAATTCAAATGTCGTCCTCTGCGAGCGGGGAATCAAGAGTTTCGACAATTCCGCCCGCAACTTGTTCGATGTCGCGGCCGTACCGGCTTGCAAGGTGTTATCGCATTTGCCGATCATCGTCGATCCGAGCCATGCCACCGGCCGGCCCGACCTGATCCCCGCGTGCGCCTTGGCCGGCGTCGCGGCCGGCGCCGACGGCGTTCACATCGAGGTTCACAATTGTCCCGAGGAAGCGCTTTCCGACGGCCCCCAAGCCCTCTTGCCTCACCAGTATGCCGCGCTGGCCGCCCAGATCCGCGCATTGGCCGCGTTGCTGGGCAAAGCGATCTCCGTGCCGGCTGACTCCAAACACAATGCGGGACAAACAGGGGGCTAACGCCGAAAACCGGCCGCGCATTCTCCGCCGCTAACACGAACTCCAAACACAATGCGGGACAAACAGGGGGCTAACGCCCCCCGCTCGCCTAGCCACACCACCCACCCCCATGCGACGCCCCTTCATCGCCGGTAACTGGAAAATGAACCTCAGCCGGGCCCAGTCCGTAGCCCTGGCTCAAGAGGTCGCTCGACGCTCGCTGGGGCTGGAACATGTGGACTTGGCCATTTGCCCTCCAAGCGTGTACCTCGACGCCGTTGGCGCGGTGTTGGCCGGCGGCAACGTGGCCCTGGGGGCGCAGAACATGTACCACGAGGCGGCCGGGGCTTTTACCGGCGAAATCAGCGCCGCGATGCTCCTCGACGTCGGTTGCCGCTATGTGATCTTGGGGCACAGCGAACGCCGCCATGTGCTGGGTGAAACCGACGAGGAGATCAACCGAAAAGCGCTGGCGGCCGTGGCCGCGGGGCTCTACCCGATCGTCTGCGTCGGCGAGGTGCTGGCCCAGCGGGAGGCGGGTGAGACCGTGCAGGTGATTCGCCGCCAGTTCGATCGCTCGCTGGCTGGGCTTTCCGATGAGCAGATGCGGCGGGTGACGATCGCCTACGAACCGGTCTGGGCCATCGGCACCGGCAAGGTCGCCACGCCCCAGCAGGCCGAGGAGGTTCACCTAGACCTTCGCAAAATGCTGGAAACCCGCTACAATGCCGGGCTGGCACAAGAGGTTCGTATCCAATACGGCGGGAGTGTCAAGGCCGCGAACGCGGCCGAGTTGCTGTCGCAACCCAACATCGACGGGGCGTTGGTCGGCGGGGCGAGTCTCAAGGCCGACGACTTCATGGGCATCGTCGCCGGCGCGGGGAAATAGGAGTACACAAACCATGGTCTTCCTGATTCAGTTCCTGATGTTCGTGACGGCCCTGTTCCTGATCGTGCTGATTCTCTTGCAGCGCGGTCGCGGCGGCGGATTGGCCGGTGCGCTGGGCGGCATGGGGGGCCAGAGCGCCTTCGGCTCGAAGGCCGGCGACATGTTCACCAAAATCACCTCCGGCGTGGCCATCTTCTGGATTCTGCTCTGCATCGGCTCGTTGAAGTACATGAGTTCGACGGTCAACCGGTTCGACCAGACGGCCGGCGGCGGCGCGACCGCTGCGCAGGGTGCGCCGCTTGAGCCGGAGGCGGGTGGCGACGCCGCGGACGGCAAGAAGTCGGCCAGTCCGAAGGGTCCGGCCGGCGAACCGGCGGAAAACGACTAGAGGGCGTTCCCTACAGAACTTATTAAGGAGTATTCTCGCTTTGCTCTTGAGCATGACCGGTTGCGGAGAGGCGCATCGCCAGGCCCATGGCGCGGCGGTGGCCGTGGAGGTTCGCGCCATCAACAACCGTTACTTCAAGCTCGCGCTCAAGTGCCCGGAAGGGTACGGGCTGCTCGAGCCGGAGATCGAGAACCTCGTTCGCCGGCACATTCGCCGCGGCACCGTGCAAATCGTGCTGCGCGTCGACCGGCCGCGCTCGGCGGACAGCTTCAAGATCGATCCGATCGTGCTGGCCAACTATCGCCGCCAACTGGTCGAGCTGGACGCCGCGGCCAAAGTGCCTTTGGAGTCGCTTTTGATGTTGCCGGGCGTGGTGATCGAGAACGCCGCCGATGCGGCGGTGGCCGGGGAAGATTGGTCGTTGATTCAAGCCACCCTCACCGCGGCGATGGAAGCCTTGGACAAAATGCGCGGCGACGAAGGACGCGCCATGGCCAACGATCTGGCCGCCCATGGTCGCACGATCGCCGGCGAGTTGGCCGGTGTCGAAGCGCGCGCGCCGCGGGTCGTCGAAGGCTATCGTGACCGGCTGCATGAGCGGCTGCAATCGTTGTTGGCCGAGCTCGGCGTGACGATCACTCCGGCGGACCTGATCAAGGAGGTCAGCGTCTATGCCGAGCGGAGCGATATTTCCGAGGAGGTCGTTCGGCTGAAGAGCCACCTCGAGCAATTCGATACGTTTATGGGAACGGCCGAAAGCTCGGGCCGAAAACTCGAATTCCTGACGCAGGAAATGTTCCGCGAGGCCAACACGATCGGCTCGAAGGCCAACGACGTCGAGATCGCGCGGCATGTGATCGAGATCAAAGCGGCGATCGAACGCATCCGGGAAATGATTCAGAATGTCGAGTGAGCCGTGGTCCGTTTCGGGCATTTTTGTCATGGGAACGCCTTCTTTCGGCAAGCTGGTGGTGATTTCCGGGCCCTCGGGCGCGGGCAAGACGACGCTGCTCAAGCGCCTGTTCGGCTGCGCGGAGGTTCCTCTGCTGAAAAGCATCTCAGCCACCACGCGGCCGCCGCGGCGCGGCGAGGTCGACGGGGTCGATTACTTTTTCCTCAGCCGCGACGCCTTCGAGCGGCGAAGGCAACAAGGCGAATTCCTGGAATGTTGCGAGGTTTACCAGCGCGGCGATTGGTACGGCACGCTTCGGGCCGAAGTGACCCCTAGCCTGGCGGCGGGTCATTGGGTAGTCTTGGAGATTGACGTGCAAGGCACGATGGCCGTGCTCGAACAGCATCCCGACGCGCTGACGATCTTCGTTCGGCCGGTCTCGATGGCCGAGTTGGAACGCCGGCTCCGCGACCGCGGCACCGAAAGCGAGGCCGAAATCCAGCGGCGGCTCGAAGTCGCCCGCCGCGAGATGGAGTCCGCCGACCGCTACCAATTTCAGGTCGTCAACGACGACATCGAGCGCGCAGTCGATGAGTTATGCCACATTCTCACCCCCCTGGAGATTGAGCGAAATGATTGACGAGCTTCGTGAGGAAGCGATTGTGAACAAGGTGGGCGGACGGTTCAAGCTGTCGACCCTGATCCAGAAGCGCCTGGTGGCCCTGAACTCAGGCAGCCGGCCGCTGGTCGACATGAACACCCCGGACAAGCTCGAAATCGTGATCCAGGAGATCATCCAGGACAAGATCTATCTCGATGCTTCGTCCGTGGTCCGCGTCGCCGGCCGGCCCGACGGCGCCGGAGGCCCGCCGGAGTTGGACCTGAGCGATCTATGAATGGCCGCGAGCTGGTCGTCGGTGTCAGCGGTGGTATCGCGGCCTACAAGACTGCGGCGCTGGTCAGCCAATTGGTGCAGGCCGGCGCGGGCGTCACCGTGGTCATGACCGAGGCTGCGAAGGAATTTGTCGGCCCCGCCACGTTCGCGGCGTTGACCGGCCGGCCGGTGCGCAGCCGCGTCTTCACGCCGGAACACCCGCTCGGCGCGCACATTGAGTTGGCCGAGCGGGCCGAGTTGCTCTGCGTCGCGCCGGCCACGGCCAACTTCCTGGCCAAGGCCGCCGTCGGACTGGCCGACGACCTGCTGAGCACGTTGGCGCTCTCATTCACCGGCAAGATCATCGTGGCGCCGGCGATGAACTCGGCGATGTGGGCCAAGCCGGCCGTGCGTCGGAACGTCGAGCAGCTTCGCGGCGACGGTGTGCTGCTGATCGAGCCCGAAGAGGGTTGGCTCAGTTGCCGCGCGCTAGGCACCGGGCGGATGGCCGCGCCGGAAACGATTCGAGCGGTGATCGAGACGCAGTTGAAGGCGCTTGAAGGCGCTTGAAGGCGCCTGAAGGCGATAGGCGTTAGGCGTTAGGCGTTAGCCTGGATTATTCATGGTCCCGGGGGAACGAGGGCGGACTGCCGTCACACTAACCCGCAGCGCAAGCTCGCGGGGTCCGTGGCGGCCCACGAATCAGGAAGGATCATTTTTACGAAAAAAGCACGCACGTTGCGCAGCAACGGACGTGCGAAAGAAAACGGCAGCGAAGCGAAAAAAAACGATCTCCGAATACCCCATGACGTCTGAGCGAGCCGCGAAAGCGGCATCCAATTGCCTCCGCACCCTTCGCCCCGCCCCACGCGCCTTTGGATCGCTTGGGGACGGGTTTCGGAGTCGTTTTTTTTCGCGCAGCGACGAGGCTCGGGGCGCGATGCGGATACAGAACAGGCATTCCGCCGCCGAAACGGCGGGGATTTGTCGCTTTCGTGCCGATCCCTAGGAGCAAGGCAAGTCCAACGCTGGGCCTTGCTTGCGCTGCGGGTTAGTGTGGGGACCATGAATAAACCGGGTGAGGCGGGGCTAGGCGCCTAACGCCTAACGCCTAACGCCTAACGCCTATCCCCTATCCCCTAACGCCTATCCCCTAACGCCTATCCCCTAACGCCTCCCCATGGCCCATGTCCTCATCACCTCGGGTCCCACCCGGCAATACCTCGATCCGGTACGTTACCTGACCAACGCCTCGAGCGGCCGCATGGGCAAGGCCCTGGCCGAGGCGGCGCTGGCCGCCGGCCACAAGGTGACGCTGGTCAGCGGTCCGGTCGACGTCGCCTATCCGGCGGCGGCGGAAGTGATCGACGTGGTTTCGACCGAGGAGATGCTCGCCGCCTGCCGGGGCGTGTTTCCGCGTTGCGACGGGCTGATCGGCGTGGCCGCGCCGTGCGACTACCGGCCCGTCCGAGTGGCCGAAGGCAAGATCCAAAAGACGGGCCAGCCGCTGGAATTGCACCTGATCGAAACGCCCGACGTCGTTGCCACGCTGGGCGCCGAAAAACAGGGACAATGGCTTGTCGGCTTTGCCCTGGAGACCGACGACCAGCGTTTGCGGGCGTTGGCCAAACTGGAAAGAAAAAGTTGTGACCTGATGGTGCTCAACGGCCCGCGGGCGATGCGGGCACTCGATACCCAGGTCGAGATCATCGGCCAGGCGGGCGAGATCGTCGAACGCCTGGCAGGGTCGAAGGAGGAGGTCGCGCGGGGAATCGTGAGCGTGATCCAACAGCGGTTGATCCGGCGCGCAGTGAGGTAGCCGGCTCAAACGATCCGTAGCCGCCTTTGATCGTCCCGGCACGCGATGACCTCGCCGATGATCACCGCCTCGGGACAACCCTCCTCGCGAAGCCTGGCCACGAGCGTTTTGGCGATGTCCGCGGCGGCGCCCAACAACAGCCCGCCCGAAGTCTGAGGATCGAACATCGCCACATAGGCCGCGCCGCGGATATTGGCCGCGCGGCGGTCGTCGATCTCGGCTTCAACCGCGCGATTGGCGGGCGCCAAGGTGCTTTCGACCCCATCCGCCACAAGTTCCACGACGCCCGGCAAGAGCGGCGGACGCCCTAGCGCCAACTCGCACCCCACGCCGCTGGCGCGGAGCATTTCCAGCAAGTGCCCGGCCAGGCCGAAACCGGTCACGTCGGTGATCGCTCGCACGTCGAACTCGCGAGCGATCTGCGAGGCGCGCTGGTTGCTGGCCAATAGCACCGCGAGCAGCGAGTCGAACCATTCGGCCCGCAGCCGGGCCTGGTTGTGGGCCGCCAACAGAATGCCGGAACCCAGCGGCTTGGTGAGCACCAGTTTGTCCCCCGCGCGCAGGTTGCCTTTGAGTTGCGGCGGCCCTCCCGCGTCGGCCAGCACGGTAAAGCCCATGCTCACCTGGGGCGCCTCGATCGTATGGCCGCCGACCAGCGTGGCGCCCGCCCGTCGGAGCTCCACGAGCCCGCCGGCCAGCAGTTCGTAGAGCAACTGTTCTTGCTGTCGTTCCGGGCCGACCGGGATGGTAGCCATCGCCAACGCGGCGATCGGCGCCGCGCCAAGGGCGAATACGTCGCTCAGCGCGTTGAGCGCCGCCACGCGGCCGACGAGGTACGGGTCGTCAAGGAACGCGGTGAAGAAGTCAACCGTGGCCACGATATTCCCGCCCTCCGGCGGGCGGATGATGGCCGCGTCGTCGGGATGGTCGAGTCCGAGTACGACGCGCGGCGACGGCGGAACGTCGAGCCGGCGAAGCACCTGGCTGAGCACCGAACCGCCGACCTTGCCGCCGCAGCCCGCGCAGCGCATCGACGAGGCCGTCGGCGCGGCTTTGCCGGGCGAGGCCGGCATGGGGCGGTAATCCTGGTACATGTCCATGAAGCGGCTGTCGATGTGGTTTTTCAGCTTCCAACACCAGCCCGCGTGAAAACTCATCCCCTTGTAACTCAGGATCGCCCGCCGGTCGCCGGTCGCCAAAAGCGATAGAAATCCTCGCTGCGGCAGGTATTCGACGCAGGGCGATCCGTCGAGCACCCGCCGGATGTTTTGCCAAAGCACCGGTCCCTGGCGAACCGCGTAAACACCCGCCTTGGCTGTGGCGTGCGCCGGACATGTGCCCGAGTCGCCAACGACGAAAACTCGTTCGTCGGCCGTTGATTGCAGTGTGGGCCGGGCCAGTAAGAAACCGTCGCCGTCGGTGGGAAGCCCGACGCCGGCTAAGAGCGGCGGGGCGGCGGCGGAAGTGGACCATAGCGCTAGGTCGATTTCCAGCTCGGCGCCTTGCTCCGGCGGACGGCCACGGCCCAGCAGGGTGCCACGGTCCAGCACGAGCCGCCCGTCGGCAGCCGAGCGGACCTCGTGGCCCAGCAGCAACTCGACGCCACGCGCCGCGAGTTCACGACGCGCATTGGCGACTGTTCGCCGGGGCGCGCCGTCGAGGATATCGGCATGCCGGTCGATCAGCCGCAGTTGGAAACGCAGTTCGGGCCAGTTTCGCCGCAGGTAGGGCGGCAGGCAGAAGCAGATTTCGACTCCCCCCGCGCCCGCCCCCACCACCGCCAAACTCAGCGGCCGCCCCGCCGCCGTCGGCCGCAACTCGGCCAGCCGCGCGCCCAGCCGTTCGAGAAATGTTTGCATTGGCTTGATCGGCAGCAGCGTCGCGTCGCTCGCGGCGAGGCCGTCGCGGCGGGGCACGGAACCGATGCCAATCGAGAGCACGTCGTAGGGGATCGGCGGCCGGTCGTCGAAGAGTACCTGCCGCTGTTGGCGGTCGAGTCCGCACACACGATCGCGGATCAGCCGGGCGCCCGCGGCGGCGCAAAACCGCACCAGGTCGATCCGCATTCTTTCCGGCGGGTAAAGTCCGGCGAGTGTGCCGGGTAGCATGCCCGAATAGGCCGCCAAGGCATGGTCTGAAACGCACGTCAGCCGGCAATCGTCCAACGGCGCCATTCGCCACATTCGCAGCACATGGGCGTTGGTATGGCCCACGCCGAGCAGTACCACGTCGTGTCGGGGAAGCGTGTCGTTCATCAGGGACCGAGGACCAGGCTGGTATCGAGGTTCAGCCTAGTATGCCTTCGGCGCGGCCGGGATGCCATTGCGGGAACGAAAGCGGTTAGAGGTTAGTGGTTCTGTAGGGAACGCCCTCCGTGGCGTTCCGTGAAGCTGTGGCGGCGTCTTCCGGCGGGACACGCGGTCGAGAATGAGACATTCACGGTGGCTGGGGCAGAGCCTAAGCGATGCCCCGGTCGCTATCTAGCCGGGGCATCGCTTAGGCTCTGCCACCAGCCACCCCTTTCTCGTGGCAAAATGTCTCATTGTCGGCCGCGTGAAGTATAAAGAGGTTCGGTCAAGGCCCGATTAAGCCGCACTGGGCGGCTGTGGGGAAGGGGTCTTTCTCGACTTTCGTGTTGAACGCATTGGGCAGCGGCGTCCGCCCCGGTCCCTTGGCCAGACCGGGCAGCAGTCGAAAGCGATTGCCGGAGGGGCTGACGAGCGACGACTTGCCGCCGCAACCAAGGGCGACCGACATGACCGGCACGGCGAACACGGCCCAGAGCACCGCGCGTGGAAATCGGAACATGCGAATCAAAAATCGGGCCGAGGTTGCTTCAGGAAGTCCGCCATCGTCTTGGATTGTCGAGGCTCGTTGGCGCGAAACCAGGAGCCCAAGCCTTTGGACGAGCGCGCGCGGCGGTTGCCGGCGCAGCCGCCGAGGGTCGCCGCAAGCAGAGCCGCCGTCAGGCATCCCACGGTCACTTGGCCGAGCCACGGCCGCCCGCTGCAAGCGTTGAGTTTCACGGGACTTCCCATATCGGTTGGGTTGGTGGGCGGTGCTGGATGAACGATCATGCCGGGATAGGCGCGGCGGAGTTTCGCACAAAGTCCCGCGGCAGTCCAGAGGAATTCAATCGGCGTTGAATCATTACCTGAGTTGCCAGTACAGCAGCACGGCCCCCAGTGCGACGCACCAGCACGCGAAAACGTACAATCGGCCCGCCTTCAGCCAGCGCAGGAACAGCCGCAACGCGGCGACTCCGACCAGGAACGACACGACCGCGCCCACCGCCAGCGCGCCAGGGGTCGAAGCGGTCGAACGGCCTTGGAACATTTCGACGAGCGCCAGCACCCCGGCGCCGGTGATGGCCGGAATGGCCAAGAGGAATGAGAAGGTGGCCGCGTCCGCCCTCTTGAGGCCGACCGCAAGGCCGCCGGCGATCGTGGTGCCGCTGCGAGAGATGCCAGGTAGCGGGGCGGCGGCCTGGCAAAGCCCGATCCAAAAGACCTGGCGGTAGGTCAGTTCGGTATAACCAAGTTGTCCGCGATCTCGGCTGCCGATCCAGAACAGCACAAGACCATTCAACGGCAACATGGCGCCGGTCAACAGCGGGTCGGTGAGCCAGTCGTCACAATACCGCTTGAGCAGCAGGCCGACGACGGCCGCCGGCAGCGTGCCCACCAACAGAAGGCCCATCACGCGGCGGTCGGAGCTGAAGATCCGCCAGATCTCTCGCCAATAGACCACCACAATGGCTAGGAGCGTGCCCAGGTGGAGGATGATCGTCTCCAGCACGTCGTCGCGATCGAGGTTGGTATCGCCCAGGTAAGCGAAGACCCTGCCGGCTACGACCAGGTGGCCGTCGGAGCTGATCGGCAGGAACTCGGTGATCCCCTGAACGATGCCGAGGACGACGAGGCGAAAGTAATCCATGATGGGCTTCATCCTTCATCCTTGAGCTGGCTCTGCCGGATGACGAACTTCCGTTGTCCGGCGCCGGAAACGAAATTCACCGTGGCGGTTCGCCGCGTTCCACTGCCGGCCAAGGCGACGACCTTGCCCAGCCCGTACTCGGGGTGCCGCACGAGCATCCCCTGCTTGAAGACGTCGTGGGCGACCGCCGCGTCGCCTATCCGGCCGGCGGCCAACTCGGCGGCGGTGGTCAGGCGCGCGGCCCGCGTACCCGCCGGGGCGGGGTTCGGGCCCTCGCGGCGAACATCGCGAACGGATTCGGCCTCTTCGCCGGGAGGTGTCCACACCGGCTCGTCGTCGGCGCGCGGATCGAAATCGTCCGCGTTGGGAGCATCGCTCGCGGTCGGGGGCGAGGGGCCCTCGTCGCGATCCAACTCTTCGAGAGGAAGGTCACGCAAGAACTCACTGGGCACGGCCATTTTCCGCTGGCCGCGGAAGTCGCGATAACGCGCCTGGCTGATTTGTAGCTCCTCGCGGGCACGGGTGATGCCTACAAACAGCAGCCGCCGCTCTTCCTCGACCTGGCTGGGTTCGGCTTGGCTTCGCTCGTGAGGTATCAGCCCTTGCTCGAACGCGATGATGAACACGACGGGGAACTCAAGCCCCTTGGCCGCGTGCATCGTCATCAGCGTCACCCGGTCGGAGGCGGCTTCCCAATCGTCGGTATCGTTGACCAGGCAGGTCTCTTCAAGGAACTCTTCGAGGCGTCCCTCGCCCGGTGTACGCTCGTCGAATTGGCGGGCGGCGGTGAGCAACTCCTCGATGTTGGCCAACCGCTCCTGGTCGTCCGGGCTCTGCGAGTGCATGAAGGGTCCGCGATAGTCCGTCGCTTCGAGCACATGCCCCACGATTTCCTCGACGGGCCGCGCGGCGACGAGCTGCAAGCGATCGACCAGCGCGACGAATCGGGCGACGGCCACGGCGGCGCGCTTGGGCAACCCGGCGACCAGGCCGGCCTCGCGGGCCGCCGACAGCAACGTCTGGCCGTGGGCGACGGCGTGCGCCGCGAGCCGATCGAGGGTGCTCTTGCCGATACCGCGGGCCGGAGTGTTGACGACGCGGCGGAAGGCCACGTCGTCGCGCGGGTTGTTCAACAACGCCAAGTAGCCGAGCACGTCCCTGATTTCCCGCCGCTGGTAGAATTCCACCCCCTGCACGATCTGGTAGGGCACGCCCTGCTCGCGCAGGGCATGTTCGAGCTCGCGCGACAGCGCATTGACCCGGTAGAAAATGGCGAAGTCGCGTGACCGCCGCCGGCCGGAGCGGACCTCGGCGGCGATCCGTTCGGCAATCGCCTCGGCTTCCTCGCGCTGGCCGGCATGGACCACCAGCCGCACGGGTGGGCCTTCGTCGTTTTCGGTGAAAAGGTCTTTTTCCTTCCGCAGTACGTTGTGCGCGATCAGGGCGGCGGCCACCCGCACGATGCGCCGCGTGCTGCGATAGTTCTGCTCCAGTCGTACCACATGCACGTCGGGAAAGTCGTGCTCGAAGTCGAGGATGTTGCTCAGGCTGGCCCCCCGCCAGCCATAGATCGACTGGTCGGGGTCGCCCGTCACGGCCAGGTTCGGGTAATCGATCGACATCGCCCGCACGATCGTGTACTGCGCCAGGTTCGTGTCCTGGTACTCGTCGACCAGGATGTAGCGGTAACGAAGGTCGAGCGTTTGCCGCAATTCGGGGTTATGCCGTAAGAGCATGGCGACATGTAACAGCAGATCGTCGAAATCGACCGCGTTCGACTGCAAGAGACGTTTCTGGTACAGCGGATACACCTGCGCCACGATGTGACCCAACGGCTGTCCACGCCGAGGCTGGTACTGGTCGTGCGGAATCAGGTTGTTCTTGGCCCAACTGATGGCCGCCGCGACCTGCTGCGGAGTGAAGTAATTGGGATCGAAGCCCAGGGCATCGATGGCGCGGCGCACGACGCCAAGGCTGTCGGCCGTGTCGTAGATGGTGTAGTTCTCTTCGAGGCCGGCCAGGGGAGCGTATTGGCGCAACAACCGCGCGCAGAAGCGGTGGAACGTGCCCATCCAGGCGCGCTGTCCCGGCGCGAGCCGCTCGACGCGGCCGCGCATCTCGTCGGCCGCCTTGTTGGTGAACGTCAGGGCCAGGATCCGCGGCGCGGGGATTCCCTGGGCCAGCAGGTACGCGACGCGGCGGGTGACGACGCGTGTTTTGCCGCTGCCTGGTCCGGCCAGGATCAGCAGGGGACCATCGACGTGTTGGACCGCCTCGCGTTGGGCGGGCGTGAGCGCTTCGAGCAACGGGTCGTCCAACGAAAGATCCCCAGGATTTCCAACTGGATCACAATATATACTTCAGGCGGTCGACAATGAGACATTTTGCCACGAGAAAGCGGTGGCTGGTGGCAGAGCGTCAGCGATGCCCCGGCTAGATGGCGACCGGGGCATCGCTGAGGCTCTGCCCCAGCCACCGCCACCATCATACCGGACGTCGGGCCGGGCCGGGTATCCCACCCCCGTGGGCGTAAGCTATACTTCACACGGCCGGCCCTTCTTGGACTCACGCGCGTGTCGAACATCAAACGGATTCTGGTAACCGGCGGGGCGGGCTTTCTCGGCTCGCACCTCTGTGGCCGGCTGGTCGACGCCGGTCACGACGTGATTTGCCTGGACAACTTCTTCACCAGCCAGAAGTCGAACGTCGACAAGCTGTTGCCGCGGCCCAATTTCGAACTGATCCGGCACGACGTCACCCAGCCGATCTGGTTGGAAGTCGATGAAATCTACAACTTGGCTTGTCCGGCCGCCCCCGGCCATTACCAGTACAATCCCATCAAGACGATGAAGACCTCGGTGATGGGGGCGATCAACGTGCTGGGTATGGCCAAGCGTTGCCGGGCCAAAGTGCTGCAAGCCTCGACCAGCGAGGTCTACGGCGATCCCGAAATCCATCCCCAGCCCGAAACGTACAAGGGCGCGGTCAATCCCATCGGCCCGCGGGCTTGTTACGACGAAGGGAAGCGGGCCGCCGAGACGCTGTTCTTCGATTACCACCGGATGAACCGCGTGAATATCCGCGTGGTGCGGATCTTCAACACCTACGGGCCCGGCATGCACCCCTACGACGGCCGCGTGGTCTCGAACTTCATCCAGCAAGCCCTGCTCGGCAAGAACCTCACGATCTACGGCGAGGGAAGCCAGACTCGCAGCTTCTGTTACCTCGACGACCTGCTCGACGGCATGATCCGAATGATGGAGGGACCGGACGATTTCATCGGGCCGGTGAACCTGGGAAACCCAGGCGAGTTCACGATCCGCCAACTGGCCGAGCTCGTGCTGGAACTGACCGGCTCGAAGTCGTCGCTCGTCCACCTGCCACTGCCGGCCGATGATCCGACGCAACGCAAGCCCGACATCACGTTGGCCCGCCGGCGGCTGGGCTGGGAACCTAAAATCTCGCTTGGCGAGGGACTGCCGCCCACCATCCATTGGTTTCGTTCGATCGACCTGGGCCGGTATCGCCCGCCGACGCCGAACTATACTTCACGCGGCCGAGAATGAGACATTTTGCCACGAGAAATTGGTGGCTGGTGGCAGAGCGCAAGCGATGCCCCGGCTATCCCGGATTATTCATGGTCCCGTAGCTGGCTTCGCAAGAAGTCAGGCCGTGGACGCGAGTTACGCCAGAATTCTTGCGAATTCCGCTACAGCACAGTGCGCGAGTTTCCTCCCCGGACCATGAATAATCCCGGCTATTGAGCGACCGGGGCATCGCTTAGGCTCTGCCCCAGCCACCGTGAATGTCTCATTCTCGACCGCGTGAAGTATATTGAGCCATGACCAATAACCAACACCGCATTCGTGAACTCGACGCGCTGCGCGGGCTGGCGGCCATGGCGGTGGTGTTGTTCCACTTCACCAGCCAATTCGACCGGCTCTACGGTCATTCGACCCCTTTGCGGTTCTCCCTGCCGCGGGGAGATTTGGGCGTCGATTTCTTTTTCATGCTCAGCGGATTCGTCATCCTGATGACGCTCGACCGCATGCCAAGCGCGCTCGAATTCGTCGTGGGCCGTCTTGCCCGTCTCTATCCGGCTTACTGGGCGGCCGCCGCGATTACGCTGGCCGTCGTGGCCTGGGCCGGCCTGCCGGGACAAGAGGTGAGCTTGGGCGAAGCGGTCGTCAACGCCACGATGCTCCCGCGGGTGCTTGGCGCGCGGCCCATCGATAGCGCTTACTGGTCGCTGCAAGTCGAGCTTTTGTTTTATGCGGCGATGCTCGTTCTCCACCGCTCCGGCGCGCTGAAGACGCCGCGTTGGCCGATGACGCTGGCCCTTTGGCTTGCGCTGGCCACGGCGGCGCAGTTCGTGGCGGCGCAGTTCGCGGCGGCGCAGTTCGCGGCGGCGCAGTTCGTGGCGGATACAACGCCGCTCGTGCCCGCGGCCAGTGGCCCGCTTGCATTGACCTTCGTGACGAAATTACAAACCGTGCTGAGTCTCAAGTACCTGCACCTTTTCGCCGTCGGCATCGTGCTCTATCGGGTACACGGCGCCGGCCGCTGGACGCCGGCGGCGTGGCTCTTGCTGGCATGGTGCGCGCTGGTTCAGGCCCGGCTCGATTCGTGGTCCGCCGCCGGCGTGGTGATCGTTCTGGCCGCCGTTTTGCACGCGGCCGCACATGGCAGGCCGCGGTTCCTGGCGACCCCGCCGCTGGTGTTCTTGGGCACGATCTCCTACCCGCTCTACTTGATCCATCAAAACGTCGGCTACGTCGTCATCCGTAATCTTGAAGCGGCGGGGATGGAAGCTTCGCTCGCCGTGGCAACCGCCGTCGCCGGATCGCTGCTTCTGGCGACCGGACTTTCGTTTGGGATCGAGCGGCCGGCCATGGCGGCGATCAAGGGCTGGCATCGGCCGGGCAAGGGGGCGGCGGCATTCCGGAAAATTCCCACGGGCGAGATAGGATGAGCCGGATGAATCGCACGCGCATGCCGTGACGGACCCCATCTGTCGCCTTTCGCTCCGCGAAAGGGCGTTCTTTCGCGGAGCGAAAGGCGACATGAGGCAACTCCCTTGAAATACCGTACCGGCTTATCCGACGTCCCGGGCCAGCCGGGAACCGTATCTGCCCAACGAACTCTCCAAATTCGACCAAAATCCACCATTCTGGGTGGACTCGTTGTGAATGTGGCGGATTTTTCCGCGGTTGGGGAATTTTTTTTGTGGACAGGCCCTTGAAAGCGTGGTATATTGTCGCACTGGGGTTGTCATTCAATTTCTTCCCTTTATGGACGGGGTGTTCCATGTCTCAACAATTTGGTGTGTTTCGGCACGGTAAGTCGTGCCACGCTCGTCGGCGAACCGGGTTCACGCTGGTCGAGTTGCTGGTGGTCATCGCGATTATTGGTATTCTGATTGCTCTGTTGCTTCCCGCCGTGCAGGCGGCCCGCGAAGCGGCTCGCCGTTCGCAATGCACGAACAACACGAAGCAGATCGTGCTGGGTTTGCAGAACTATGCGGACACTTGGAAGACGTTCCCGCAGGATGCCATGTGGGGAAATATCGCGGGTGCCGGTCCCGGCGTGACTCCGCAGATTGGCAATCGAAGGACTTGGTGCGTGGCGATCTTTCCGTGGGTGGAACAAAAGCCACTTTACGACGCGATCAACAAGTACACCTGGGTTGGTTCCAACGGCACCACAAACGGCACTACCGGCGGCCAGCCCCTGAATGGCTGGGATATGACAAGCCAACCAGCGGGCTCGAGCGGGGCGGGATTCAAGTACAACGGTAATTTGACTGGACAGGTGCTGGCGAACTTCCGTTGTCCTTCCGACGGTGTCGTCAGTGCGATCTCTCAGCTCGGCGATTTCTCCTACACGAACTATGCCGGTTCGCAGGGCTGTTACTGGGGCGGTGCCACGAGGCAGGCGAACGCCACCATTTACGACGCGTGGACTTCCGACCAAATCCCGTCGTGCAAGGGTATTTTCGCGTGGGGCGAGCCCTGCCCCTTTGCCTCCATTCGCGATGGCCTCTCCAACACGATCGCGGTGGGTGAAGTCACGTCTTGCAGTGTCGCCGGGCCGGTACTTCCAGGTCAGCTTGTCGCCAGCAATGAGACTTCGAACGCGATATTGTCGGCCTTCGTCACGAAAAGCATTGGTCAGCCGGGAATTGCCGCTGCGCCCAATTACAGCGGTTCGGCTAATGGCGGGCCATTGCCACCGCTGTTCTTCCGCGGCAATCCAGCGCCTTATACAGTTCCACCACTCTTGGCGCCCAACAGCGGCAAGTCGCGTTCGGTACTTGTGGGAAGCGATGGATTGCCCGTGGGGTGGGTGTTCCGTTCGTTGTTCGCCGCCCTGTCAACGACCATCACCAACGAGGCGCCCTTGGGCGGTTCGCCGCAGGTTCCTCCCGCAGGGACGTTCCCCACTTACATGGGCACAACGCCTAGCGGTGCGTGGGACTTTTCGATCGCGACGTCACCACCCTACATTTATGGTTATCAGCCGATGTACAACGGCATTTTTGGGCCGATGTCCAACTGGCCCGGCTCCGACAGCAACCATCCAGGCGGTGTCATTGTGGGATTTGCCGACGGGTCTTCCCGCTCGATTCAGCTCAACATCGACCTGACGATCTGGAATCAATTGCACACCCGCTCCGGTGCCGAGCCGATTACCACCACTTTCTAATCAGGCTGCTTTCTAACCAGGCAGTTTGATGGATACTTCGTTCAGGTCGCGGCGACTTTCGGGGTCGCCGCGGCCTTTTTCTTTCGGCCCACACTAACCCGCAGCGCAAGCAAGGCCCAGCGTTGGACCTTGCTTGCGCCGCGGGTTAGTGTGACGGCAACGTCTGTAGGGAACGCCCTCCGTGGCGTTCCGCGTCGCGCGAGCCAACGTCGGATACGCGCTTCTCGGAACGCCACGGAGGGCGTTCCCTACAGAATCGGGCTCGGATGCCGATGGTGGCCTTGTATACCTCAGGAACGCCGCAAGTATCCGGCACTCGACTCGAAATACTTGCGCCGCCGGTGGCTGGCCGCGTCGGCCGTTTCGGCCTGTTGCCGCTCCAGATCGGCATGGTTCGCCTGGCAGACGCGGCAGCCGATTTCGTCGAGATGAAACGCCACATAACGGGCATGGTCGTCGGGCAAAACGCCCAGCAAATAGCTACCCAGTTCCGCACGGCTGGGGCAGGTCAGACGGTGCCGGCGCCAAATCTCACCCAGCGAATGCACCCCGGCGTCGCGGCGCGAGTTGATCGCCGCCAACCGCCGCGTCAGTTCCGGCGAACGCCGCGCCTCGGCCTCGATCCGCGCCATGGCCTCGGCCGGCAGGGCTTCGTCGAGATACGATTCAAGATCAGCGTCGGTCATGGGTTCTCCCCTCCTACATTCCTCGTTCCCACGCTCCGCGTGGGAACGTCTCCGCGGACGCTCCGCGTCCACTATCCCGGATTATTCATGGTCCAGGGGAATCGAGCGCAGTCTGCCGTCACACGAACCCGCAGCGCAAGCAAGGTAAGTTCGGCCTTGCTTGCGCTGCGGGTTGGTGTGGGACCATGAATAATCCGGGCTTCCCATCTCCCTATCCCCCGTCCTCGCCAAGTTCCGGAAACACCTCCTCCGGCAATCCTTGCCGGCGGACGGCGGCGCGGAGCTTGGCTAAGAAGTCGAATTTGCAGTTGGCGATCGCTTGCTCGGAAATGCGCAGCTTCACGGCGACATCCTTGTTGGCCATGCCGCGGACGAAAAGCAACTCGGCGCAGCGGACTTTTTCCCAGTCGTCTCGCCCGCGCCAATGGTTCAAGAGGTCGGCAAGCGCCTTGGCCAGCGCGGCTTCCTCCAGGCCGCGCCGCTCGCCGCCGCGGGCGATGCTGCTCGCCGGACGGGCTGAGCCGGGTAGCTCCCAGTCGCTCTGGCTGCTCGAAGCGCCCGCCAGGGGCAGCGTCGGGCGGCGGCCTTCGCGCCGCAAATGGTCCGTCAGCTTGTGGGCCGCGATCGAAAACAAGTAGCTCTCCAACGAGCGGGCCGCGTCGTAGTTGGGCAGGCTGGTGAGGAAGCCAATGAACGTTTCCTGAACCACGTCCTCGCTGGACGCCCGGTTGCGCAACCGGGTCTCGACGAAGGCCAGCAGCCGCCCCTCGAAGCGCGCGATCAACTCGTTCCAAGCGTCGGCTTCGCCTGAGCGGATGCGGTCGGTCAACAGGTGGTCGGATTCGCTGGTGGGTGGCATCGGCGTCGCACTAGCCCGGATTATTCATGGTCCAGTAGCTGGCTTCGCAAGAAGTCAGGCCGTGGACGCGAGTTACGCCAGAATTCTTGCGAATTCCGCTACAGCACAGTGCGCGAGTTTCCTCCCCGGACCATGAATAATCCGGGCTAGCCTGGACCATGCGACGATCCGGCTCAAAAACCGAACTTCCCCCGCGCCCAAAGCGCCGCGATCGCCGCCAGACCCAGTATCGCCGAGCCGGCGGCGAACTGCAAGCGGCGGGCGTAATAACCGTGGGTCAGGGTATCGAGCTTGAGGTAGCCGAACACCGTGCCCAGCAACCCCAGCAGCAGGCCCGCCCCCACGCCGGTGGTGGCCAGGCGGCCCGCCACACGGGCCCGTTGATCGCGGGCCTTGATTTCAGCGTTGGTTTTGCCGTCGAAGACCAGTAGCGTGTGCAGGTTGACGATCGGCCCCAACACGTCGGCCGTGTGCTCCTCCCACTGGGCCTTGATGATGTGGTCGCGAATGTCCGGCATGGGCAAATCGACCCGTTCCGCCGCCCCTTCTTCGCCCAGGAACAGGTCGATGTATTCCTTGACGGCCTTGCGCAGTTCGGCGGGCATCGCTTGCTCGCATTCGGCCCGCGAGCGGTACAACTCGACCGACACGATCTTATGGTAGGCGCCGTCGCCACCATGCTTCCCCTGGGGTTCGTCCATCCATTTCGGCCGCGTTTGGTTCGGCGGGACCGCATGTTCGGCCTCGGCTTTGAGAATTTCAATTTCCGTTACCGGATGGGGCGTTTCGGGCGTGGCTGGCGCCTCGGCAACCTCGACACGCGCGACGCCGTACGATAATGCCAACAGCAAGAATACGCCCACCAACGCGACGAAACCGAACCCGATCAGGGCGCCCAGCGCCCCCAGCACGCGGCGATTGCGACCGCTCATCACGGCCGCAAGCACGAGAATCATGACGGCGACCAGAACCAGGAATCCCCAGGTGGGTAGTAGGGAAATCGTCGGTCTTTCCATCGATAGGGTCCTCTCAATCGCTATACTGCACGCGGCCGACAATGAGATATTCACGGTGGCTGGGGCAGAGCGTAAGCGATGCCCCGGTCGCTATCCAGCCGGGGCATCGCTTGCGCTCTGCCACCAGCCACCACTTTCTCGTGGCAAAATATCTCATTTTCAGCCGCGT
>DATKSN010000175.1:0-27052 GCA_035531595.1 Pirellulales bacterium | reverse complement strand
TCACCGGTCCCTAGGAAAGGGGCGGGGTTCTAGAATTATGCGCGCGGGCGGGGTCGAGGCGGGCTCCGGGCGGGGTCTGGGGGCCAAAAAAACCGGGACTCGCACCGCCTATTCCGGTCAGTTAAAATGAGACGTAGCAGCGGCTTCAAGATTGTGCCAAGATTGATATTGGCGCTCGGCTCGACGAAGTTCAGCGTCTGATCAACCAACGCTATGCGTCCGTCAATGTTGCGCCTGGTGTGAACCTGAAGCCACATCTTGACCAAATCGCTTTCGAAGGGATTCGTTTAAGGGATAACCTAATAATCGTCGGATTCGATCTGAGCGGAGACATTTCCTGCGATCTTAGCATCCCGGAAAAGTAACAAAAGCTCACTTGCTACCGAGTGCGGGCGGTGCTGGCGGCCGCGGTGTTCGGGAGCGTGTTTGGATCGCTGCTGTCGATCAATTCCTGCTCGACAGGCTACATATCGTCGAATTCAGACGCCGCCGGCCCCACGAAGTGAGCGGCGGGCAACGTCAGCGGTTCGCCATCGCCAGGGCCTTAATTTACCAACCCCGAATTCTCTTGGCTGATGAGCCGACGGCCGCGCTCGACTGGCAGCATGGTCTGGCGGCGGTGAAGCTGTTAATCGAAGAAGCCCGCGCGGCAAAAGCCTTGCTGATCACCGTGACGCACGACACGCGGTTGCTGAGCTTGTTCGATCGGACGCTGCGCATGGAGGGCGGCCGGGTGACGGAGGGCGGCCCATGAAATGGTTGCTGGGCCTGATCGCCGCGGCGTTGGCGGGTACGTCCGTAGCCTGGTGGTCCCTGGGCTTTTCCTCGGGTGGCCTGGGCGGCCCGCCCCCCGACGCGCCGCAGGCGGGGCCACTGATCGTGATGCCGCCACCGGGCATCACGGTGCAAGGAATCGGCTATGTCGAGCCCGTCTCCGAAGTTCGCCGGCTGGCGTTCAAAGTCGATGGCGTGGTCGAGCGGTGCCCGGTGCAGGTGGGAGATTGGGTAACACACGGTGCGCCGCTGATGGCGCTGGCCGACGACGACGCGCGGGCCGCAGCGGCCGTGGCCGAGCAAGAACTAGCGGTGGCGATGGCCGAGCGAGACCAGGTGACCGCGGGCGCCCACCGCCATCAGATTGCCGCCGCTGAGCACCGTGTCGCCATGCTCGCCGAGCGAGTGCGCCACGCCGAGGCCCATCTTGGACGTATAGACAAGTTGCAGCAGTCCCGCGCGGCGGCGAAGGCGGAATACGACCAGGCACAAACCGAGCTGACCCAGGCCCAACTGACCGAGCGGCAAGCGGCCGCGGAGCTCGACGACCTGCGAGAGTTCGTGCGTCCGGTCGACCGTGCTCTGTGCGACACCGCGCCCGGCGTGACCGCCGGCGATTTCACGGCCACGATCGCTTGGGGCGACGGCGGCGCGACGTCGAGCGGCGCCGTCAGCACGGCGGGCGACGGCACGTTCACGGTGGTCGGCTCGCACACGTATGCCGAAGAAGCAAGCGACGCGAAGATCAGCGTCACGATCCAGCAGACGGGAGGGACCGTCGTCACCGTCACCAGCACGGCCACGGTGGGCGATGCGACGTTGAGCGGCACGGCTTCGCCGATCGCGGCCACGGAAGGCGCCAGTTTCAGCGGCACTGTGGCGACGTTCACCGACGCCGATCCGGCAGGCGCCGCGACCGACTACACGGCCACGATCGACTGGGGCGACAAGACCGCGCTGACCACCGTGACCGGTTCGGCCTTCACGTCGGCGGGCGGCGTGTTCAGCGTGCCGAGCAGTCACGCCTACGCCGACGACGGAACGTACACGTTGACGGTGATCATCAGCGACGTCGGCGGGGCGAGCGCCACGGTCAAGCCGATCGCCACGGTTGGCGACGCGGCACTGCGCGCGACGGCGGCGCCGGTCGCGGCGATCCAAGACGCGACGTTCACCGGCACCGTGGCGACCTTCAGCGATGCCAACGCGGCCGGCGCCAGCGGCGATTTCACGGCCACCATCACCTGGGAAGACGGCAGCAAGACCAACGGCACCGTCGGCACGGCGGCGGGTGGCGGATTCGCCGTGAGCGGTTCCCATGTGTTTGCCAAAGAAGGCGGCAACCAGCCGGTGAGCGTCGTCATCACCGACAAGGGCGGTAGCACGGTCAGCGTGACCAGCACGGCGACCGTGAGCGATGCGGCCTTGAGCGGCACAGCCTCGTCGATCACGGCCACCGAAGGCGCCAGTTTCAGCGGCACCGTCGCGACATTCAGCGACGCCAACCCCAACGGCGCGACCGGCGACTACACGGCCATGATCATGTGGGAAGATGGCAGCACAACCATCGGCGCCGTCACCACGGCGGCGGGCGGCGGGTTCGCGGTGAGCGGCTCACACGTCTTCGCGGAAGAAGGCTCGAATTTGCCCGTGAGTGTCGTCGTTGTCGACAAGGGCGGTGCCGTGGTCACCATCGCCAGTACGGCCACGGTGGGCGACGCGGCTTTGAACGGCACGGCGGCGACCATCGCGGCCGGAATTACGGTCTCGGGCACGGTTGCTTCCTTCAGCGACGCGGATACCGCCGACACGACAAGCGACTACACCGTCGCAATCGACTGGGGCGACGGTCAGACCGGCACCGGCGGCATCGTCGCCGGCGCCGCCGCCGGGCAGTTCAACGTGACGGGCAACCACAGTTATGGCGACGGCAATCCACACACCATCACGGTCACGGTCACGCACGGCACGGACCAACCACTTGTCATCAAGAGTGCGGAGCCGGGTAATCCCGTACCGTTGAGCGTCGTCGACGACATTTACGTCATCGGTGCGGGCACCGTCACGGTGGCAGCCGGCAACGGCGTGCTGGCCAACGACAGCGCATCAGGGGCGCTGACGGTGACCACCGGTACGGTGGCCGGGGCCAACGGCGGCACCTTCGCGTTCAACGCCGACGGCTCGTTCACGTATACTCCACCCGCCAATTTCCCGGGTTTCGATTATGCCCAGTACACGGCCGGCGACGCCCAGGGCGATAAGGGCACCGCCGCGGTCAATGTGCTCTCGCAGACGGGCGGCGTGGTGTGGAAGTTTTTCGAGTCGGTGCTCAATCGCAACCCGGATTACGGCGGGCTGAAGTACTGGATCAACGATTTCGCCAACGGCGGAAAGACCGGCGACATCGCGGTTGGATTTTTCGAGAGCAACGAGCTCCTCAATAAGATCATCGGCGGCTATTACGAGCAGTACCTCGGCCGGACGTTGGACGCGGCGGGCTTGAGCTATTGGGAGGGCGTGTGGCACGCCACCGGCGGCCCCGAAGGCATCAAGGCCGGATTCGCCGCCTCGCCGGAGTTCAACCGCAACGCCGGCGACACGCCGACCGGCTGGCTGACGGCCCTCTATCAGCGGATTTTGAATCGCGCGCCCGACCCTCAAGGGTTCCAGTATTGGCAGCAACAGCTTGCCGCCGGGGAGTCGGAAAGCAACGTCGCGTTGGGCTTTTTCGATAGTCTCGAAGCGTACAAGAACGACGTGACGGGCTGGTTCAACGAGTACCTTGGGCGGACGCCCAACGGCGCGGAGTTGACTCAATACGCCAGCGAAATGGCGGCTGGCAAGACCGATCGCACGATCGAGCAGGAGATCACGAACTTGCCGGAGTATGGCGCCAATCCGCCGGCCTCGCCCGCCGGCACGGCGGCGCGCTTGCCCGACTACTTGCCTCTGTCGTCGGCCGGCGGCCAGCGGCAGGCCGCCCTCGCCGCGAAAGACGCCCTGTTTTCCAGCCTGGGCGGCTAGCCCGGATGATTCATGGTCCCCCGTGCGCGTCGCGCAGTCACCGTCACACTAACCCGCAGCGCAAGCAAGGTAAGTCCAAGCCCGGGCCTTGCTTGCGCCGCGGGTTGGTGTCGGACCATGAATAATGCGGGTTAGGAAGTAGAGGATGGGTGAGCCCGTCGATGGCCGTCAAACGGGGCCTGCGAACAAACCAACGCGGTGACCGATCATGTTCCCGATGCCTGCTACGCTTCGCAAGCTTCGTTGCGATCTCATATCGAAAAAGCGCGAGCCTCGCCGACGGAACTCGATGGTGTCGGCGCGACGGCGGCGCGCGGCCAGGCTACGGCTGGAAGCGCGGCTGTCGCGCGCGGCGGTTGAACTTTTGGAACCGCGTTGGGCGCTCGCGGCCCTGGTCCACATCGCCTACCTGATTCCGGAAAACCGGACGGCACAGCCGGACGCCGTCGCCACGCTCCAAGCCGACGTCCTCATTTGGCAGCATTTCTATGGCGTGCAAATGGCGGCCAACGGCTTCGGCCCCAAGACGTTTCACTTTGAGACGGCGGCCGACGGCGTGACGCCCGTGGTACACGTCGTCAACCTACCCAACGACGATGCCTTCTACCGCGCCGACGATATGCGGAACAACCCCGACGAGCTCTATAGCCGAGTTTCGAAGGGGGCGCAGGATGCCGGCTTGAGCATCTGGGCGCCCAACACCGACTGGCTTTTGATCTGCGAGAGTCATCGCGAGCTTTCCGACGGTTCAATCCTGGGTGGAAGTGGGATCAGCCTCGGGGCGAGCAACGGCTCGGGCAGCGACGGCGGCGTGGCGGTTCTGGGGAGCGATATGCTGCCGTTCTTGCGGCCGGATCGGCTCACCGATAATGAGCCGTACGCGGGCTTGGTGATTCCAGAGATCGGCCCGTACCCGCTCGTCTCCCACGTCAGCCATCCCTCGTACGAGGGTGACACGGTGAGCAGCGTCGCCTCGTCATACCTCGGCGCTGGACTCCATGAGCTGTCACACGGGTTCGGCCTGTCACATGACTACCTTAACGACGATAACTTCTTCGGCAACCTGATGTACAATGGCTTGCGCGGCTTCCGCGGAAGCGTGCGGCCTGACCTCTATCCCAACGACGCGACCCGGAGCGGGTACGCGGAGTCGCTGGTGCTCAACACGAGCCGCTATTTCAACCCGAACATGGTCGTCACCAGCGATACTCCGCCGGCGTTGTCCGTCGCCGGCGGTGGACCTCAAATCGTGGGGGGCCTGCTGCAAATCCCGTTCACTGTCGATGATCCGTTGGGACTTAGCTCGGCGATCCTGCTTCTCGACGGCAACGTGGTAGGCGACATGCCACTGACGGGCACACACTCCTCGGAAACGTTCCAGACAGCCTATTACACGCCGGGAAACGATAACCTCTACACCGTCGAGGTCTACGACGCCCAGGGAAACCGATCGAACAAGGAATTGACGCTCCATCCCGCCACGGGAAATGACCAGGCGCCGCAGCCGTTCGTGAAGATCGTGCCGCCGTCCCCGGTCATCGGACAATCGGTCGTGCTCGACGCGTCCCGGTCGATTGACCCGGGCGGGGCAGTTTCGTCGCTGAAAGTGGAATGGGATCTCGACGGCGACGGCGTTTTCGACACGGCCCCGTCGAGCGACCTGACCTTGACAACGAGCTTTGCGACGGCGGGGCCGCGCTTGATCCGTTGTCGCATTACCGACGCGCAGGGAAACCAGACCATTTCGGAGCCCATCGGCATCGACGTGGTGGTCGATGCGGCCTTGAGCGGCACGGCTTCACCGATCGCTGCCACGGAAGGCGCCATGTTCAAAGGCACCGTGGCCACGTTCAGCGACGCCGATCCGGCCGGCGCCACCGGCGACTACACGGCCACGATCGACTGGGGCGACAAGACCGCATTGACGACCGTGACCGGCTCGGCCTTCACGTCGGCGGGCGGCGTATTCAGCGTACCAGGCAGCCATGTGTACGCGGAAGATGGAAATTACACGCTCGTTGTCACCATCAGCGACGTTGGCGGCGCAAGCGCCACGGTCAACCCGATCGCCACGGTGGGCGACGCGGCGCTCAGCGCCACCGCGGTGCCGGTTACGGCTTCGGAAGGTACGACGTTCAGCGGCACGGTCGCTTCCGTCAGCGATGCCAATCCGGCCGGCACCACCGGCGACTACACGGCCACCATCACTTGGGACGACGGCAGCAAGACCAGCGGCACCGTCAGTGCGGCGGCGGGTGGCGGGTTCGTGGTGGGCGGTTCGCACGTCTTCGCGGAGGACGGCTCGAACCTGCCCGTGAGCGTCGTCGTTGTCGATAAGGGCGGCAGCACGGTCACTATCACCAGCACTGCGACGGTGGCCGACGCGGCGCTCAGCGGCACGGCCTCACCGATCGCGGCCACGGAAGGCGCCAGTTTCAGCGGCACGGTGGCCACGTTCAGCGACGCGAACCCCGCCGGCGCGGCGGGCGACTACACGGCCACGATCAATTGGGAAGATGGCAGCACAACCAGCGGCACCGTCACCACTTCGACGGGCGGCGGATTCGCGGTCAGCGGCTCACACGTCTTTTTGGAAGAAGGGTCGAGCTTGCCCGTCAGCGTGGTAATCACCGACAAGGGCGGCGCCGCGATCACCATCGTCAGCAATGCCAGTGTGAGCGATGCGACGTTGAACGGCATGGCGGCGACCATCGCGGCCGGAATTACGGTCTCGGGCACAGTCGCTTCCTTCAGCGACGCGGATACCGCCGACACGACAAGCGACTACACCGTCTCGATCAACTGGGGCGACGGTCAGACCAGCGCCGGTGGCGTCGTCGCCGGCGCCGCCGGGCAGTTCAACGTGACGGGCAACCACAGCTATGGCGACGCCAATCCGCACACCATCACGGTCACGGTGGCGCACGGCACGGCCCAACCACTCGTCATCCAGAGCGCGGAGCCGGGCAATCCGGTGCCGTTGAGCGTCGTCGACGACGTCTACGTCATCGGCGCGGGCACGGTCACCGTGGCAGCCGCCAACGGCGTGTTGGCCAACGACAGCGCCTCGAGCGCGCTGACGGTGACCACCGGTACGGTGGCCGGGGCCAACGGTGGCACGTTCGCGTTCAACGCCGACGGCTCGTTCACGTATACTCCGCCCGCCAATTTTCCGGGCTTCGATTATGCCCAGTACAGCGCCAGCGACGCCCAGGGCGACAAGGGTACCGCAACGGTCAACGTGCTCTCGCAGACGGGCGGCGTGGTGTGGAAGTTTTACGAGTCGGTGCTCAACCGCAACCCGGATTACGGCGGGCTGAAATACTGGATCAACGATTTCGCCAACGGCGGAAAGACCGGCGACATCGCCATCGGATTTTTCGAGAGCAACGAGCTCCTCAATAAGATCATCGGCGGTTATTACGAGCAGTACCTCGGCCGGACGTTGGACGCGGCGGGCTTGAGCTACTGGGAGGGCGTTTGGCACGCCACCGGCGGGCCCGAAGGCATCAAGGCCGGGTTCGCCGCCTCGCCGGAGTTCAACCACAACGCCGGCGACACGCAGACCGGCTGGCTGACGGCCCTCTATCAGCGGATTTTGAATCGCGTGCCGGACGCTCAAGGGTTCGCCTATTGGCAGCAACAGCTTGCCGCGGGCGAGTCGGAATCGAACGTCGCGTTGGGCTTTTTCGATAGTCTCGAAGCGTACAAGAACGACGTGACGGGCTGGTTCAACGAGTACCTTGGGCGGACGCCCAGCGGCGCGGAGTTGACTCAATACGCCAGCGAAATGGCGGCCGGCAAGACCGATCGCACGATCGAGCAGGAGATTACCAACTTGCCGGAGTATGGCGCCAATCCGCCCGCCTCGCCCGCCGGCACGGCGGTGCGCTTGCCCGACTACTTGCCGCGGACCTCGGCCGGCAGCCAACAGCAGGCCGCCCTCGCTGCGAAAGACGCCCTGTTTTCCAGCCTGGGCGGCTAGCCCGGATGATTCATGGTCCCACACCAAGCGCGCAGCGCAAGCAAGGCCCGGCGTTACGCTCCTTGCTTGCGTTGTGGGTTAGTGTCGTAGCAGGCCGCCGGGCAAAGTAGTAGGCACACTCCGTGTGCCGCAACCTTGGGCGACTCGACGTCGGCCTGCCGGAAAGCTACGGCACACGGAGTGTGCCTGCTACTTTGGGCCGTGCTCCTGCCTCCTGCCTCCTGCCTTCTGGCTCCTGACTCCTTTGCCCAGTTCCAGAGTCCATTCACAGTTGAGCGAGTCGCTGGAATTCGTCGAGCGAACCGGCCTCGATGGACTGGTCAAGCCAACGATCCAACCGTTCCAGGTCGGTCGCGGCGCGGATGAACGCCTCCAAGTCCGTCGGAACGCCGTGAGCAAATCGCCGCCCCAGAACGTGCAACAGCGCGTCCGCCTTGCCTTCCGCCTTGCCCCGTTTGAACCCCAGCCGCTCGAAACTTGTGACATACGGCATGTTCTTTTCCTCCCCAAAACGGACCATTTCTTCTTGCACTTGCTCCTCCATTTCTTCCGGTAGATCCATGATCCAATCAATCAGCCGCTTATCGACGTAACGGCGGCCGACGGCGGCTTCGCGAACAATTTGTTGCAGATCCTTGTCGAGGGCCTCGTACTCGCGTGACCAGTCGATGGCGGCATGCACTTGTGGAAAAACGAACTCCAGGAAAGCGGGGAAAAACTGCTCCAGGGCCTCTTTCCACGGGCTATCGAAGTCACTCAATGTCGGGCTCCTCCGGGTTCTTCGGGCCCCTCCAGGTTCTTCAATATCCAAGATACCAGATGGCACGATGGAAATCGACGGGCCGACCGGCGTTCAACGATAGGGGTAGGGAGGGCCGATTGAGTTCGGCCCCTCCCGCCCCGCCCTCCCTCCGAACCGTACGGGCGGGTTTCCCGCATACGTCCGGGCGAGCCCGGATGATTCATCCAACACCAACCCGCGGCGCAAGCAAGGCCAGTCGTTACGCGCCTTGCTTGCGCCGCGGGTTAGTGTGACCGCAGACTGGGCTCGTTCCTTCTGGACCATGAATAATCCGGGCTGGCCGGAACGTGCCCCGCGGCGATCAACGCCGCGCGGCCGGCGCCGCCCGCCCGATAGAGTCGCTTTCACAAAACATTTCTTGGAACTCCAGGCCGATTCAGACCAGCGATGTAAATGGCTACGCATTAACGACTTGGAGCATTGCAGCCACCGGAAATTCCCACGAAGTCTCCCCAAGACCCAAAAAATCTTGGGATTCTCTGTAAGGTTTTCGCCCCCCGGCGCATATTACCTGGTAGGGAGAAAAGCGGTTTTCATTGCGGCGGCGGATCATCGCGCCGATTTTACACATCTCCAGCAAGGACGAAAACATGGCCAAGCGAGGGTGGTTCGACCGGTGGTTTGCGGCGCGGCACGCGGCGCCCGGGCGCCGGCGAGCCGCGAACGGCGACCTTACCGCCAATCCAGGCGCTCTGGCGCGTCTTCGGCTCCAGCGGCTGGAGAACCGTCTCTGCCTCAGCAGCGTCGCCTGGATCAATCCCAGCGGAGGCAACTGGGACGTCGCCGCCAATTGGAGCACCGGCAGCGTGCCGGGCAGCGGCGATGACGTCGACATCAATACCGCGGCCGCCGCCACGATCACCATTCAACTGTTCGATGTCGAGACGGTCCACAGCCTCACGACCGCCGGCAACGACACGCTCTCGATCACCGGCGGTTCGTTGACGGTGGCCGCCAACTCGACGCTCATGGATGCCAACTCGACGCTCAACGGTCCCCTGGCGATGACCCGCGGCGGGTTGAGTGCCACAGGCTCGGGCGTCACGTTCTCGGCGGTCGGGGCCACCAACGTGTCGGTGTCGGATTTGGGCGCGGTAAGCGGGGCCACGTTGAGCCTTCCCCAACTGAAAAGCTTCACGTCCGCCGACAGCTACTTCAACGCAGAGGGGGCGAAGAGTGTGCTGGACGTCTCCGCCCTCACCACTGTCCTGACCCAACAGGGCCTCTGGGACGTTAATGCGCAATACGGCGGCGAGGTCAAACTGACCAGCCTCACCAGCCTCACCGGCAACAATAACGTCACCATCGACGACACGGTCGGCGCAACGATCCTCGACGGCAAGCTGACGACCCTCAACGGCGTCAGCGTCGACCTCGACGGGACCGACGCGCAGGTGGCGAATTCATGGACTTCGTTTACCAACGGCTCCCTCGGGGTCACGGGTGGCTCGTACACGCTGCCCAATCTGACTGATGTCGACGACTCGACCCTCGCCGTCACCACCGGCGGCGGCCTCGCGCTGCCAGGGCTGAAGACCTACTCGTCCAACAGCACTTTCGAGACTTTCGAGGCCCGCGATCCGAAGAGTGTGCTTGACGTCTCCGCCCTGACCACCCTCACCGGCGGCGGCATCTCCGACATCGGCGGCGGCACGGTGCTCGACGGCAAGCTGACCACCCTCAGCGGCGCCAACGTCAGCCTCGACGGCACCGACACGCAGGTGGCGAATTCTTGGACCTCGCTTACCAACGGCAGCCTCATGGTCACGGGTGGCTCGTACACGCTGCCCAATCTCGACGTCGGCGGATCGAGCCTCAGCGTCACGACCGGCGGCAAGCTGGCGCTGCCCGGGCTGAGGAGCTACTCGAACACCGGCGCACACGACACGACCTTCTCGGCCATCGATCCGCAAAGTGTGCTGGACGTCTCCGCCCTGACAAGCGTCACCGGCAACAATAACGTCAGCATCGACGACACGGGCGGCGCAACGATCCTCGACGGCAAGCTGACGACGCTCAACGGCGTCAGCATCAACCTCGACGGGACCGACGCGCAGGTGGCGAATTCTTGGACCTCGCTTACCAACGGCAGCCTGACCATTAACGACGCCTCCTACACTCTGCCCAATCTGACCGACATCGACGGTTCGTCTCTCACCGTCGGCAACGATTACGCTGGGGCGCCTGCCGGCAGCCTGGCGCTGCCCGGGCTGAAGACCTATTCGCCCAACGGCAACGTCTATAACGGCAACGTCTTTACCGTCGACAGCTTGTTCGGCACGGTGCAAAGCGTGCTGGATCTCTCCGCCCTGACCACCGTCACCCCAAATCGTCACTGGAACGTCCAACTGAACAACGGTGAGCTCAACGTGTCACGCTTGACCAGTTTGATCGGCCCCCAGGGGGTTACCGTTGACCGCTATTTTAACATTCTTCTCGACACCATCTCCGACGGCTATGGCAGCACTCTTCTCGATGGCGAGCTGACCACCCTCAGCGGCGTCGACGTCAACCTCAACGGCTCCGACACGGGGGTGGCGAATTCTTGGACCTCGTTCACCGGCGGCCTCAACCTCTCCGGCGGCGCATACACGCTGCCCAATTTGACCGACGCGAACTTCTTGTTGACCCCCCTCATCCTCGGGTTCGTCGGGCTTTATCTCTACCCGTCGGCTTCGCTCAGTCTGCCCGTCGTGGCGGCCGGAAATATCCCCATCAGCAGTGGCCAGAGCGTTACCATTCGGGGCACTCTCGTGAGCGTGCCGACCGACGGCACTTCCGGCGCCATCATCAATGTGCCGGCGGCCCCGTCAGCACTCACGATCGACCTATTGAACTATGGCACTCTGTCCGGAGGAACGACGCTCAACGTCGGCGCGGGGGCGACGGTCGACGTCGGCAGCTTGGGAAACTACCGTCCAAATGCTATTGCGTACACCGCCTACCTCGGAGGGGTTGCCTTCAACGTGGGCGCCGGCGCCACTGTCGATTTGAGCAGCGGGCAAGAGTTCAGCTACTCCGGCACGCTGATAGGCTCCGGCGCCGGCACCGTTCGGTTCAGCGGCGGACAAATCGATTCGGGGTCCGGCGGTCTGAACCTGAACTTCCCCGGCAATATGTTCCAGTGGACAGGCGGCGACTTCGCTACTCTTTCGTCGCCCAAACTGACCAACCTGGGGACGATGAACCTGACCGGGACCAATCCGAAGCAGATGTACGGCAACTTCAGCAATAGCGGCAGCCTGAACGTCAACGCCGGGGGCACCTTGGGGATCGGCGCCTTCGGTGGAACCGTCAACTTCAGCCAAACCAGCGCCGGCACCCTCGGCATTCAGATTGGCGGCACGCCGGCCAGCGGCCAGTTCGGCGAGGTGGTCGTCAACGGCACGGCCACGCTGGCGGGCAACTTCGACCTGACCCTTGTCAATGGCTTCGCTCCGGATGCGGGTGATGAATACTCAGCGCTGACGTTTGCCAGCGATTCGGGCGCCTTCGCGAAATTCAGCGGGCTGCCCGCCGGCATGACCGCGACACAGAGCGCCACGGCGTTGGACCTGGCCATTAATGACGACGTCGAGTCGCCGCTCGGCGCAGCCATCGCGCCCACCGCAGCCGTCATGTTCAACGGCACCGTGGCCACGTTCACCGGCAGCAACCCCAATGGTACGTCGAGCGATTTCACCGCCTCGATCGATTGGGGCGACGGCGTCACTTCAGCCGGCGGCATCGCCGTGGACCCGAAGGGCGGTTTCGACGTCACCGGCTCGCACACCTACGCGCAAGCGGGTATCGATATCATTTACATCGACATCAACGCCCTGAGCAGCGGCCTTACCCAGGCCAGCGGCACGGCCAACGTCGCTGCGTCCGCTCCGGCCATTGCTGACCTCGTCGAGTCGCCGCTGGCCGTGGCCATCGCGCCCAGCGAAGGTGCCCTGTTCAACGGCAGCGTGGCCACGTTCACCGGCAGCAACCCCAACGGTAAGTCGAGCGATTTCACCGCCTCGATCGACTGGGGCGACGGCGGCACTTCGGCCGGCGGCATCGCCGCGGACCCGAAGGGTGGTTTCGACGTCACCGGCTCGCACACCTACGCGCAAGCGGGTTTCGATACCATCATCATCACCATCAACGCGCTGAGCGGCGGCTCTGCCACGGCCAGCGGCACGGTCGAGGTCAATGTCGCCGCGTCCGCCGGCACGCCGCACCAGCACCAGCAGTACGTCTCGGCGGTCTACCAGGACGTACTGGGACGGGCGCCGGATTCAAGCGGCTTGGCCTATTGGGCGCAATCGCTCGACAAGGGCGCGGCGGTCAGCAGCGTGGCGGCGGCCATCGCGCATAGCGACGAGTATTACGCCAACTTCGTGATCAAGCCCGCCTACCTGAAGCTGCTGGGCCGGGCCGCCGACGATTCGGGCGTGAAGTATTGGACCGGCCAGATGGACGCCGGCGCGACCGACCAGCAGCTCGAGGCCGATCTGGTCTCTTCGGCCGAGTTTTTCAAGGCGGCAGGCGGCACGAACGCCGACTGGATCGGCGCGGTCTACAAGCTCCTTTTGGGCCGTACCGCCGACGCTAGCGGCGTGAGCTATTGGAGCGGCCAGTTGACCGCCGGCGAAACGCTGGGCCAGGTGGCGCAGGGCATCGCCGGCAGCCAGGAGAACAACACGCAGCTCATCAACGACGACTATTTCCACTACCTCGGCCGCGCCGCCGACGCGGGCGGGCTCGACTTCTGGCTCAAGCAATTCGCCGCCGGCAAGACGAACGAAGACGTGATCGCCGGCTTCACCGGCTCGGGGGAGTATTACAAGCAACATACGGAATGAGAATGAATGGTGGCTGCGGAACCGTAGGGGCGCCGTTCCGCGAATCGAGCGATGCGCGTCCGTTCGATCACATCGCGACCATTGGGAAGACTCGCCATCCTTGGGATCCATCGTCACCGCAGGAGAACCGCACATGAACCGGCTGTTTTCGACATTGAAATCCTCCGTAATCGGCACCCGCGTGGCGCGCCGCCAACAGCGCCGCACGTTTTGTGGCGTACGGCGTGATCGGGCCCGCGTCGAAGCCCTCGAATCGCGCGCGTTGTTATCCGCCAACGTCGTATTTGGCAACGGCGGAATCGTGGAGACGACCTTGGCGGCCAACCCAGCGACTCACGGTTATTTCGCCTCCGGCGGGGATAGCATCGCGGTGCAGGCCGACGGCAAGATCGTCGTGGGGAACACGCTCGAGAAACTTACTTCAGACGGGAGCCATGGTGACCACATCTGGCTGATCTCGCGCTATAATCCCGATGGCAGCTTGGATGGATCCTTCGGCCAGAACGGAGACGTGATTATCAATTTCGGCACCGCGGGCGAAGTTCCCGGCGCGCAAGGTGAGTATGAATTAACCGACCTCAACAAGATCCTCATCGCGCCGGACGGCAAAATCGTCGCAGCCGGACATTACGAAAATTGGGGCAACAGCAACAGCAGCGCCGCCAATCAACCCAGGCTGTTCGCCGCGGCGCGGCTCAACGCCGACGGCGGCCTGGACACCACGTTCGGCGCCGCGGGTGAACTACTCCAGCAACCCCAATCGCTGCCAGGGTTGCCGAACGATTACTTCAGTGTCAGCGAGGAGAGCACGGTCCTGGCGGCGATGGATTCAACGGGGGGCCTGATCGTCGGTGGAAGCGATGAGATCATCGACAACGGTTCTGCATGACGCCTCCTTGCGTTTTGAGAAAAAGTGTGCTGACCGCCTCACGTCGGCGTAAGGTACATTATACCGCACGCGGCCGAGAATGAGACGTTCACGGTGGCTGGGGCAGAGCCTAAGCGATGCCTCAGTCGCTATGTAGCCGGGGCATCGCTTACGCTCTGCCACCAGCCACCACCTTCTCGTGACAAAACGTCTCATTCTGGGCCGCGCACAGTATAACAATCTCCCAGAGGTGATCGGCGAAGCCGTCAACAAAGATTCGTCGAAGAACGCGCCGCCGTTGGCCAAAGCTTGACAAGGAGATCGGACGGAACGCCGAAGCGTGCAGCGCGTCTCAAACTGCGGGGGTGGCGTAAAGGCGGCCAGCATTCGCGGAAGTCTACGGAAAAAAAACCGTCAAGGCCAGTTTTGTAAAAAATGTGGTCCGCGATTCAGGGCGTGGCGTGGTGGCGTTCACATGGCCGATAATCAGAGGCGCCCCCAGGCTCCGAAAAAACTGGCAAAACCGTACCTTTACCCGACGAAAGCTTCGGCGCGGAGGGCACGCCCGCGCGATACGTGCGAGAAAGTCTAAAGCCGGGCAATCCGCCGAGACGGGTTTCCTTGTCGGTACAGGTACGGTTTTGCCAGTTTTTTCTTGGGCAGTTTCGGCTTCGCCGAAGCCGCGGGTTCGTGTGGGAGTCAATTTCTCCCGCCAAGATTCCGATAACATTCCTATTCGGCACGTCGCAAGCGTCATTTCGCCCCCTGGTTTTGACTCAAGTTCAAGTTATCCGCATGAACAACCGCAACGTGTGGCAACATGTGGTGGTCGTCGCGTGGCTGTCTTGGGCCGCAACCGGCGTCGCACCGGTGCAAGCGGCTGGCCCATCCGCCCAGCGCTCACCGGCCGGCAGTTCGGATGAAATGAATTCCTTGCGCGACGGAATTCGCTCGACACTGGCGCACTACCACGCGCGTCCGCTCAATACCCGCGATCATAATTGCTGGGAGTTGATGCACTCGATCGTCGCCTACGGAGTGCGGTCACATGCCCTGCGGGGGGGGCCGACCGGCGAACCGGTCAACGCCATTGGCTGGCTCTGCTACGGCAAAAGCGCCGGCGGTCAGACGCTGGTGGGCGTCGAGCGCGGGCGTCTGGCGGTCGCCAAGGGGCCACGCGTGCAAGGTCACTACGGCCAGTTTCTGGCCATTGTCGCACAAGCGAAAGTTCGCACCGATTACCCGATCGAAGTCGGCCGGAGACAGTTCACACTGGCTGACCTGATCGAAAGCGAAAAACTCGGCTGCCAGTCCGGCACGGAGTTGACCTTCAAGCTCATCGCCTTGTCGCACTATGTCGATTCGGAGGCCACCTGGACCAGTGCGACCGGCGAGGAGTGGTCGGTTTCCCGCCTTGTCGCCGAAGAGATCAAATCCCCCATCAGCGGCGCCGCGTGCGGCGGCACACACCGTCTGATGGGGTTGAGCTATGCCGTCCGCGAGCGAGTCAAGCAGGGACGCCCGCTCGACGGCCAATTCCTGCGGGCCGACCGCTACACGCGCGATTATCAACGCTACACATTCCGCTTGCAGAACTCCGACGGTTCGTTCAGCACCGACTGGTTCAAGGGTCGGGCCGCCAAGCCCGACCTCGACCGCCGCTTGCAGACGACCGGCCATATCCTGGAGTGGATGGCCTATTCGGTGCCCGAGGAGACGCTCGACGACCCGCGGCTGGTCAAGGCGGTCGACTATCTGACCGGGATTCTGGCGTCCAATCCCCATCGCGAGTGGTCGATCGGGCCGCTGGGGCATGGGCTGCACGCTTTGGCAATCTACAACGACCGCCGCTTCACGACCCCCGCGCCCGACGATGCGGGGCAGGTGGCTCGCCGCGGCGATTCTCCGCGGCCCAAGCCGAAACCATCCGCCGCAAAGAGATCCAAAGCGGCCAATCCCTCCAAGACGCCCAATGCCTCCAAAAAAGTCCCGTCCAAAGAAGACCTTCCGGCGGTCACGAGCGAGGGTCCCTCCGAGTTGCCTGATTGCGAGAGCTTTCCTGCCCAGCCTCTGCAATCGCCGGAGAAGAATACCCCTGGCGATCACCCGGAGGGAAGCTCCGACGCCGGTAAGGTCGTGCCGCTTTGAAGGAAGGGGGGACATTCACGGTGGCTGGGGCAGAGCGTAAGCGATGCCCCGGTCGCTGTCCAGCCGGGCATCGCTTGCGCTCTGCCACCACTTTCTCGTGGCAAAATATCTCATTTTCGACCGCGTGAAGTATAACGCCTAACGCCTGTTGCTTGGCGGACGGAAAACCCTTACATTGCCCACGGTCGCGCCACTCTCCGGCGCGGCATGGTTTTCCGGCTCTCGTTTCCTTGGTTCCCGTGGCGCGTGGATGCACCCGTTGAAATTCGACGCTGAGTTTGAAACGGTCTTTGACGCCGCCGCCAGTCTGGCGAAGGCGGCGGGAGCTTCCGCGCTGTTGTTGCTGTTGGACGGGCCAACCGATTGGCGGCGATTGAGCGATCACGCGGTGGGCGAAAAAGTGCTGGTGGCCGCCGACACCGCTGAGCAACTGGAGGGTGCCGGCGATTGTGGGCTGGGCTGTGTCGTACTCGACATGGCCGAAAGCCCGGTTTACGACAAGCTCTCCCAGGCCTTGCTCGAAGCGGTCGCCGACGAACTGCTGGCGCCGGGCGCCCGCGTCATCGCCTTGTACAGCGGTTTTGAAGCCCGCACGATCGACTCGATCAGCGTGATCGACCTGGGCGATCACCTGGGCCGGCTGACCGTGCGCGACTTGCAACAACTGGAAACCCGAGTGCCTCTCGACATCCTGCAAACCGTGGTCAACCTCGCATTGGAAATCGGCCGCGAGGGACGCGAGGGGAAACCCGTGGGCACGCTGTTCGTCGTCGGCGACACGCAAAAGGTCCGCAAGCTGAGCCGTTCCGCGAGCTTCGATCCGGTCAAGGGTTACAGCCGCAAGGAACGAAACCTCAAATCGGCCCGTGTCCGCGAGGGCATCAAGGAGATCGCCCAGATGGACGGCGCCATCATCGTCGCGGCCGACGGCACGGTCGAGGCGGCGGCACAGTACCTCGACGCTTCGGCGGCGAACATCACGCTCTCGAAAGGGCTGGGCGCCAGGCACTGGGCGGCCGCCGCGATCAGCCGCGCGACGAAGGCCGTGGCGGTGGCCGTCAGCGAATCGAACGGCACGGTTCGCATCTTCCAGAACGGCGAGGTCGTGCTGCGGATCGAGCCGTTTCGCCGGCCGATGAAATGGAAGGACTTCGAATACGAGCCGCCGGCGCCAGAATAAGGTTTCGCATCACGAGCGAAACCTCGAACCGCGTGTGGGGCGAATCGGCCCGTACGATCCGCGCCGGCTTGATGCGCAACTCGCTGAGCACTTTGCCGTCTTGCTTGACCTGGTAGAGGAACAGGCTGGCGTCGTCGACCAGTACGCGGATGAAACCGAATTGCGTGGCCAACAGCGCCACGAGTCGCCTTGCGTCGCCGGTGCCGCCGTGAAATGTGATCCGCTCGACGCGTTGCCGTTGGTTGAAGTAATACGTCAACGAGCCTGCCAGATCGTCGGTTTTCGTGCCCGTCACCAGCGGCACGCGATAGCCCTGCAGATCGAGTTCCGCCAGGCCCGCCGAGACCCGCGGCCAACGGCCCAGTACCCAGGCCGTCGTGATATCGAAGCGGAATGCCTGATGCAACTCGACGATGGGCGTGGCATCCGCGCTGGTCTGGGCGGCGCCGTATGCATTGGTGGGCGCGGGGCTCGCCGGATCCGCTGCGTTCGTGGTCATCGGATCAGAGCGGCCCGACCGGCTCGGAAACAGGCCCGCCAGGCCCGACGACGACGAAAAGAGGTACGGGATTCCAACGGCGCCGGCCAGGCCGATGGCAAACCAACTTCGCTTGAGCGTCATCGCGTCACCGTGCGGGCCAATGGGGCTTCTTCGACTTGAATCGGCTGAGTCGGCCCGCGGATTGGCGGCATAGCCTTCCGCCGGATACAAGTTCCCCAGGCCGTGTCATCGTCAAGCCCGGCTCAATCATCCGTTCTTGCTTTTCGGCGACCATCGTCCACGTTATACTTCACGCGGCCGTGAATGTCTCATGCTCGACCGCGCGAAGTATAGAATCGTGATCGGAACGATGATCCCTCTTTCACCCCGGGCGGCTATGCGATGACGATCGAACGCTTGCGCGAGGCGTATCAAGCCCAGCCTTTCCGGCCGTTCACCATACATCTGGCCGACGGCCGCCAAATTCCCGTGCTGCATCGCGACTTCGTGATGGCCGTGCCCAGCGGTCGCACGGTGATCGTCTGCCAGCCGGACGACTCGCTCAACATCATCGACTTGTTGTTGGTGACGGATCTCGAATTCCGACTCGCAAACGGGTCGTCGCGCCAGCGACGCAAGAAATAACATGAGCACCGCCGGCCAGCCTTGGTATCGTGAGTTGACCCGTTATCACTGGTTCGTGTTCGTGGTCGCGGCGTTGGGGTGGCTGTTCGATACGATGGATCAGCAGTTGTTCACGCTGGCGCGGCGTCCCGCGTGCCAGGAGTTGCTTGGCCTGCCCCCATCGGACCCGATGATCGACCGTTACGGCGGTTACGCGACGTCGGTGTTCTTGATTGGCTGGGCAACGGGCGGGATCGCCTTCGGCGTGCTGGGCGACCGCATCGGCCGCGCCAAGACGATGCTTTGGACGATCCTGATTTACTCCGTGTGTACGGGCTTGAGCGCGCTGTCGGTCAGCATCTACGACTTCGCCTTTTACCGCTTTTTGACCGGTTTGGGCGTGGGTGGCGAATTCGCCGTGGGCGTGGCCCTGGTCGCCGAAGTGATGCCCGAGCGCGCCAGACCGTTCGCCCTCGGCATGTTGCAGGCCCTTTCGGCCGTGGGCAACGTGAGCGCGGCGTTGATCAGCCTCGGCCTGGGTCGCCTGCAAGAAACGGGCGCGATCGACAGCGCGTGGCGGGTGATGTTCGTGGTGGGCACGGTGCCGGCGCTGTTGGCGGTGCTGATCCGTCGCCGGCTCAAGGAACCCGAACGCTGGCGGGCCAGCGCCGCCCAAGGCGCGACCGCCGCGCGGCTGGGCTCGTACGCCGAACTGTTCGGCAACCCGCGCTGGCGGAAGCATGCCCTCTTGGGGCTGGCCCTGGCGTTCTCGGGCGTGGTCGGCCTGTGGGGTATCGGCTTTTTCAGCCCCGACTTGAACCGCCTGGTGTTTCGCAAAACCTTTGAACAGGAAGCCCGCGACCGGGGTGACGCCGCCCAGGACCAGGAATTCGTGAAGCGCGTGATCGCGAAACCGGAATCGTTGGACGAGTACGGCGAGAGGATTCAGCCGAGCAGCTTGCTGAGCGCCGAGGCGGACACGAAAGACGCCGAGCGCCTCTACGCCGCCGCGCTCAAGCTGCATCAGGCGGGCCGGCCCGTCACGGCCGACACCGTGTTGGCGGAGCTCGACCGCGGCGATCCCGATCCCGACAAGAAACAGCCTCCTCAATCGCCCGGCGAACGCCGCCGGCGCGCCGCCTACCTCGCGGGCCCCATCCCCGCCGCCGACGCCGAACCGCTGGCCGCCCGCGCCGAGCGGATCGAAAAACGAAGCAAGGAAATCGACGGGCGGCTCACTTTCTGGGCCTCGCTCACGTCGATGATGCTCAACATCGGCGCGTTTTTCGGCATCTACGCTTTCAGTCGAGTCACCCACGTCATCGGCCGGCGGCCCGCGTTCGCCATCTCGTTCGTCTTGGCCGCCGTGAGCACGGCCTACGTGTTCTGGAACTTCCATACGGCCGGCGACGTGTTCTGGATGATGCCGCTGATGGGCTTTTGCCAGCTCTCCTTGTTTGGCGGGTACGCGATCTATTTTCCAGAATTGTTCCCGACCTACTTGCGCAGCACCGGAACGTCGTTTTGCTACAACGTCGGACGGTTGGTCGCCGCGACCGGCCCCTCGGCGTTGGGCCTGTTGACGAGCGTGTGGTACGCCGGCGAGAAGGAACCGATGCGCTACGCGGGCGTCACGATGTGCTCGGTGTTCTTGTTGGGGCTGTTCGCGCTTCCCTTCTTGCCCGAGACCAAGGGCCAGCCCCTGCCGGAGTGAAAACGGCCGGCGACCGCACGCGGCCAGCTCCGACACGAACCCGCGGCGCAAGCAAGTCGCGTAACGACTAACGACTTGCCTTGCTTGCGCCGCGGGTTCAGTTTCGTTGCGCGCCCGCAACCGATCCACCGGCGACCTCCGCCGCCGCTCACCGCCAACACCGCGCTGCCGACGATCGCCGCTGGTGGGCCGGTACGCACGAGTGGGTGCGGTGGCTGGGGCAGAGCGTCAGCGATGCCCCGGCACGCGGAAGGGCGGCCGGTGGCTGACGCTCTGCCCCAGCCACCAGCCACCGGTCTTGCGAGTCCGACTGCATCCCCCGAATTCTTGCGAATTCGGCTACGGCGGACGGAAAACAGCAAAGTCGGGGCCGGGAGGCGGATTTTCATTGACTCCGGCCGTGGAAGTTGTAGCATAAGGGGTTAAGCCGGGTGACGGTGGATAGGTGGATGAGCGGCAATCGCACGCTCAACCACCCCTTTAGGTTCAGGAAAGCCGATGAATTACAACGCGCGCGCCAAGCGGATCGCGAACTATATCCATTCGCGGCGGTTAGAGTCGCATCGGGGCGTGATGCCCCTACCCGAACCGGGCGTTTCCGCCCTGTTCGGTAACGACGACTATTCCGGCGACGGGCGAACGCGCGAGTTGGTGCGGCGGCTGTTTGAAGTCGCCCACGACGCCGGCTACGAGGTTCTCGGCTTCGCCACCAACGACGGAGCGGACGACGCCGGCTGCTCCTGGGCCGTGGTGCTCTCGACCGATCAGCTCGACTGGCTCAAGGCCCGGCTGCACGACGCTTTTTTTGAATCACACGGACTCTACGCGCCGCGAGGGTCGGCGCTGGGCGCGGCGGCCGGCAACGACAGCTACGCCCACTCTGAAACCTTTTCCCAGGAGAAACCACGATGAGCGTGGGTGAGATCGAAACCCGGGCCCCCAAAAATGCCGCGGGCCGGAGTGCGCTTTCCGAGTTCGATATGCAGGTGCCCGCCGAGACCGACGTCGCCGCGGAACCCAAGTACCAGTATCCGGGCATCCCCACCACCTGCGACGGCGCCGAGGCCGTGGTCCACGTCGAGATCAACATCTCGCAGGGTTCGGGGGCCTACCCCATCACCAGTTCGACCACGATGGGCGGTGGTTTCAACGCCGCCGTCACCAACGGCCGGCCGAACCTTTGGGGCGAGCAACTGGTGTTCTTCGAGCCGGAGAGCGAACACTCGGCCGCCACCTTCTGCGAAGGGTTCGCCCTGGCCGGCGGGCGCGCGACCAACTTCACTTCGGGACAAGGGCTGGTGCTGATGAAGGAGGTGCTCTATACGATTTCCGGCAAGCGGTTGCCGGTGGTCATGAACATCGGCGCCCGGGCGCTCACCAGCCAGGCGCTGAACGTCCACGCCGGCCACGACGACATGATGAGCGTGGCCGACTGCGGCTGGGGCATGATCTTTGGCCGCAATGCCCAGGAGGCGGGCGACCTGTGTCTGATCAGCCGCCGTGCGGCGGAGGCCTCGCAGACCCCCTTCTTCAACGTGCAAGACGGCTTCCTGACCACGCACACGGTCGAGAGCGTGCGGCTGCCCGAACTGGAATTCATGCGGGAGTACATCGGCCCGCCCTCGGAAAAGCTGACCAACCTGATGGACCCCGACAACCCGGTGATGTCGGGCACGGTGCAAAACCAAGACTCGTACATGAAAGGGAAAATCGCCCAGCGCTGGTACTACGACCGGGTCGAGCCGGCGCTGGCCGACGCCTTCGCGGAGTTCGGCCGCAAGACCGGCCGGCACTACGACTTCCTCCTCCCCTACCGTTGCGAGGACGCCGAGTACATCCTGGTGGGCATGGGATCCTACATGGAAACGGCCCAAGTCACGGTCGACTACCTGCGCGACGTGAAGGGGATCAGGGCCGGCTGCCTGACGGTGGTTTGCTTCCGTCCCTTCCCGGCGAGCCGGATCGTCGAGGCGCTCAAGGACTGCAAGGCGTTCACCGTCATCGAGCGGATGGACGACCCGCTCTCGACGACCGGCAACCACCTGACGCGGGAAATCAAGGCGGCCTTCTGCGACGCGGTGGCCGGCCCGCCGGGCCACGGCACGATCGAGCGCGTGCCGCGGATCTATCATGGGGCCGCCGGCCTGGGTAGCCGCGACGTGCGGCCCGGCGACGTCAACGCCATTTTCGACAACATGCAAAACGACGGGCAGGAGTTCTTTTGCGTCGGCATCGACCACCCGCTGGCCTTGAAGATGGCCGAAGATCCCGATCTGCGGCCCGCCGGCGGTTTTTCGATGCGCGGGCATTCGGTGGGCGGCTTCGGCTCCGTGACCACCAACAAGGTCATCGCCACCATCGCCGGCAACGTGTTCGGAAAGGACGTGCAGGCCTATCCCAAGTACGGCTCCGAGAAGAAGGGACTGCCGACCACCTATTACCTGACGATCGCCAACGAGCACATCCACATGCACAGCGAACTGGAGCACGTCGACCTGATCGTGCTCAACGACGTGAACGCCATGCAGAGCGGCAATCCGTTGGATGGCATGGTGCCTGGCGGCAAGATCTTCATGCAATCGTCGCAGAAGGAGCCGGCGGACGTCTGGAAACGGATTCCCGCCTGGCACCAGCGCGCGATCCGCCAGAAAAAGCTGCGCATCTACTACGCCGACATGGTGGCCATCGCCCGCGCCGTCGCGTCCGAGGCCGACCTGGAAATGCGCATGCAGGGGATCGTGCTCTTAGGGGCGTTTCTCAAGCTGACGCCCTACGCCACGGAAAGCGAGATGACCGACGAGCAGGTCTACGGCGGGGTCGAGAAGGCCGTGCGCAAGTATTTCGGCAAACGCGGCGAGCAGGTCGTGCAAGACAACATGACCTGCGTCAAGCGGGGCTTCAACGAAATGCGGGAGATCCCACAAGAGTTGATTCAGGAGACCAACGGCGCCTCGCATGCAGGGTAACATGAGGCACGTCGCCTTGGATCGACGTGGCCGCGGAGCGGCCGGCGAGATGTTCCCACGCGGAGCATGGGAACAAGGGTTAACAGGACCAATCATTTCAAAACGAAATCGCGAGAATTCACGATATGACGACTGAAACCAAACTCCCTTCGATGAACACGGCGTCGGAGCGGGATCCGTACAACAACAACTCCTACGGCACGCTGGTCGACGGGGACTACAAGCTGGTGAGCCTGCCGATCATCGACGTGGTCGAATTCAACGAGCGCGTGATCCGCGGCTATGAGGAAGGGTTTGCCGAAAAGGGCCTGCCCGCCGACCTGGGTCTGGCGCGCTCGCTGGTGCCCGCCGGCACCGCCACCTTGCGGGACTTCAGCTACATCGCTCCTGATATCCCGGAATACATTCCCTCGAACTGCACGGGCTGCATGGACTGCGTCACGCTTTGCCCCGACACGGCCATCTTGGGAAAAGTGCTCTCCGAAGGCGATCTGGAGCGGAAGCTGGCCGCGATTCCCGATCCGATCGACCGCGAGATGTATCGCAAGCAGTGGTCGAAAACCCGCAAGTACTATGAAGGGCCGGCCAAGAAGGGGGACGAGGGCGGGATGTTCCAGATCATCATCGACCCCAGCAAGTGCAAGGGGTGCGCCGAGTGCGTCACCGTGTGCGACGACCTGGCGCTGAAGATGATCCCCAAGACCGACGAGGTGATCACCGACATTCGCAAGAGCCACCGCCTTTTCAAGCAGTTCGGGCCTTCCAACGAGCGCTACATCAACGACAACTTGTTGATCGACATGATGCTCAAGGAGCAGACCCACATTTACGTGGGTGGGGCCGGCAGTTGCGCGGGCTGCGGCGAGGGAACGGCCCTGCGCATGCTCTGTTCCGCCACCGGCGCCAAGTTCGGCGACCAGTGGGGCATGATCGCCGCCACCGGCTGCAACACGGTCTACACCTCGACGTATCCGTACAATCCGTACCTGATTCCCTGGTCGAACTCGCTGTTCGAGAACGCTCCGGCCTTCGCCCTGGGCGTGCGCATGCGCTGGGACCAGATGGACTGGCGGCAAAAGCCGCTCTGGTGCATCGGCGGCGACGGCGCGATGTTCGACATCGGTTTCCAGTCGCTGTCGCGGATGTTCGCCTCGGGGGCGAACATCAAGGTCTTCGTGCTCGATACGCAGGTCTACTCGAACACGGGCGGCCAGGCCTCGACCAGCAGCTACACCGGCCAGAACACGAAGATGAGCGTTCACGGCAAGACGATCGGCGGCAAGCAGGAGCGCCGCAAGGAGATCGCCCAGATTGCGATGATGCATCCGCGGACGTTCGTCGCCCAGACAACCTGCGCCCATGTGAACCACTTCTACCGCTCGGTGCTCGACGCCTTGGAGTTCGACGGGCCGGCGATGGTCTGCTGCTACACCACCTGCCAGCCCGAGCATGGCGTGGCCGACAACATGGCGACCGACCAGGCCCGGTTGGCGGTCGACTCGCGCGCATTCCCGCTGTTGATTTACGATCCCCGCAAGGGCGACACGATCAAGTCGCGGTTGACGTTGCAGGGCAACCCGGCCGTGAACGACGACTGGTGGCTCAACCCCAAGACGGGCGAGCAGGTTGACTTCATCGACTTTGCCCGCAGCGAGGGACGCTTCGCCAAGCACTTCGACAAGGACGGCAAGCCCAGCGAGACGCTCTTGTACGCCAAGCAAGACCGGCTGGAGAACTGGCATGTGTTGCAGGAGTTGGCCGGAGTGCTCGACAAGAAGAAGCCCGCGGCGAAGGCGGCGCCCGCGGCGAAGCCTGAAGCCGCGGCCAAGACCAAGCCGGCCAACGGCAAGACGGGCGGCGCGACGCCGGGTAACGGCGAGGCGGCGGCGGGGTTGAGGCCCGGCACGAAGATCAAGTACCACGACGGTTCACGCTGGCTGGCTGGCGTGTTGGAGTCGACCGAACCGGCCGTATTATCGCTCGAAGACGACACCGAGATCCGCACCACGCTCCAGATTCTGGCCGACGCGGTGAAGGACGGCGTGATTACATTGCAGTAGGAGGAAAACAGGTCACCATGTCCACACGTCCTCCGCTGGCCGCGATCGACTATCGGGACGGCCAGGTGCGTGAGGTTCTGGAGTTTCTCAAGCGCACGCGCAGCGAGCTGCGTTCGCTGCGCAAAGTGCGGGTTTGGATCGACCGGGTGCAGGTGCTCGACGTGAACCACGACTTCTTCGAGATTCGCGGTCTTGGCTACGCCCAAGCCGACGTCGTACCCGTCTTGCAGATGGTCAATACGGCCTACAAGCCTGAAACGCTGCGCGATCCCACCAGCGACGCCTACAAGGAGTTCGACGCCGGCCGGCGCTATCCTTGGGCGTACGACCGCGTGCTCTAACGCCACAAAGCCGGACGATACCTGAGGGCGGAGCCACGAACCCGGCAAGAAATCTTTCCGGGGAAGTTGCGAATCGGTCGCCCTTCGCGGAGAATACGAGCCTATCCCAGAACCGCCTGGCAGGCGGGACGCCTACACCACAATTGCGGTCCTGGGATAACCATGTCGCCGGCGGTCGGGCGGCCGGGCGAGGGATTCCAACTTTGGGAGGCGGCGAGCATGTGGGCGCGCAAACGGATCGACATTTCCTGGACCGACCTGGCATTCGGCGCGGCGCGCTGTTTCGTGCCCGCGCGCCGCCGGGGCCCGGCGCCGCGCATCGAAACGCTTTGGTCGGCCGCGGGCGACACGCTGGCCGCGCTGTCCGTGCGCACCGCGTTCGACCTGCTCCTGACCGCGCTCGACCTGCCGCGTGGCGGCGAAGTGCTCGTCTCCGCCGTGACGATTCGCGACATGACGCGGATCATTGAGGAACACGGCCTGCTACCCGTGGCGATCGATCTTGACCCCGCGACGATGGCGCCCGACCTGGAGCGATTGCATCAGGCCGTGACGCCGGCCACGCGGGCTATTTTGGTGGCCCACTTGTTCGGCGGCCGAATCGACCTGGGGCCGATCGCACGGTTCGCCGCCGAGCATGGACTGGCGCTGATCGAAGATTGCGCCCAAGCGTACGCGGGTTCCGAGTTCACGGGGCACCCGGCCGCGCTCGCGTCGATGTTCAGCTTTGGCCCGATCAAGACGGCCACGGCCCTGGGAGGGGCGCTGGTCCGTGTTCGTGATCCAGCGGTGTGGGCCCGCATGCGCCGCCTTCAGGCCGAATATCCGCGGCAAGGCCGCTGGGCGTTCCTGCGGCGGCTGTGCAAGTACGCGGCGCTGAAAGCGATGTCCACGCGGCCCGTCTACGGCGCGTTGCTGCGGCTCTGCCGGGCGCTCGGCGTCGATCACGACCGGTTGGTGAACGGCGCGGTTCGCGGGTTCGCCGGCGAAGGCTTTTTCGCCCGCATCCGCCGGCAACCCAGCGCGGCGCTGTTGGCGCTGATGGAACGCCGCGTGCCGCGGTTCGACCGCCGCCGGCTGGTGGCGCGCGCCGCGGCGGGCGAGGCCCTTTTGGAGCGACTGGGCGACGTCGAGGCTTGCCCCGGCGCGGCGAACACGCCGCACAGCCACTGGGTGTTTCCGTTTTGGGTGGACGACCCGCCCGGCGCCATCGCCGCGCTGGCCCGCGCGGGCTTCGACGCGACCCAAGGCCA
>DATKSN010000174.1:0-17972 GCA_035531595.1 Pirellulales bacterium | reverse complement strand
AAACGGCGCAAGAAAAAACTGGCAAAACCGTACCGGTACCGACCAGGAAATCCGTCTCGGCGGATTGCCCGGCTTTAGACGCGGTGAGACTTTCCCCAACGCAGCGCTCATCTGTGCCCCGCGCGTCGAGGCTTTCGTCGGGTAAAGGTACGGTTTTGCCAGTTTTTTCTCGCCGCGCGGCATGGCGGATGGCCGCGGGACGTTCGTCGATTTGGTGGCTACATCCAGGCGTCTAGCGCCGAACCTGCGATCAATCGGCGTCGCGGTCATTTTCGACCGCGAGGCGGCGAGCCGTCGGCGTCGAATCACGCTCACGGTTTCCGACGCTGTTCTTGCCGAGGCGCAGGGCGTCGCCGGCGCTTCGGCGGGAGGCGAGATACAGTTCGGCCTTTTTAACCCATTGTCCTAGCCTACCCACCGACCCCGGTCAACCCAGTCCCCAGGGCGCAGCCGCCCCCTCCTTCTGTCTCCTTTCCGGAAGGATGGGCGCCCTGGGGGCCTTTAATTTCGCCTTGGGGGCGGATCGCGCGATTGAGGAATTGGGCCGCGCGGACGTCGTCGCCGGATATGCGACGATTTCGCCGTTGAACCGCGCGCTGGACCGCGAGAGGCGGGCGCGTGAACGCGCCGAACACGAGGACTGATCGCGCTCAAAGCGTCGTCGCTGCGCGAAAAAAAACGATTCCGAAACCCCTCCCAAAGAGATCCAAACGAGCGTGGGGTAAGGCGAAGGGGGCGCGGCAATTGGATGCCGCTTACGCGGCTCGCTCAGACGTCATGGGGTATTCGGAAGTCGTTTTTTTTCGCTTCGCTGCCGTTTTGGTTTTGCACGTTCGTTGCTGCGCAACGAGCGTGCTTTTTTCGCGAAAATGATCCCCACCGTTTCGTGGGCCGCTCCGCGGACCCCACGCGCTTGCGAAGCCAGCTACGTCCAGGCTAGCCGGGGCATCGCTTAGGCTCTGCCACCAGCCACCACTTTCTCGTGGCAAAATGTCTCATTCTTGGCCGCGCGCAGTATAAGCGAGCGTCTGCCCACCTCCGCGCTACTCGCCGCGGGCGGTCTCGCCGGGGCTGGGGATTTTTTCGATCGCCGGCTTTTCCTCGACCTTGCTCGTGGCCGCCGAGACGATACTCACAGCGGTTGCCAATTCCTCGTCGGTGAAGTAGGGCTCGCTGTCGCCGCTGAGTTGCACGATTTTCTTCGCGGCCAACTCATTCCAACTCATGTCGTTGTTCAAGTGCCAGGCGGCGACCTGCGCGGCGCGCTGGGGAATCTGGCCGTTACCGAGCATCGTGCAAAGCTGCTTCACGCCGGGCTTGTCGGTGAATTCTTCGATCGGCACCAGCTTGTATGTCATGGCGGCGCGAGGTTCGGGCTTACCGTGCTCCAGGCACATACAGGCGACTTTGAGGTTGACCTCTTTCTCAGCGGGCACGTTGAACATGCCGCCACCACCCATGCCGCCCCCACCCATGCCGCCCCCCATTCCTTGGCCACCGCCCATTTGCGCAAGAATCGGCACCGCGGCGAACGCTTCGGGCAACTTCACATTCAAGGGCTTCTTGGTTTTGTTCTGGATGAAGACTCGCCCTTGCGTCGAGTCCTTGGGAATCAATTTGACCTTGAGATCGCCGTTCTCGACCGCCTTGAACAACTCGACGGTTTCATCGGCCGGATTGAAGGCGCCGATCTTCCTCGGCCGCGCTTTGGCCGCCTTCGCCGAGGTCGTTCCGGTCGGGGGAGTTTTTACCGTCGCGTTCGTGCCGGTCGTCTCCGGCTTTGCGGCGCTCTTCGCGCGCCGCGCCGCCGAAGCGGTCAGTGCGCCGCATGTGATCGCCGCCATCACAACGATAGGCACCAATACCGCGGCCAGAGACGATTTGGCCGACGATCGCCCACGGGTCCAGTGGTTCAAAATCATGTTCTTTTCCCTCACAGACTGCGGTGTTCCGATTGCCCGCATTTCCCAGATTAACCGAAAGCGACGCCCATTCCAAGAAAAAAAAGACCGCTACCGACGGATTTTTCTCAGCGGGCGCTTCAAGGCAGGCTAGAATCAGCATCCGTGCCCGGTTCTGTAGGGAACGCCCCTCCTATTGGGCCTTGTCGTGTGCGCAATTTTTGTTCCGCTACGACCGCCGCGCCATCCCGACCGCGTGCGTGAAATGGCCGCCCGTTGGCAGGCGCTGGAAACGACTTTCCGCCGCCAAGCGGAGGAATGAATCAACATGTGAGCGAGGGGACATGGAATGCCGAGCGAACCCAGTGAACTGTCTTGTCACCGGGGCCGGGGGCTTCCTCGGCCTGTATATCGTCGAACAACTCGTCGCCCGCGGAGACCGCGTGCGCGGGCTCTGCCGCGGACGGTACGCCGAACTGGACCGCCTCGGCGTCGAGACGGTCCAGGCCGACCTGCGCGACGCCCAGGCGGTCGCGGCGGCCTGCGCGAACATGGAAGTGGTCTACCACGTCGCGAGCGTGGCGGGCATCTGGGGACCGTGGGACCATTTTTTCGCGGCCAATACCTTGGGTACGCGGCATGTGATCGCCGGCTGCCGGCGCCACGGCGTGCCGCGGCTCGTCTACACCAGCAGCCCGAGCGTTACTTTTGACGGCGGCGACCAGTGCGGCGTCGATGAGACCGTTCCCTATCCAAAGCACTGGCTCTGCCACTACCCTCACACCAAGGCGCTGGCCGAGCAAGAGGTGTTGGCCGCCAACGGCCAGGGCGGCCTCTTGACCTGCTCGCTGCGCCCTCACCTGATCTGGGGACCACGCGACCGGCACCTGGTGCCGCGATTGATCGAGCGTGCGCGCCGCGGCCAGTTGCGCCGGGTCGGCGACGGCCGCAACCTGATCGACATGGTGTACGTCGAGAACGCCGCGACGGCCCATCTGCAAGCCGCCGACCGGCTCATCGCCGGTTCGCCCGTGGGCGGCCGGGCTTACTTCATCAGCCAGGGCGAGCCGGTCAACTGTTGGCATTGGATCGACGAGCTGCTGGCCCTGGCCGGGCTGCCACCGGTGGAAAGGGCGATTCCCATGAGCGTCGCCTGGGCGATCGGCGCGGCGATGGAGGCGGCAACCAAGCTGACCGGACGAAGATCGGAGCCGCGCATGACGCGGTTTTTGGCGGCGCAACTTGGCAAGTCGCACTATTTCAAGATCGACCGCGCCCGGCGGGATTTCGGCTACGAGGCGCGGGTTTCAACGGCCGAGGGAATGCGGCGGCTGGCGGGAGGCTAGGATCGGCACCCGAGCCCGATTCTGTAGGGAACGCCCTCCGTGGCGTTCCGTGTCCTGCCAGAATGACGTCGCAACAGCTTCACGGAACGCCACGGAGGGCGTTCCCTACAGATACCATTACCGCGGCAATCCCAGCCTCCCAGGCCTGTGGTGCAAGATTGGACTTGCCTCGCGAGTGCTTCAAGGGTTATACCGCACCCCGCACGTCGAGCGCAACCAACCAGGACGGACCTTGCGACAACCCATGAAAGCGTTCAGGCTTCCAACATTCGGCGCGGCGCGGGCATGGCTTCAAAGCGAGCCGAGGGCATGGTTGGCCTGGGCGGCGCTGGCGATGATCATGGCGCTGGCCGTCGCCCACTCGCCCACCGTCCGAACCGTCACCCACAACTATCGCAACGCCTCCCATCAATGGTTCCAGGGCCAGGACATCTACTGCGAAGGCGCGCACGGTTTTCTGTACTTTCCCCACGCGGCCATTCTTTTCGCGCCGTTCGCCTACTTGCCCGCGCCGGCCGGCGACGTGCTATGGCGCGTGGTCGGTATCGGCGGCCTGGCCTTCGCCATCTGGCGCACGGCGAAGCTGGGGGCGATCGGCGGCGGAGACGTCTGGTTCTCTTGCATGACGTGCCTCGCAATGGGGCCGGCGCTGGCGAGTGCCCGCAATGGGCAGATGAATCTGGCGACGGCCTCGCTGATGACGCTTGCCGCGATCACGCTGGCTTGTCGGCGCTGGCGAGCGGCGGCCCTTTGGCTCTGCCTGGGAATCGCCCTGAAGCCCCTGATGGCGATCCCAGCCGCGATCGCGATCGTGGTGTATCGGCCGGTGGCCCGGCCGATGGCCGTGGGATTGCTGCTCGTCGTCCTGACGCCGTTGGCGACGCAAGACCCGGCCTACGTGTGGCGGCAGTACCAGGGCTGCTTCGAAAAACTGCTGGTGGCCGGCAACCCGGGCGCGGCCAATCGACACGCCGACTTGTTCGGCCTGCTGACGTCGCTTGGCCTGACGGTCGACGTGGGCCTGCAAACCGCGGCTCGCGTCGCGGCCGGGGGCCTGGCGTTGGCACTGTGTCTGGCGGCCCGCCGACGCTGGTGCGCGTCTCGGGCAAGCGTACTGATCCTCACCGTGACGGCCTGCTACTTGACCCTGTTCAACCCGCGCGCGGAAAACAACAGTTATGTGTTGCTGGCCCCCTCTCTGGGCGCCTTGGCCGGGTACGCGTTTCTAGTCGATCGTCGCCCCGGCGTGGGATGGACGATGATCTTCCTGGCCTCGGGAATCACGGCCGGATACGAGCTCACGCGCGGCCCGAATTTCTGGTTGAACCCGCTCTTGGCGCTGCTATTGTTGACCCACGCCGTCGCGCAGATCGTCGGGCCGCGGGGCCATGGCGCCCGGGCGCGCGAGCCTCGCCGCGTGCCGCGAACGCGGCCCTCCGGCGCGCTCCGCGCCCTGCCGAGGCGCCTTGCCGGCGGCGCGGCGTGCGACCATGACCTGACCGTTGTGGTTCCGGCGTTCAACGAACGTGAGCGTTTGCCGCGTACGCTGGAAGCGTTGTGCGGATGGCTCGACGCCTGGGGAGTCGATTACCGCGTGCTCGTCGTCGACGACGGCAGCGACGACGGAACGTCAGAAATCGCGGGCCGCTTCGGAACCCGCTGTGGCCTGCTGCGGTTGGGACGGCGCGGCGGAAAGGGCGCGGCCGTTCGACACGGCGTGTTGGCCGCCACGGGCCGCGTCGTGGCCTTCACCGACGCCGACTTGCCCTACGCCCTGGGTTCGCTGCGAACCGCGTTCGATTGGATCGACGCCGGCCGCTGCGCGGTGGTATTCGGCGCCCGCGACTTGCCCGGCTCGACCTCCTGTGTCCCGCGTCGGCCGGCGCGAGTCGCCGCCAGTTTCGCTTTTCGCTGGTTGACGAAACGGCTGGTGTCCCGGCGCGTGACCGACACGCAGTGCGGATTGAAGGCATTTCGCGCCGACGCCGCGCGGGAAATCTTCTCGCGCACTCGGATCCATGGCTTCGCGTTCGATGCCGAGGTCGTATGGCTTGCGCATCGGCTGAAAATGCCGTTTTGCCGTGTTCCGGTGAGCCTGGTGAACGAATACGGCTCGTCGCTCTCCGTGGCGCGCCACGGCTGGCGAATGTTGTTCGACGTGGTTCGACTCCGGCTGGTCCGCCGTTGCGACGACCCCCTGGGGCGCGGAACGAAACGCCTGGCCGGCGCCGATCATCGCCGCTACGCGATCGACACATCCGTGCCGACTGACGTCGACCGACAGCGATTCCCCGAACTGAGCGGTTCGACGTAGGGTGGGCACCGCCCACCTTCTCCTTGGCCGGCAGTGCAAACCTTACAGGTATTCCACTTCATGGGACCGCGAACGAAAACAGCCTGTTTTTCCGTTCGCCGCCCGGCACATGCCCAATCCACACGCTAGAGTTCTGATAAGCACTATTCCCGCGTATCGGAGGCCCTGGTAATGGCGGAATTCAAGCGCAAACGGTTGTTCGTCGATCGCTCGGTGCAGGGGGCGTTCATGCTGCGGGCGACTCTCCACTGGCTCGCGTGCGTGCTGTCCCTTTCCGTGGTTTACGTCGCCGTGAGCTTGCTGGTCGAGCCGGTGCGGTTGATTTTCCCGGACGTCGAAGGCATCTGGTTTCTGCTGGCGCCGGCCGTCGTGACGACGCTCTTGTTGTTGCCTGTCATCGTTTACGACACCATCAAGCTGACGCACCGGCTTGTCGGTCCCCTGTTGCGATTACGGCGCGCGATGCGCGAGTTGGCGGCGGGTCAGCCGGTCGAGAGAATCCGCTTCCGCGACGGTGACTTCTGGCGGGAGTTTGCCGACGAATTCAACGCGATCGCAGACCGCATCGAGCGCTCGACACCCGCCGCCGAGCCGACCGCGGCCGAAGCTCTTGCCAGTCGATGACGTTCGACCGTTTCGGCGTAAAACATCGATCGGTTTGCCTAAGAACGGATGAGGGATGAATGGTTCGGCTTGCAATTCCGTCAATGGAAGGCGTGGTTGAGGAATTGGAACGCCTCTTTGAGGCGACGGAATCGCTATTTCCGGGCACCGTGGAAATCCACGTTGAAAATGATTTCGACGAGCCCTACGAGCCGTTTTTCGAGTTTGGCGTTCAAGGACGTCAAGGAAAATGGACGCGAATGACTTGCTTCATCGTAGGGTGGCACCGCTGGGCCCGCGTCGCTACGAGTGCATCACCTGGCCACCGTCAACATTGAGCGTCTGCCCGGTGATGTTGCGGGCACGCGGTGAGGCAAGAAACACCGCGGCGGCGGCCATGTCGTCGGGCTCCTGCCAGCGGGCCAGCGGCACCGTGCGGCGAATCTTGTCTTCGGTCCAATCGTCATAAGAACGATGGGCATCGGGCGCCTGCCGCGAGTTCCAGGCTTGCCAAACCGAACGGTTCAGCTCGGTCTTGACCATGCCTGGCGAAAGGCAATTCACGCGCACCTGGTACGGAGCCAGATCCTTGGCGGCGCACTGCGCGAAATTGATCAGGCCGGCCTTGGCGGCGCTGTAGGGCGGATCGGTCTGCGAGCCCATTTGTCCGGCGATCGAGGAAATGAACAAGAACGTCCCGCGGCCCGCGGCGGCCATCGCCGGGGCGAAGGCGTGGGCCACGTTGACCGCCCCTAGCAGATTCACCCGCAGCACCGGCTCCCAATCGCGCGGGTCGAGGTTCCAGAACGGATAGCCGAACTTGCCCGAACCCATGCCAGCGGCATAGACGACGTGATCGCAGCGCCCAAACCACTCTTGCACGGCCCCGGCCGCCGCACGCATCGCATCGGGGTCCGTGACGTCGCCCGTGAAACCGCGGGCGGGACGGCCGTGAGCGGCCGACATCTCACGGGCCAGGTCGGAAACCGCCGGATCACGGTCGACGAGCGCCACCTGGCACCCTTCGCCACCAAAGGCCGCGGCGATTGCCCGCCCGATGCCTTTGGCAGCGCCGATGACCACCGCCGCCTCGTCGACCAGTTGCAGGTCCATCGCCGCCTCAATCGCGTTGGATCGCGTCGAGCGGCAAGGCGCCGCCCGTGGAGCGCGAGGCGCCCGCGTTTTCGACCTTCGCCTGGCCCGCCGCCGATGCCTTCTCGGCCAGCCGGGCCGCCTTGCGTCCCTCGGTGATCGACCGGGCCGCCTGCCGCAATTCGACGGCGCTCATCCGGCGGAGGTTGGTCAACTCGACCAGAGGCTTGATCGCGGCCACCGCCCTCTCGACGGTGCTCTCGAACATCAAGACATCGGTCATCCAGCGGCGGACACGATCGAACGACTGCACGGTGTCCTCGAATTGATGGTGCAGGTCGGCGGCGGTCTCCAGCGTCTCGACGGCGTCGGCCAGATCGCCCGTCTGGGCGAGCACCGACCGTTTGAGTCCCACGAGTCCATCGAGTTGGGTCCGCGCCTCGGCCACCTCGCCCGCCTGGCCGTGCAGTGTTTCACGGATCTTGACCAGTTCGTCGAGGGCTTCGCGGGCTTGCTCGGGATGCCGCGGGTCGCTGCCGCGGAGGATATTATCCTTGAGCGCGAGCAGTTCGTCGGCGGCCTGGCGGGCGGGGCCCGTGTCGGCGGAGGCCTTGGCGATCCGGTCGTTGATCTTGGCCCATTCCTCGACCACGCTTCCGGCCCAGGCCATCTGATCGGCGCCGGCAAGGGTGGCGTTCTTCAGTCGAATCAGGGCATCCAGGGCTTGCTGCGCCTTGGCCACATGCGGGCCCTCGGCCTGGGCCATCGCTCGAAGCCGCTTGACCGCGGCCAGCGTTTGCTCGGCGGCCTGGATCGAATGGTACTGCTGGGTGATGCGGTCCTGCAAATCGCCGAGCCGCTCCAGCGCGTCGGCGATGTCGGCGGAGCTTTCCTGGACCTCGATGGCCTCGTCGCGGATCTTGTGGAGCGAGGCCAGGGCCGTATGGGCCTCGACGGTGTCGCTTTGCTGGGCAATCAACTTCTCCTCAAGCGAGCGGATGTCGTCAAGTGCCCCGGCCGCGACGTGGGCCTGCCGGCCCTGGTCGGCAAGGAGTTCGAGCAATCGGGTCGTCTCGGCCGTCAGGCCCTGCTGTTCGACCAATTGCGATTCCAGCGATTGGATGCCGCGGAGCGCCTCGACGGCGGCCTCGGTCTGCCGCCCCTGATCGGCCAATAGCGCCAGCAATCGGGTCGTCTCGGAAGTCAGGCCCTGCTGGTTGACCAAGCGCGACTCGAGCGATTGAATGCCCTGAAATGCCCGCGCGGCGGCCTCCGTCTGTTGCGATTGCTTGGCCAGCAGACTCAACAGGTCGTTTGTCTTGGCGGTCCCGTCGCGATGACCGGCAAGTTTGTTCATCCCCCGCTCCAATCCGCCGACCTGGCCTTGCAAGCGAGCGAACTGCTCGATCATCGGTCGCGTGATTCCCAAGTGAACCACCACGAGCCCCACCGCGAAACCTCCGGCGAACAAGGCCCAGCCGGGAAACTGCTTGAGTTTGTACGAGCGTGCGCCGTCCGTGGCCGTGTTGGAATCCATTCTGTCGGTAGTAATATTCAAGTTTTCGTCTCCTACCCAACGTGATGCGAACCGCCGACCATAGCGAGTTGGCTCGAAAGCCCAGATTGACATATCGGACAACTCGACGCCAATTATCGACTCTTTGTAGACGGCCCTAACCATCGTCACCAAGAATTCGACGTCTCGCTCAAAGGCCAGGATGTTTTCGCGGATTGAACAGGGGAAGCGCCTTGCGACGGATTCCAGCGACAAGCCGGTAGGTGATTGCTAGCACCCGGAATGACTGGTAAAGTTTGCAGACCCAACACGATTCGCGCCCGGGGGGCGGCCGGCAAGATCCCGGAGTACCGCCATCCACGAAACGGCTACCATGTGTGGCGGGTTAGGTAGGCGATGAGCAACGCTCGCAACTGGACCACGATGACCGAGTCCAAATTCCCATGGGAACGGGAGGCGTTGGACTTCATTCGCCAGCGGTTCCCCAGCCACGAGCCCTATCGAGCCTGGAGCAACTTCGAGTTCATCGCCGACGACGGCAGTATCAACGAGGTTGACCTGCTGGTGTTCACCCCGCAAGGCCTGTACCTGGTGGAGATCAAGAGTCGCCCGGGCCGGCTCACGGGCGATGCCGGCACCTGGACCTGGGAAAACGAGGGGCGGCGGTCCACGCTCGACAACCCGCTGATCGCGACCAATTTCAAGGCCAAGAAGCTCCGTTCCCTACTGCAAAGGCAACGGCTCCTCCAGAAGAAGGCACCGCTGCCATTCATCGAGGCGCTCGTCTTCTGCTCCGACGCCAACCTGCTCTGTGAACTGGAAGGCAACGCCCGCTTTCGAATCTGTCTTCGCGACCGGGAGGCAGTTGGCGAAACCCAGGCCCGCCCTGGCATCATGGCCGCCCTGCAGCGCCGTGAATGCCCCGGGCTCGAACCGCGGCCCAAGGGAATTCATGATCGACCGATGGCCAAGCTCGTCAGCCAGGCGATGGACCAGGCCGGCATTCGCCCGTCGCAACGTCACCGTAAGGTCAGCGACTATGTGTTGGAGCAACTCGTGTGCGAAGGCCCGGGCTACCAGGACTGGCAGGCCACGCATACCCAGGTGGCCGAATCGAAGCGGCGCGTGCGCCTCTACCTGGTTCGCGCCGGCGCCACCGTCGAGGACCGCAAGACCATCGAGAACGCCGCCCTGCGCGAGTTCAAGCTCTTGGAGACGCTTCAGCACCCCAGCATTTTGCGGGCTCACGGCTTCACCGAGCATGAGGTCGGCCCCGCCTTGCTATTCGAATACGACCCGCGGAGCCTGCGCCTCGACCACTTCCTGGCTCAGCAGAAGGATGCACTGAGCATCGACGCCCGGCTCGACCTGGTGAGGCAGATCGCCGACGTCGTTCGCTACGCCCACGACAAGAAAGTCGTTCACCGCTCGCTCTGCCCCCAGAGCGTCCTGGTCACTGATGCCGGTAACGATTCACGCCGCATCAAGGTGTTCAACTGGCAGGCCGGCTATCGGGAGAGTACGAGCAGTTCGGGTGTTTCGGGCGCCGTGACCCCCACGTCGCACATCGACCGGCTCGTCGAGGACGCCAGCACGGCGTATATGGCGCCGGAGGCATTTAGCGACGAGAGTCCCGGTGAACACCTCGATGTCTTCTCCCTGGGAGCCATCGCCTACCACATCTTCTCGGGCCAGCCCCCCGCATCCGGCGGCCTGGAACTCAACGACAAGCTACGGGAGTCCAAGGGCCTGCGGATCAGCTCGGTGCTCAACGGGGCGGGCGAATGGCTGCAACTGATGATTCAGAAGGCTACGCACCCCGTCGTAGGAGATCGCACAGATTCCGTCCTCGAATTCTTATCCGAACTGGATGAAGTCGAGAATGAACTGAGCTTGCCCGAGCACGAATACGCGGGCGATCCGCCCCGGGCCCAGATCGGCGACCTGCTGCCAGGCGGGTTTCGCGTTCTGCGGCGACTGGGCCAGGGGGCCAGTTCCGTGGCCCTGCTCGTCGAGCGCGACGGCCAGGACTTCGTACTCAAGGTCTCCAACGATCCGGAGCACGACGCGCGCGTCAAGGACGAGGCCGAGGTGCTGGGTAAGGTGCGACATCCACACGTCGTCGAGTTCGTCGATCTGCTGGAGCTGGGGGATCGGACGGGCTTCCTCATGCGACCGGTCTTTGCCGAGAAGGACAAGAAGCTGATCGAGACGCTGGGCCAGCGGCTCCGCAAGGAAGGGAGGTTGCAGATCGACTTGCTCCAGCGCTTCGGCGAGGACTTGCTAGGGGTGGTTTGTCATCTCGAAGAGCAAGGCATCTCCCACCGTGACATCAAGCCCGACAACATCGCCGTCGGCATGGTGGGCCGGGGCGACAAGCTGCACCTGGTGCTGTTCGATTTTTCTCTCTCCCGCACGCCGGCCGACAACACTCGTGCCGGGACCAAGGACTACCTCGATCCGCTCCTGCCCCTGCGCAAGCCACTACCGCGGTGGGATCTGCATGCCGAACGCTATGCGGCGGCGGTCACATTGTACGAGTTGGCGACCGGCGCGATGCCCAAGTGGGGCGACGGCACGAGCGATCCATCACACCTCAGCCCGACGACTGAGATCACGGTTGACGCCGAGCAGTTTGACCCCGGTCTCCGCGACCGGCTCATCGGGTTTTTTCGCAAGGCCTTCCGTCGCGACGTCGCCCAGCGGTTCGACAACGGCGAAGAGATGTTGCGGGCCTGGCGGCACAGCTTCGAGGGGATCGACGAGCCTGGCCCGCTCTCGGACCATGCCGACGAGACGCTGTTGGCGGAGTTGCTGGCCGAAGCCACCTTCGACACGCCGATTTCAGAGATGGGACTGGGCACGCGGGCCAGCAACGTGCTCGACCGGGCCAACGTCCTCACGGTCGAAGACTTGTTGACCGTGCCCATACGGCGGTTGCTGGGGTTGCGGGGTGTGGGCCACAAGACCCGCCGCGAGATCGCCGGCGCCGTCAAGATCCTCCGCGAGCGGCTTGGGAAGCCAGCCCAGGAGGCGGACGAGGCGGACCCGGCCGCCGACGAGGCCGAGCCCCAAGTCGACACGGTCGATGTGCGTGCCATGAGCGTCGATCTGCTGGCCTCGCGGGTTTACAAGGCGGGTGCCCGTGAAGGCGATACGGTGCGCGACACGGCGCAGGCCCTGCTCGGCTTGGCCCCGCAACTACCCGGCAGTTGGCCCAGCCAGTCGGACGTGGCCCGCTTGACGAGCGTCACACGGGCGCGCACGGGGCAGATCGTGGCAAAGCTGCAGGGCCGCTGGATGAAAGATCGGGCCCTGACCCAACTCCGCGGCGATCTGGCGGCAATCCTCTCCGCTCAGGGAGGCGTGATGACCGCCGCGGAGATGGCCGATGCCGTACTCGTAGCTCGCGGCTCGGTCCAGGACGAGCCCGAGCGCTCTCGGCTGGCCTCCGCGGTGGTTCGCGCCGCCGTCGAAGCGGAACGCTCAATGGCTGAGTCACGCATGATCGCGCGGCGTGACGAAGATCGCATCTTCATTGCTTGTACGGCGGAACTGGCGGGCTACGCCCAACGACTGGGCGACCTGGCCGACGCGATGGCCGTCGAAGACCCGCTCGTCTCGCCGGCAAGGGTGGTCGAGCGGCTGCGCGACGTCGCCGCGCCGGCAAACACCGCGCTACCCGACGCAAGGCTGGTCCGCCTGGCGGCTGCCGCCTCCTGCCAGGCCGCGGTTTCCAGCCGGCAGGAGCTGTACCCACGCGATATGCCGGCGCTCCGTGCGCTCAAGTTGTCGCAGGGCGCCTTGCTGGGAGTACCCCTGCTGTCGGTCGATGAGATCCATCAGCGGGTCGGCAGCCGCTACCCCCGGGCCGCCGCGCTGCCTCCGCATCCAGCCCTGGAAGGCTTGCTCCGCGAGGCCGGCTTCGGCTTCCAATGGGATCCGCTGGGCAAAGGGGGCCTAGGTTGCTATGTGAGCCCGCCGCCCGACCGGGCCTCGGTCAGCAGCGGCAGCCAGCCCGTCGAGCGGTTGCCGACCTCGTCGAGCCCTGGTGAGGCCGGGGACGTCACGCCCGAGCAGGCCGATGCCAGGCAATTCGAGGAGCGGCTCCAGCGGGCCGTCAAGGAAGGCGCGTTCCTCAGCCTGTTAGTACACCGCAAGGACTTCGACCTCGCTCGCGAGGTGTTGTGCCGGCGGTTTCCGCTTGAGCTGGTGGACTTCGAGGGTCTGTTCCTCGACTCGCTGCGAGACGTCGCGGGCAAGGCCAATGTCAACTGGGAGCTGGTGCTGAAGACCGACGCCGCACCCCATGACAGCGACTGGGACAAGCTGATGATGCTCGTCGGGCGGGCCATGCCCGCCGTGGAGCGGCGGCTCATGGCCGCCGAGCGGACCATGCTCGTCATCTACGCCGGACTCCTGGCCCGCTACGAACAGATGGACCTGCTCAGCCGTCTGTCGGAGAAAGTCGGCCGCCGCGACGGCATCCCCGGCCTATGGCTGCTGATCCCCAACCCGTTCGTGCCGCTGTTGGACGGCAAACCGGTCCCGCTCATCGGCCCCGCTCAGCGGGCGCGCATCCCGGATAGCTGGCTTCAAAATCGGCACCGGGGGCGTCAGTCGTAGGTTGTCAGTGGTCGGAAGGCGTCGGTCGGTGGTCACCGGTCGGGTTCATCCGCAGCCAAAGGTGTACCAGCCGGATCACGCCGGGCTTGCGCGCGCCGGTTCGCGCATGGTGCGATTCGCAGCGAGATGCCTGCGCGGCCCCACGGTCCAATAGCGGCTCCAATTGATCGCTCGTTTTCCAAGCGCACGTGGGGTCTTCATCCGAACGGGCCAACTCGCCGATCCATTGATTGATCGTCTCCCACCAGAATGCCGACTCGTTGGCCTGCACGTAGCCGATCATCACCGCCGTCTCATGTTTCGCGCCGTGCAAGCCCAGCTTGAAGCGTTGCATTCCGCCGCAGCGCTCTGCGAAACCCGTGATGTACTCCCGCCGGCGCGCGGCGGCCGGCGCCGGAATTCGCTTCCCCTCCATGACGAGAAATGGAACGTAGATCGATTCGAGATAGCTCGCGGCCTCGATGGCATCCAATGTTGGTCCGGCCGACATATCGACGCGCCGACGTTTCCCCTGACGCTCCTCATGGTGAAAGGACGCCATCGGAAACTGGCATCTGGCGCGCGCGGCGAGAAACTTGCAAAGCTGGCTGTTGAGTTGTTCTTCGGCCTCGACGGAAGCCCGTTTCGGGTCGTCACGCCAGAGCGGCAACTGAGTCGCGACGAATTCGATCGTCCGTTCCACGAGCGCGTGACGATCGATCCCGCGAGTGATTTTGCCGTCGGCTCCGCGGCGCCTCGATCGTGCCATGCTCAATACCCTTGTTCGAGCAGGTCGACCATCGTCTCGTCGGCATCTTGAATCGCCGTTGAACGAATCCAGAATCGCAACCGGTCGGGTTTGACGATGAGCACCACATTATTCGCGTAAACCCGCAGCATCCGAACCGTTTGCAGCGATTCGTGGTGTTGGTAATGGATCAATTGACGAAGCGATTCGCGATCGGGGCCGGCGAACCACGAAACGTCCGGGCGTTCTCCAAAAAAGAACGGCTGGCAAATCAGTCCGTCCAGGAAAACCGGCGCGTCGGCCCGCAGGTTGTCGTAAACGCTCCCCAGCATGCGGCAGAACATATCGGCAAACGACCGCAAGTCCTCGTCGCGTGCCGCGTCCTTCAGAAGCTTTGAGTTCTGTCCCAGCCTGACGAAGTCGCGCATATAGTCGAGGATGTCGTCCTGGATGGCTTCTTCCCAAAACGAAAGCTGTAGGTCCGACTGATCTTCGGGAAACGGTATGGCGTCGATGTCGTGCTTAAGAACAGCAGTCGCCTTTCCGACCAGCGCCTGAGATCCATTCAGCGCGCAACAGAATTGGTAAAGCCGTCGCCTCGCTTGAAACACCTTGAAGAAAGCCGCGAGTGCTGCTCGTTCGGACGGATCCGCATGAATTCCGACGATTTTAGCGCGGTATGCCAAAAAGCCCTTTTCCCACAAGACGGCCGGGAGGGACTCGTGCTCCTTGATCAAGACAAGAGGCGCCGTGTACCTTTCCATGGTGTATGCCGACCGAAAATGTGTTGCCGTTACGTTTGTGATCTCATCTTCGTCGATGCCATCGTCTGAAAAGGCTTCGGTGGGAAGCAATGGCTTGCCCGTCAGGAACGGGGCTGGTTCACGAGGGCCTTTGGCCGCCGCGATGAACCCCTCCCCGTAGTCCCAGCCCTGTTCTCGGACGAACGTGTCAAGAGTCCGCATCTGCCGCAGTCGCCCTGATATCCCGGCGAGCCGCCCCCCACCGAGAAGGTTGATCCGCCATGCAAGATCATCTTCAACAGCCGCCTGCTGGGAAACCTGGTGCCAATCGTAATGATCAATCTCGAACGCGATCCGCTGCGAAGTACCGAACGTGCGGCGAAACGTCAGGTGGGCGACCTGATGATCGCCCGCGGGCAAATCGCGGCGAACCAGGAACGCCACGGCCTTGGTGTCGGCTGCAAGAAAAAGGTTTCGGATCGACGTGAAATCCAATACCGACTCCACCGTAGTCTCGCGGAAGATCCTGGACCGGAAACTGGCGGCCTTTCGGTTGTACAAAACTCCCGACGGCTGAACGAGGCAAAGCCGACCGCCGGGCTTCAGTTGCCCGATCGCCTGCTCCAGGAAGAGGTAGGCGGCCTGTTGGTCGGGCAAACCGCCGCGGCTCGCCTCCTGCTCGCGGTTCAACTCGCTGCCTGGTTCCGTGAGCTCCGACTCGAAGGGAGGGTTGCCCAAGATGATGTCGAAAGGCGCCGTACAGATGATTGCCTTCCCCAGGCGGGCTTCGCGAACCTCGTCGAAGAAATCGCCTTCGAGAAGATTGGCGTCGCGGAAGGGCTCGAATTTCAGGTCGCTCCAGATGACTTCCGGCTTCAGGGCGTCGCAGACGGCCAGGGCCAAGCTGAAGGCCGCCAGTTCGGTGGCCCCGGCTTCGAGTTCGATCCCGAAAATACTCTGCTTGAGGATCGCTTTGAGCGTGGCGACGTTGGGCCGTTTCCAGCCGTGCTGTGAGCGCCACACATGTACCAGGCGCCGGTACGCGCCCACCAGAAAAACCGCCGACCCACAGGCGGGATCGAGGATCCGCTCCTTTCCCGTCAGCACGTCGTAGGGCATCGCGTGATCCAACAGCAACGATGCCAGGAACGGGGGCGTGTAGACGGTGCCATGCCCGCCTTGGACGAACCGCTGATAGAGATGGCTGACGATCTCCACCGGGATGTGCTCAAACGAGAATTGCTCCCAAAGATACCGCTGCTGACCAAGAGTCTTTGCTTCGACGAGCCTTGCAAACCGACCCAAGACGCTCCGCGTCAGCGTGCTGCCGGCACCCTCGGGCAGGACGAAGATGTCGCCGTTGAACCGGCGTTCGAGGTTCTTGAGCAGTCGCTCGATTTCGCTCGGCTCGCCGTCCCGAAGCGCGTCTCGAAATGATCTTGCTCCCGCGCTGAAACCCCCGAACCATCCCGATGGGAACACGCGGCGATCTTCGAGGTACTTGATCAGCACCGTCAAGAGCAAGAGTCTTCGTAGGAGCGGCTGCCGCTCGCCGTCGAGTTCCTGATCGGTTTCGACGACGGCTTGAATCAGCGCCTCATGCGCCCGCTGTTCGCTTCGCGCCAGCGCCGCATTTTGCGGATCGTCCCAAAATGTTCCATCGGCGAGACGCCACGCGGAGTAACGGCCACGCTGTTTTCGCAATGCGGCGTCCACGTCGGCCGCCTGCTGGGTCAAGAACCGAATTTCGTCGGCCGGATTGTATTTGCAGCCGTCGTTGCCCCAGAAATCGGGACCACGGGCGCAGCTCAGCACGTCGACCTTGGTCGCCCAGGCGACGTAGATCAACGGAACTCCGCCGTGGAGCCAGACACGCTTGTGCAGTTGCGCCAAGTCCGACTCGGACGAACGCTCCTTGGCGTTGTCGACGACGTAGGCCACGACTTGCGACGATCGACCATCAGTGAATCTGCGGAAGAAGACGTAATCGACGCCGCGGATTGCCTCGGCCTCCTGCATCGCGACGCGCTCTTCGAGGCGGTCGACGGAATTCAGGCCGCCCTTTACGGCGACAAGCCCCGGAATCGGCTTCCCTCCCGCGGTAATGAAGTCCAACTGCCGTAGCGGGGGTGCCGTCATGTTCGCGAGATCCCTGGCTAATTTGTCTTGCCCGGATTATTCATGGTCCCGTAGCTGGCTTCGCAAGAAGTCAGGCCGTGGACGCGAGTTACGCCAGAATTCTTGCGAATCCTGCTACAGCACAGTGCGCGAGTTCCTCCCCGGACCATGAATAATCCGGTCTTGACGAATTTGCAAGTGGTGGGCGCGGCCGCGCGCGAGCGCTCGATCGATCGAAACTCCCCGGTTCCGCGCCCTATCATACCGGACGACTGGGCGATGAAAGTGTACTCACGCTCATGTATTCGGGTCAAGCCGGCCCGATTGCCGGGGAGTGCCCACGCCGACGCTGAGCTCTCGGCGCCCGCCCCTTGAGCCTTCCCACCCGACCCCGCTCGCCGGGTCGTTGAAGCAGATGGTTTGCGGCTCGTCCACGGAGATGCGTGGGTGGTTTTGCCACAGAACCGCGTGTGACGTCCAAACGGAGTACGGGTTCTAAGAAAGATGAAGGTTGGGTTTCACATGGATCGCTGCCGGCGAAAAGGGATGGGCGGGGCCGCGAAGACGTGAATCCGCATCGTTGCGCGGGTTCCAAGTGGTGATTTGCCGGTGCTGATAGAAGGAGGGTAATTCAGCGTCCGGAGCGTCCGCACACCAGTGGGGGGTGGCCATTGTTCTGGCGCAAACTGTTGTAGCTATTCGACTTGCGCAGTGCATGCGCGCATGTGCCAATGATCTGCGCCCAAGGGCAGCGTCCGCACACCAATGGGGGGTACTAGATTGCACGTCGCAAGTAGTGTCTGCCGTTGGACTTATGGCACGAGCTCCAGATCGCGGCGATATCACTTCGCGCGGGGGCAGCGTCCGCACACTTGTGGGGGGTAACGTACCACGTCACGCTCAAGGCGCTTGGACTGCGGACTCCGACAAACGGGGCACAAGCCCGCGCCCCTACGCGGCGCTGCCTAGAAACTGAGCACCAAAAC
>DATKSN010000173.1:0-12995 GCA_035531595.1 Pirellulales bacterium | reverse complement strand
TCGAGACGCTCCGGCGTTTGACCTTCGGCGTCTCATCGTTGAGTCGTCGCCGGCTAGCATTCGCCGGCGGCAGCGATCCAGACGACACAAAACCTTCGTGAAAAACTTTCCCTGTCAAGACCAAATTTTCAACACCCTAGGGCCATCTTCCCTTCGACCACCACCTCTTCAGCCGGCGTGGTCGACGTCTGCCGGTCCCATGGGGGGTGAACATCGATTCTCCGCAAGACGTCGCTACGATGCGATTCCCGTTCGATCGTCTCCTGGACGCCATGATTGATCGACAGGCTGGCGGCCAGCACAAAGGCGCCGAAGACAACCCCCCAAAGTGGTCAGCGCCGTCCGCGATTTCTGCTGCCACAGAGCCACGACGGGCAGTCCGAGCAAGTCGATCAGGCGCATGAGATCGTTTTCCAGTTTCCAGAACGTCGGCTATTGGAACAATTGTCCATCTTTCAGGCGCACCACGCGGTCGGTGCATTCCTCAGCCAGTTCTTCGTCATGCGTCACGAGAATCAGCGTTGCCCGATGCTCGCGGACATGATTCAGAATGAGGGTGACCACTTCATGGGCTGTCGCGCTGTCGAGATTGCCGGTTGGCTCGTCAGCGAGCACGACCTGCGGCCGGTTGACGAGCGCTCGAGCGACGGCCACGCGTTGGTTCTCGCCCCCGCTCAACTGGGCCGGCCGGTGATCGAGCCGTGCCCCGAGCCCGACCGCTTCCAGCGCTCGCCGGGCCTCGGAACGTCGCCGGCGCGGCGGCATGCCCGCGAAGATCATCGGCAACTCGACGTTCTCCAGGGCGGTGCGCGAGGGAATCAAATTGAACGCCTGGAAAATCATTCCCACCGACGCCGAGCGGAATCGGGCCAATGCGGGTCCGGACAGGCGTTCGAGGTCGTGCCCGGCGACCGCGAGGCCCCCCCATCGTCGGCCGGTCGAGCCCGCCGACCAGGTTCAACAGCGTCGATTTCCCGGACCCCGATTTGCCGAGCAGCGCCACGCGCTCACCGCGCGCAATATCCAGAGTTACCTCACGCAAGGCCCAGACGCGCGCGGTCGTCGCGCCGTAACACTTGGTCAAATCGGCGGTGCGGATGGCAAACCCGGTAGCCGAAGGCATTACCGTTGGCAGCGAGCCTGGCACGACCTCATCTCTCCGCGCCTACGTTAGATGGCAATTGCCTACAGCGTATGAGCCTTCGTTGCTGGAGTCAAGTTTCACGCTTTGGACTGCGGCGGCCATGCTTGCGCTGCGGGTTAGTGTTGTACACGCAGTGCGCTGGTCGCGGCACGCGCTCGCTGTGCGGCGGCCATGCTTGCGCTGCGGGTTAGTGTTGTACACGTAGTGCGCTGGTCGCGGCACGCGCTCGCTGTGCGGTGGCCTTGCTTGCGCTGCGGGTTAGTGTTGGGCGTGTTGGGCCATCTATGATCCGGGCTGGGGGCCAGCGGTTCCGGTAGGGTGTTGGGATGAGCGTCGGCGCCGAAATGAAGACCCGCCAAAGAAAGCGGCGACGGGGCACCCGCGTAGCGGGTCGTGCCGCACTCCAAATTTACCCCACCCGCCACGGCAGCGGCTTGCCTGCCAGCCCCGCCAACAGGTGATGGGCCTCCCAGAGCGGTTCCCCGACCGTTACACACGACGGCGGCCGTCGCGTCGATGGGCTGGGCGCCATCCTCTACGAGTTGCCCACGGGGGGAAATCAACAATGCAAAATGAAAAATCGCCTGGGTCGTCAAATCATTTCTCGGCGGCCTTCCGCCGCGCGGCGCGAAGCTGGGCCAGTTCCGCCTCCAAGACCACGTTGCGCTGGCGCTCGACCTCGGTCTGCTGTCGCGCCTGTTCGGCCTGCTGCCTCGCCTGGAGTATCTTTCGTTCGGCCTCATCGGCCACCTCGAACAATTCCTCGAAGGTCATCAGCCGCCGGCCGGTTCGAGTGTCGATCAAGCGCAGCAAGATGTCTTCCGCCTCCAGCAACATGCCCAATTCGCGGCTCGTCAGCCGGCCCTGGCCGTCGGTCGGCAGCGGGACGTACTCTCCGTCGCGCAGCCAAAATCCTTGCAGCCGCGGGTCGATGCTCAGATCCTCCGGATCGAACAAGAAGTACTCCTTCACGCCCAGCCAGGCGTAGGTTTCCTTCTTGCCGTGCTCGTCCTCGTCGTGGGTTTTTTTCGAGGTGATTTCGAAGATCACGGCCGGCACGACCCCTTCCTCCGAAATGCGAAACGAGCGCCGCGGGTGGTTGCCCGACACCCCGAAGGCGACCATCACGTCGGGCGCCTTCTTCTTGATCTCGTTTGCTTCTTCGTAATACATGAACGAATCAGCCAAGACGCAGACGTCGCCCTGGTTGCGAAAGAATTGCCGCAGCGCCCCGAAGAGGTGAAGAATGGCGATGATGTGGAATTGCGTCTCGCCCAAAGGTTCACCGTCGGAATCGGGATAGAGGGGGTCGATCGTCGTGCCCGGCAACGCTCGCGTGGAAATCGACATGACGGAAGCTCCTGAAGCCCATGGCTCGCGATTTCATTTTAAGCCGCGACCGTCCCACAGGGAAGATGGGAAGTGGGGAAGTGGTGAGGTTGGAAACCTGCCCCACGGCGTCGCGCCCGCTGCAGCCCCTCCACTTGCCAACACGCCGTCGCCGGTTTACCCTGACGCCATGAAACTGCTCGGCAAGAAAGCCCTGGTGACGGGCGCGGCGCGTGGCATCGGCTACGGCTGCGCGATCGAATTGGCGCGGGCCGGCGCCGATGTGGCGATCAACGACCGCGACCGCACGCCGCGGGCCGAGGAGGTGGTCGCCGAGATCCTCGCCCTGGGCCGGCAGGCCGAACTCGTCGAAGGGGACGTCTTCGCTCGGCCGTCGTGCGAGCGCGTGGTCGCCGCGGCCCTCCAAGCGCTGGGCCAAATCGACGTCTTCGTGAGCAATCCGGCCTATTCTTTCCGGGCGCCTTTCCTGGAATTCGCGCCCGAAAAGTTCGAGCAGGTGCTGCAAGGGGTGTTGTTCGGCGGCTTTCACATGAGCCAGCTCGTCGCCCGTCACATGGTGGCGCGTGGGGGCCGCGGCAAGATCGTGTTCATCTCCAGCGTCCATCATCGCATCCCCTTCGCGCGCAGCGTGGCCTATAACGCGGGCAAGAGCGGATTGATCAACATGGCGTTTACGATCGCCAACGAACTGTTGCCGCACCGGATCAACGTGAACGTGATCGAGCCGGGCTGGATCGACACGCCGGGCGAGCACGAGTCGTTCGGCGACGCCGCGATCCGCGAGCAGGGATCCCAGCTCCCCTGGGGCCGGCTGGGCACGCCGTCCGATATCGGCAAGGCGGCGGCCTTTCTCTGCTCGGAGGACGCCGACTACATCACCGGAACGTCGCTCTTGGTGGATGGGGGATTCTGGATGCGCGGAGCGCGGGAGTGAAACTGGGACGCCCCTCAGTCCACGATGTCGGGCGGCAGGGGGGGAATGAGAGGCGTCAAGAGAGTCGCCAATTCAGGAACATGGACCGTCGCGACGCGAAAAACGCGCTCGTGGTCGATGCGACCATAATCATGCGCCAGGACGTGCCGTTGTGCGATGATCGGCACCCAGGGAACCTCTGGATGCGCCTCCTGAAACGTTTTTGAGACCTTTCTCGCGGCCTCGCCGATGATTTCGATTCCGCGTTCCACGGCCAATTGCAGTTTCCGGTCATGCATGTATTGTTCGAGGTTCGACCCCGCCACGAATTCTTCGATTTCGTGGGCCGCATTCAGCATGTCCCAGAGATACCCGGGGTCGTGGCCCTCAGCCGCCATAGATCACCTGCTTCGTTGACAAAATCGCGTGCCGCCGGAATGGGTTCGTAAGGTTTCGCCTTTCCACGAGGTCGACCTCACGCCCGAAAATCGTCCGCAACTCATCTCGGGCTCGAAGGAGATCCCACAGATCCCAGGGTGCGGTGTCGCTAAAGCGAACAAGGACGTCGACGTCGCTGTCGTGGCCAAAGTCCTGACGCAGCACCGATCCAAACAGGGCCATTTCCCGGATCTGCCAGCGGCGGCAAAACTCCGCGATCTGGTCTTGTCGAATGTCAATATGAATGGTCAACATGGTCACGAATGTCTCATTGTCGGCCGCGTGAAGTATCAATCAGCTCTCCTCACGTCTTGATCTTCACGCCGGGCAAGGCTTTCTTGAGTTCCTCGATCCCCTCGGGCGTCACTTGGGTCAAATTAAGGACCAACTCCTTGAGTTGCGTGAGCCCCTTGAGGTGCTCCAGTCCGGCATCGGTGATGACGGTGTCCTCGAGACTGAGCGTCTTCAGATTCTTCAGCCCGGCGAGATGCGTCAACCCGTCGTCCTGGATGCGGGTGTGCCAGAGATCGAGCCGCTCGAGCTGGGTCATGTGCCTGAGCTGTTCGAGTCCGGCGTTCTTGGTCAGGGTCTCGCTCAAGTCGAGGTCTCGGAGCATGGTCATGCCGCGCAGGTGCGCCAATCCCGTGCCGTAGATCGGAATGCCGCGCAATGAAAGCCGTTTCATCTTGGTCAGGCCGGCCAGGTGCGCCAGCCCATCGTCGGAAATGCTGATGCAGCGCATCAGGATCAATTCGGTCAGGTTGGTCATGCCTTTGAGGTCCACCAGCGCGGCGTCGCTGATGCCGGTGTCCTCCAGCGCCAGGCTTTTCATCTTGGTCATGCCGGCAAAATGCTTGACGCCCTCATCCGTCACGGCCGGATTGCGGAGTTTGAGGCTTTCAAGGTTGGTCAGCCCAGCCAGGTGTGCCAGGCCCGCGTCGGAAACCTGCACGCAGCCGCGGATATCGAGCGCCCGAAGCCGCGTCAGGCCCTTGAGGCGCTCCAGGCCCGCGTTCGAAGTGGCGGTGAACAGCAAGTGCAACCGCTGGAGTTTGGGAAATTCCTGGACGTGGACCAGCCCGGCGTCGCTGAAGGCGGAACGGCGGAGATTCAACGAGACCAGCCCTTGCAACGCCGTCAATTGTTTGAGGCCGTCGTCGCCGATGTTGGTGCTCTCCAAGGCGAGGTCTTTCAGCGCGGTCAGCCGAATGAGGTGGACCACGCCGGCGCCGCTCACGCCGGATCCCAAGAGCTTGAGGCTCACGAGATTCGGAAAAGCGCTGAGCCGTTTAAGATCGTCGTCGGTCGCGCTGTATTTGAGCAGATCGACGCCTACGACCTGTTTCCGGTCGTCGTATTCGAGCTTGCCACCCACGTCTTCGACCCAGTTGACCGCGGCGGCGACCGTGGCCGCGTCGGCTTCGCCGGCAAAGGCGACACTGAATACCGTCAGGGGAATGGCCAGAATCATCATGGCAGGCTGTCTCACGCGCTGGGGGGTTCTGGGGTACGCTCTCGATGATCTCCAGCGTACTTGGCCGGGCGGCCCGCGCAAACCCCTCCCAAGCCCCGATTATTCATGGTCCGGGCCAGCCTTGAAGCGGATCGTCGAAAAAATGGTGGTATCCGCGGGTCGGATCGGTTATGCTACAAAACTCGTGTGGTGCGAATTTGATCTGACCGAACTGTTCCCAAGGAGTTTTCGTCATGTTTCATCAAGCCAGTCGTCGCCGGTTCTTGCAAACGTCGGCCGCGGCGGGCGTCGGCTTTTGGGTGGCCGGCGGCCTGCAAGCGAAAGAGAGCAACTCGCCCAATGAAAAAATCCGCTTCGCCAGCATCGGCGTTGAGGGCAAGGGGGCCAGCGATTCGGAAGACGCCGGCCGCCACGGCGACATGGTGGCCATCTGCGACATCGACGACAAGAAGCTCGATGCCGCGAGCAAGCGGTTCGAGGGGGCCAAGAAGTACAACGACTTCCGCAAAATGCTCGACGAAATGGGAAGCGGCATCGACGCCGTGACCGTCAGCACGCCCGACCATACGCACGCCGCCGCGGCCTTGATGGCCATGCGGCTCGGCAAGCACTGCTTCTGCCAGAAGCCGCTCACGCACTCGCTGCACGAAGCGCGCTTGATGGCCGGCGTGGCTCGTGAAAAGAAGGTCGCCACGCAAATGGGCAACCAGGGCACGGCCAACGATTCGCTCCGCAAAGCGGCCGCCGTGCTCAAGTCCGGCGCGCTGGGCACGATCCAGGAGTGCCACGTCTGGACCAACCGCCCGATTTGGAAACAAGGCATTCCGCGCCCCCAGACGATTGCCGTGCCGCCGTACCTTCATTGGGAGGAATGGCTCGGCCCGGCGCCTTACCGTCCCTTTGGCGACGGTTATCACCCCTTCTCGTGGCGCGGCTGGTGGGACTTCGGCACGGGCGCTTTGGGCGACATGGCCTGTCATACGCTGAATATGCCGTTCATGGGCCTCAACCTGCGCGACCCGATCTCGGTGCAGGCCGAGACGTCGGGCCACAACGGCGATAGCTACCCGAAATGGTCGACCATCCACTTTGCCTTCCCCTCCACCCCCGAGCGCGCCGCGCTGACCTACGCCTGGTACGACGGCGGCAACGACAACAAGCAGAAGCCCGGCAAGGACATGCTCGACGGCAAGGAGCCGGCGGCAAGCGGTTGCCTGGTGATCGGCGAGAAGGGGAAGCTTTACGCGCCGGGCGATTATGCCGAAAACCCGATCGAGTACTTCGGTGGCATCGAGGAGCCGAAGGTCGAATGGATCAAGTCGCCCGGCCATTTCCAGGAATGGGTCCGCGCGATCCGGGGTGGCGAGCCGGCCATGTCGAACTTCCCCGATTATTCGGGCGCGCTGACCGAGACGGTGCTTCTGGGCAACCTGGCGGTCTGGGCCGCCCCCGAGCCGGGCTTGGGGAAGAAGATCGAATGGGACGCCAAGAATTTGGTGGCCACCAATGCCCCCGAGGTGATGAAGATCGTGAAGCCGACGTTCCGCGCGGGCTACTCGATTGACGTTTAACGTGCCTTGCTTGCGCTGCGGGTTAGTGTCGAAGCAGCCCGCTCGCAGCACCCAATTTCAGCCGATCTTGCCCGGCTTTCGGGAAGCTCCTATAATCCCACTCGTACTTTTTTTTCATCCCGATGAACTCCCGGCATTCGGTGGACGTAGTTAAAAAAGTCAGCAAGGTTGCCGGAACCCAACGGGGTGGTGGTTTTCGGCACAAGAGCGAGCTGGCGGAAATCGTTCAATCGGCGTGGTGCATAGGTCGATGAGACGGGTGCGGAAAGGTCCGTGCCCGCGAGGTCGACTCCCAACTGACATGGAATGCGGCGCCGGCGGAGAATGACGTATACTATTCCTGGACGGAGACGGTTGTCGCGGAGCTGGTGAGTTCAACGAGGTTCAGTCGGCCACGATCCTAGTCCAAGGGCCCATTCGGGTCCGGCCGCGGGAACAGCGAACTCAATCCGCCCGACCGCTTTGTTCGCATCGTTCGGCTACGCTTCCAGCCTGGGGAGAAATAACATGCAAATCCATGGAACCTCGCAACTTCACGGCGCGCAAGCCATTAGCGCCCCGCACGCCGCTCCGGCGGCCGCCGCGCCCTCCGTCAGCTCGTCGTTTTCCATGAGCGACGAATTGCAGATATCCGACGCGGGCCGTATGGTCGAGCAAGCCAAGCAGCTTCCCGACGTGCGGTTCGACCGCGTCAACGCCCTGCGGGCTCAAATCGCCGGCGGCGCCTACGAGACGGCCGGCAAGCTGAACGTGGCCGTCGAACGGCTGCTGAACGAGATCGGCTAGCAGGGTTGTTTTCGCGGCGACGGCGATTACAATCGTAGGGTGGGCACCGCTACGTAGCGCACGACTCTTTTCACCGGCTGGCGCCAATGTCGCACGATTTTTCCCTGGGCGTGGTGGAGGTCGCGCTGTCGCCGCTCGAACGGTTCGAGGAATTCGTGGCAACCCGCGGCAAGCGCCGGTCGTCGCAGCGGCGTTTGATCGTCGAGCAGGTATTCAGCCGGCACGATCACTTCGACGCCGACGACCTGTTGGCGCAACTGCGTGAAGTGGTCAAAGACCGCAAGGTGAGCCGTGCGACCGTGTACCGCACGCTCTCCGAACTGGTCGAGGCGGGCTTGCTGCGCGAAATGGACCTCAAGGGGCGAAAGGTCTACGAGCACGATTACGGCTATCCTCAGCACGATCATCTGCATTGCCAGCGCTGCGACAAGCTGATCGAATTCAGCAGCGACGCGCTCAAGGAGTTGCGCGAAGCCGTCGGCCGGGAGCACCAGTTCCGCGTGCTGGGCCACCGCCTGATCATTACCGGCATCTGTGTCGAGTGCAGCCGGCCCAAACGGCGGACGATGCCGTTGGATCTGATCTGAGGCTGGAAAGCCTAACCTACCTACGGCGCGGCGACGATTCCCCGCCCTTCGACGACCCGCGCGATCTGGTCGGCCGACACGTCGCGCAACTCTTCGACGCGGCCCGAGGGCCAGCGGATGGTCACGGTTTCCAACGAGGTCCGTTGACCCAAGCCGAAGTGAATTCGCGGATCGCTCGACGACAAATAACTCGAGGTGGGCGAAACCTGGCCGACCCAAATCTGATCGGCCGCGCGCGCGGTGATCCGAGCGCCGTAGGCGAACGTGTTCGCATCGATCCCCCGCGGGTCGAACTTGATCCAATGGTTCTCCGTCAGCGAACGGTTCTCGAACAACAGCGGCGAGCCCTCGTAGTCGACGATCAGTAGATCGACTCGCCCGTCGTTGTCGAAGTCGGCCGTGGCCGAACCCCGCCCGACGATCGGTTTGGCCAGGGCGGAGTCGAGGACCGGCACGAGATCGACGAAGCGGTTGCCCGACTCATTACGGAACAGCATCGTCGCCTGACGCAAGCTTTCTCCCTCCTTGAGATCCCCGGCGTTGTCGTAGACGTGGCCGTTCACGTAGCAGATGTCCGGCCATCCGTCGTTGTCCATGTCGAGCCACTTGGCGCCGAAACCGAGGCGGTTGCAGGTCGCCAGCGAAATGCCGGTCGTATTGCCGACCTCCGTAAAAGCGTGGCTGCTCTGGCCGTCACCCTTGACGTAAACATCGTGCCGGAACAGGGCAAAGCAGTTGTTTTGAAAATCGGTGACGGTCAAGTCCAGTAAACCGTCGCGATCGAAATCGGCCCAATCCGTGCCCATGGCCGCCATCGGCGTCCAGCCTTTCCCCACGGCGAGGCCGATCTCGACGCCGATGTTCTTGAACTGCATGCCACCCAAGTTGAGCATGAATTCGGCGCGCGTGCCGTCGTTGCCGATGTAAAAGTCTTGCTTGCCGTCATCGTCGACGTCGGTGAACGCCAAGATCAGCGCCACGCCGCTGGTATCCCGCATGCCGGCCGATTCCGGAACCAACTCGAAGCCCCCGCCGCCCGTGTTCCGCCAGATCTCGCCCTTCTCGGGAGGGTATTCCTTGGGCGGACAACCGGAGCGCACGCCGGGACTCAGTTCGCAATACTGTTTGGAATCGGGTCCGAACACGACGTAGTTCAAAATCACCAGATCGAGATGGGCGTCGCCGTCGAGGTCCATGAAGCCCGCGCTGGAGCCCCAATGCTCGTGGTTCGCCGGATCCAAGCCCGCTTGCGAGGTCACGTCGACGAAGGTCTTGCCCTGCTCGTTCTTGAACAGTGCCAGTCGGTGAAACCCGGTGAGCAACAAATCGAGCCAACCATCGCCGTCGAAGTCGCCCACCGCCGCGCCGATCCAATCGGCCTCCGTCCGCATCAAGCCGGAGGTCGCCGTCACGTCCTCGAATCGGCCGCCGCCCTGGTTGTGATAAAGCCGCGCGTGCGGATCGGCCACAAGCAGCACGTCTTGCCAACCGTCGTTGTCGTAGTCCAACGTCGCACATCCGCAGCCAAACGCCTCGGGCGAACGCATCGGTCGTGGTTGTTGCGGCCAAACGTGCAGCAGACCACGCTCCTGAGCGACCTCGGCGAATTGGACGCCGCCCGTCTCGATTTTGGGATCGGCGGGAGTTACGGAAACGACCAGAGCGGGGTCGAGCGCCAAACCTTCAGAACTCCGCCCGCAGCCGGCGAATTGAAGGCCGGCGGCCAGGCCGACGCAGCCGATCGAGCCGAGGCACGCGGCGACGAACAAGGTACGGGCCCAACCTTGGCGAACATTGGCATCCCTCGGCGCGGCGTCATGGGCTGCTCGTGTGCCGAGATTTGACCGAACGGTAAACGACATGCGACGTGTCCCACGGTGCCGTTGGGGGGCAAGTTCTTCCAAGAAGGGCAATACATCCCTTGTACCGCCGACGCACGGGCGTTGCAAGGGGCGGTTCCATCCGTCCCATCCTACCGTTTGCCGCGCGGCTTCTGCCCGGCGGCGGGGTGGCGGTAGAGCGGCATGTGGCGGTAGTAGACCTCAAGCGTGCAGGCGGCCAGGGCGGTCATGTAGAGCCGGCCGCCGGCCGCGTCGTGCCCTCCGCCGGGCGCCCAACTGCCGGCCTGGTGCCCGCTGGTGGCTTGCAGCGAGACCAAAACGTCGCGCAGGGCGTCGTTCCACTCGTCCCATGCCTCACCTCCCATGTGGTGCATCACCTGCGTGCCGTAGTACCAGTAGTACATGTTCACATGCTCGCGCCGCGGCAGGTGTCCCAGCCGCAGCCATTCGACGCCGGCGCGCAATTGCGGGTTGTTTTGCCGCCAACCCGAATACTGCCGGCAGAGCAAGCCCTCGGCGGTCATGGCGGGCTTGGGGGATTGGCCCGGCATGTAATCGTAAAGGCCCTTCCGCGGCTCAGTCTGGACCTGGCCCAGGAACTTCGTCGCCTTGGTGAACACCTCCGGCGGAATATTGAGGTAGGCCATCTGCGCGCTGCGCAGCGCCATCATCTGCCAACCGACGACGCTCATGTCGCCGGGCTGGCCGGGGCTGTAACGCCAGCCCCCCTCCGGGTGCTGGGCCTGGACGATGAAGTTGATCGCCCGTTGGGCCGGGTCGCGCAGGTTTTCGGTTTGCGTCAAGGCGTAGGCCTCGCAGAGCACGATGGCGGTTTGGCCGTGGGCATACATGTTGCCGCCACCGGCGCCGCGCAGGTCGCCGTCGGGCTTTTGATGGTCCATCAGCCACCGCAGGCCGCGCGCGACCATCAGGTTGTAGTCGCCGCGCAGGTGCGTCTGCCCCGCGCCGAGAAAGGGCAACAGGGCCAGGGCCGTGGCCGACGTGTCGCTTTCGACGCGCCCCGTGTCGCCGCAGCGGCCGTTGCAATCGCCGGCGTGGTCGAAGCGATGCAAGCTCCAGCTCCCGTCGGAATTCTGATGGGCGGCGAGCCACTTCAACGCGCGCGTGACGGCCGCTTCGCTTTCGATGGTGCCCCCTTCGCGCAGCGCCAGTTGGCCGCGGACCCGCGGATTGCGGCCAGCCAGGATCTTGCTTGGATCGGCCGGCCCGGACGCGACCGGCGACACGTCGGAGGGACCGAACAAATCGCCCACCGGCTCCCCCACCATCGCCGCCATGTCGTCGGGTTCCACATCGGACTTGGCAAACGGGTCGCTGGCCGCCGTCGGCGCGAGGTTCATCGCGCCCGGCGGCTCGAACTCGGGCTGGTCGGCCAACGGCGCAAGTCGTTGCGCGTCGCCCTCCTGGTCGAGCAGGTTGACCTCGGCGGCCAGAATCAGCGGGCGCTCGACGGTCTTGTTCCGCACGAACCAAACTCCCAGCCCAATGATCAAGAGCATGTGAACCACGGCGCTGACCAGCCAGCAGATCAATTCCTTCGATTGACCGATGGTCCAGCGTCGTTGCGACGGGTCGGCGTCGGGGGCCTCCGGCGGGCCGCCGGATAGGGCTGGGGTTCCTTGGCCGACGGAGCCAGCGCCGGCATATTGCAAAGCTGGCGCGGGCATTGCCGCTACGGCGGCCGGAGCGTAGGCCGCCGCCGAGTGGGAAGGGACGGGAACTGGCCTCGGCTGGACGGGCATTGACCAGGGCGATTTTTTTCCGGCCGGCGTGGCCGTGGGATCCGGCGTGAGTTGCTCGTGGGGCGTCGTCGAAGGGTTCAGAGCGCCTCTGGGTTGGGCCGGCTGGCTCGCCAAGCCACCTTCCTCGCGCCGGCGCAGCAATTCGAGGGCCTGCTGCTCCTGTTCCTCGGTCAGTTCGATGCTGGTTCCGCAACGCCAGCAATCGGCCACCAAGAGCCAAAGCCGCACGCACATGGGCGATTGACATTGGGGGCAAACGCAAGCCAGCACATCGCCGTCGAGCCACAGGGCGCCGCTATGGGCCGACGAAGCCGCCCCAGCCGCCGAAAAGGGGCCCAAATGGATGCGCGAACCGGAATCGCCGTCTGCCACGCTCATGGGAACTCCAGGAGGCCTCTCTTCAGTTTAGCAGCCGCCCGCTTCAAGGCTAGGACCGCCGTGGCGGGTTCAGGTGCCGATCCTGGCCGACGCGAAAGGGAGCTAAAACCGGCAAGCTGTGCGTCGTCGTCAGAAAACGCTTATCCGATTCCGCCTTACGGGCCGATAGTGCGCTCCATGCGATGCTTCGCCTGCCTGGTTCTGTTGAGTTGCGTCGCGCTGTCAGGCTGCTCGACGATCCGCGGCCTGGACCGCTTGTCGTTGCCTGAAAGCGAGCTGGCTACGACCGAGCACCTCGAGCGCATCGTCACGCCTGGTATGCCCATTGAAGAAGCCCGGCAGACGCTGGAACGCTACGGCTTCCGCTGCCGATATGAGCAGGCTCTGGGCGTGCCGTACTTATACGGCGCCCAGGTCAAGGAGCGCAATATCTGGCCCTTCCGGGCCACTTGGTCGGCGACGATCTATCACAAGTACGGGTTCGTGACGGGAGTGAGGGGCCATTACGATCCGGCGGTGCTCGAACGGGGTATCGTGGTTCCGCCCTGGTTCCCAAGGCGTTTCCGCGCCGCGGCGCCCAAGCCAGGCGACAATCATGCTTCGACGTGATATACTGCACGCGGCCGAGAATGAGACGTTCACGGTGGCTGGGGCAGAGCCTAAGCGATGCCCCGGTCGCTATGTAGCCGGGGCATCGCTTACGCTCTGCCACCAGCCACCACCTTCTCGTGACAAAATGTCTCATTCTTG
>DATKSN010000172.1:0-3208 GCA_035531595.1 Pirellulales bacterium | reverse complement strand
GGAAGCGTGCGTCAGAGTCCAGGGGATCCAAGGGCGCGCTGGCCCACACCGCACACGTGGTGCAAACCGTCGTCTGCGAGAAGCTCGCCCCCCATTGGCGCGAGCCCTATACTCGGGTGGCCCGGGTACTCATCCGGACGGTGCGGGCCAGCAGCGTGGTTGAATGCATGAACAGCGTCATCCGCATGCACCAGGCACGCCACCGGACGCTGACGCAACCGTTAACGAACATAAAACGACTCTACTGGAACACCCGCCCCTTCCGCGAAGGCCGCCGTCGGGAGCACAGTCCTTATGAGCACCTTGGACTGCAATTGCCCGTCCACGACTTCTGGTCGCTACTCCAGATGACCCCGGACGCCTTAAACCAAGACCTGTCAAGTCTTCAACTTGCGGTTTGAGACGGTGCCACAATTGACGCCCCACCGGATTGCCATTTTTTCCAAATTAACATTATCCCAAGCTACCCATTCAGCGTCGGCGGTCTATCGGCGGTGCGACAGGCACCCCCAGCGATTGGATTGACTAACAAACCTGCGTCATAATGGCGAAGCTGATATAAACCTGGGGGCTTTCAAGGCTCAGTGGGGCATCAATTGTGAGTTGCAGTACTAGTTGTTTGAGCGTCCGAATCTCGACGGCTTGCTTGGCCAGTCGCTTTCGCAAGGCGTGTGGTCGGCACCTTGCTTGCGCTGCGGGTTGGTGTGTTCCGCGGCCGACGCCGCGGGCGGCTCGGTCGCGGACTGCGCGAGTTTCGCCGCGAGTTGAGCGGCGACGAACGGGCCGATCGAGGTGACAACAATCTGCTGCTCAACAACTTGCTCCAAACGGTATCGGTGGCATTCCGACGGGGGACTTGTGGCGCGGGCCGGCAAATCTAAAATGGAGCCATTGAACCCGTTTTTCACCCAAACACTCAACCACGCGACCCCCACTCAAGGAGTTCAACACGATGTCAGGACCAATCGTCCGTTCAGGCCCCAGCCCCGAATTCACAAAGAACTGGGACAGCGTTTTCAGCAAGAAGCCGTCCAAGTCGACCGTCAAGGCCTCCGCGACTCCGGCGCCGGCCACGAAGTCCGTGAAGAAGAAGAAAAAGAAGTAGCTACCGCCGCAACATGCCTGATGCGCCGACGGGTTGCTTCACGGAACTACGCGAGGAAACCGATGACCTGTTTCGCTCGTGGGCGCCGCCTGGCGAGACCGAGCGGAGACGGTCGCTGGTGACGCGGCGCGAGTTCTGCACGCGGCGTTCGTCGGACAATTGCCTCAGGAACTCGCGCGAAGCACGGTCGAGCACGATGATCTCGCTCCTGGCCCGCGGATCGGCCAGGGGTCGTACGATGCAGATCACCTCGGCATCGTCGCCGTGGCCGCGGATCTCATCCAATGCCGCCTCTTCATCCGGAGTCAAGCGCACGTTGCCGCGCTGTTCGGCGGCGGCAATCGCGCGGTCGTCGCTTGTGGGCAACAACGTCTCGGGCGAGGGCTGGCCCTGCGGCGCCGGCATCTGGTCGGGCATGGGCGATGGTTCTCGCGCGGCGACGAGCGAGTTGCCGTTGCCCAGATCGACCTCCTCCTGGCACATCTCGGCCAGGCCCATGCGATCGAGTTCGGCATGGATCGCGCCCAGCGCGGCATACATGCCGCCGTCGTCGGCCGGATCGGCCGCGTTGCACACGCCCACCAGCAGTCCGTCGTTGGTAAACAGACCGCCGCCGCTTCGACCTTGCACGGGCTGACCCGCCACGATCAGGTGCGGCGGCCCGAGAAACTTATTGATTGCCGTCACGCGACTGGCGCGAAGCGTGGGCGCGTCGCCGTGGTCGCAGCCGATGTTCACCACCGCGTCGTTGGGCCGTATATTGTAAGTTAAGGGGGCGATCCGCGCCGCGCTGACCTCGACGCCAGGGCGAAAACTGACCAGCCCCACGTCGCTCTGCAAATCGTAGCTGATCAGTTTGCCCGGCAGTCCCCGCGGCGCGCCGGGACCAAAGAGGTCGATTTCGATGGGACCTTTCCCCTGCGAATCGCGAAACACATGTCCGCAGGTGAGCACCAGCGCCTCACCCTTGCGCGCATCAACGATGGTCCCCGAACCCACCGAGTGGCTGCCGCCGTCGTCAACCTTCAGGCGCACCGTGGCGGCAAGTAAGCGGGCGTCGGCGAAGGAATCCTCGCCGCCGCCGCCGGAGGTCACGACATCGACCAGCGGCCGATCGCTATTGCTCGTCGGGAATGTGCGTCGATCGGCCGAATCGCCTTGTTCCGGCGCTTCGGTGTCGGGCGATTGGGCGCGGGCGCGGGCCACCGCGGCGCCGGCGGGAGCGACCCGGGCCTGGCGAAACATTCGTTCCAGATCGGCTAAGGGGACGGCGCCTTGGCTGCGACTCACCTCGCGTCCATCCACGAGCAGGATGAAACAGGGAAGACCCGTCACATGATGCTGTTCGGCGAGTCGCCGGTTTTCATCGACGTTTACTTTGCGGATCGGGTAACCGCGGGCGGCCAGTTTTTGGACGGCGCCGTTCATTTGCCGGCAGGGACCGCACCAATCGGCATGGAAGTCGAGCAGTACGGTCTCGCCCACCCCGGAAATCGCCAACGCCAGCGCAACCGCTTGTAACGAGCCCATGTTCCCTCCTTGGATTGGGTTCCCACCTCGCCATCTTGGCGAGACGATGTAATTCTTACAATCCGAAGCGGTTCTACAACACCCATCGCCGTGGAAACAGCCCTCGGGAGCGATTTCAGCGGGTTTGCAGCGAAGGGCGAAGATAGGCACCGCGTGTTTCGAGCCGCCCATAGGCTGGAGCAGTTTTCATGCCGAAGCGTGTCTCCGCATGGGCCGGAGCCGAATTTCCGGCTTGGTTCAAAACGGCCGGCTTTGGATGCGTTAAGACTTCTTCACCCGCAACGCCCATCTGTGCCACGTACTGAATAGGATCAGACAGCAGGAATGACGCCCAAATTGAATGTCGTCCAGCCCCGAAGGGGCGACACAGAGCGTTGCGCCGGGTTCGGTGTCGCCCCTTCGGGGCTTTACGACGGGGAAACGCTCGCGCTTCCTGGGGCTTACGCCCTCGTTGTTCTACACATCTTTTGATCGCAGGTGGTGAAATGGGAACATTGGGCAATCACGGGCTTCTTCGTCAGAGGCCAGGGGCTTGCCCCCTGGAGTTTCACGTTGGTTTCTAAATCGAATGCG
>DATKSN010000171.1:0-8144 GCA_035531595.1 Pirellulales bacterium | reverse complement strand
GCCACCGTGAACGTCTCATTCTCGGCCGCGTGCAGTATATTTCTTGAAGCCGGGCTTCTTTTTCTCCCACTTGATCCCTTCTTCAACAAAGACCGCCAACCCTACGGGGCTTGTCCCCGTCGAGCGCTGATTGACAGCTAGCAGTGGCACTCGGCGGGGAAAAAGACTACAATAGGGGTTTGACATCGATCCCAAGATCTTGCTCGGACGGTCGCCCGGCGAACGCGCCGGCGCCTGCCACCGAGGGAGGACTCCCCTGGCGAAACGAAGTTTCCAGATTTGCGGTTGCGCCGTCGTGATGCTGGCGCTTTTGCGCGTCACCATCGGCTGGCATTTTCTCTACCAGGGCCTGGCCAAGCTGGATGATCGGAGTTTCTCGTCGGCCGGTTTCCTGAGCCAGAGCAAAGGGCCTCTGGCCGACTACTACCGTAACCTCCTGCCCGATGCCATGGGCCGCGAACGGCTGAAGCCGGAAGGCCAGGCCCGCTTGATCGCCCATATCGACCAGTCGCTGAAGCAGTTCATCGACGGCTACAAGCCGAGCGATGAGCAGGTTGCCCGCGCCGAGCGGCTCGCGACCGCGTCCAAAACCCAAATCGAGGACTTCTTCGCGGAAAACCGCGACGAGATCGCAACCCAACAGCACGAACTCGATCGCCTCGACGCCGCCAAGCAGGCGAAGCCCTTCCCGCCGAAGGCATCCGGCGACCCGTCGATCGACGACCGCGTCGTCGTGGCGCCATCGGTGCCGGCGCAGCAAAAACGAATTTGGGACAAGCAAAACGAACTGCAAGGCCAGGCCAAGCGCTGGTTGGGCGAGCTCGACCGCATCGACGAGGACTTTCGACAACGCCTTGATGGCCTGCTCGAAGGCGACCAGCGGGCTCGCGGCCGAACCGAACGACCTCTGAGCGAGATCCAGCGGATTGACCGGCTCGTGAGCTACGGCGTCACGGCCATCGGGGCTTGCCTTCTGGTCGGTTTGTTGACTCGTTTCTCCTGCCTGGCGGGCGGGCTGTTCCTGCTCTCGATCGTGTTGGCCCAGCCCGATTGGCCCGGCCTTTATCCTCCGCCGCACCCGGCGGTGGGTCGTTCGTTGTTCGTCAACAAGGAATTCGTGGAAATGATGGCCCTGTTCGCTTTGGCGACCACGCATGTGGGTCGCTGGGGCGGACTGGATTTTTTCGTTCATTACTGGTTCGTACGGCCGCTGTTCGGCCGGAGGGAAGTGTCATGAGGGAATTGACCGCGGAAGAAAAAGTCGTCGGTAAGGCGAATTTTCAACAAGCCATGCTCAGCCGGCGCGAGTTTTTAGGTGGCAGCCTGGCGGCTGGAGCCGTTTCGGCCACCGGCCTGGGCGCGTTTTATTTCGGTTACCAGAAAGTCAACAACCCGCTACGGGTCGGCGTCATCGGCACCGGCGACGAAGGGAGCGTCTTGATCGGCGCCCATACGCCCGAGTACCTGAACGTCATCCACATTGCCGACATCCGGCCTTACAACATCCATCGCGCCTTCCACGGCGACCCGGCGGCCCGCGGGCCGCGGCCCGGCCTGATGGCCCGCTACGCCTGGTCCGACGAGGATGAAGCCAGGAAGCACGTCAAGGTTTCGGTCGATTATCACGAGTTGCTGCAGAACCCGGACATCGAGGCGGTGATCATCGCCTTGCCCTTGCACCTGCACGACGTGGTGGCGATCGAGGCGATGCAGGCCGGCAAGCATGTGCTCACCGAGAAACTGATGGGCTATAGCGTGGCCCGCGCGAAGACGATGGCCCGTTGGTCCAACAAGCTGCGAAAGCACTTGGCCACCGGTCATCAGCGGCACTACAGCCTGCTCTACGACAACGCCGTCGATACGATCAAACGCGGCCTGCTGGGCGACCTGCACCACATCCGCGCCCAATGGCACCGCACGGCCGATAGTTGGTATCAGCCCTTGCCCGACGAAAAGTTGGTCAAAGAATTGGAGTCGTTCCTGAAAAAACTCGACGCCGCGGTGGCCGCCAAGGACAACGCCCGGATCGAAGCGGTGAAGGCGAAAGTCGACGACATCACCTTCCGCCTGATGGACAAGGACGCCGTCGATGCCGCTAAGTATGGCTACGAATCGAAAACGCTGACCCAGGGAGCCTTGAAGTACGAACGTTCAGCTCTGGAGGAGTTGATTCGCTGGCGACTCTGGCAGCGCACCGGCGGCGGCCTGATGGCCGAACTGGGAAGCCACCAGCTCGACGCGGCCGGTATCTTCTGCACCGCCGTTCGCACTGACGGCCAGAAGGCGCTTCCGCTTACCGTTTCGGCCGTGGGCGGCCGGCATCTCTATCCGCTCGACCGTGAGTGCGACGACCACGTCTATTGCACCTACGAGTACCCAGGGCCACAATACGACGAAGATCCGAACAAGAAGATCGTCGTCACGTATTCGTCGATCAACGGCAACGGCTTCGGCGGATACGGCGAGGTGGTCATGGGCACCCGGGGCACCCTGATCCTGGAGCGCGAGCAGGAGGTCATGCTCTACTCCGGCTCCGACACGAAGACCAGCATCAAGGTGGCCAAGGGGAAAGGTGACGGCCCGGTGGTGAACACCAGCGAGAGCGGCGCCGCGCAGACCGCGGCGGCCAGCGTGAAGGCTGTCTCCGGACCCGTGAGCCGCGGATACACCGAGGAAATGGAGCACTTCGCCTGGTGCGTGCGGAACTTCGATTTCGAGCGCAACAAGCCGAAGTGCCATCCCAAGGTGGCCTTGGCCGACGCGGTCATCGCCCTGACGACGAACATCGCCATCGCCAAGCGCGAGCCGATCGCGTTCAAGAAGGAGTGGTTCGAGATCGACAGCGACGAAACACCCGACGGCGAGAAGCCCACGCTATCGTAGGGTGGGCACCGCCCACCAGTTGCACGGTATGCACCGCCCACCAACCCAGCGCTTTCGGCAAACCATGGCGAAACCCGACCGTTACATCGACGGCATCTACAACTACTGCGACCGCTGGTGCGAGCGCCGCCTGGGGGCTGTTGCGGCAGTCTTTGCCCGACGAGTCGGACACGATCCTCGATTTGCTGGTACAGCGTTCGCGGCTCGGCCGCGCCGCCGAAGAGGCGTTTCCCAAAGCCCGTGCCTTTATCCGGCCGGGGTTTGACGACGGCGCCAAGTAGTTCCGTTCATCCTCAGAGTCAATCACCACGGAGATCATGCATGACCATGCTCGTTCGCACGATGGCGTTCCTGTTGTCCTGTTCGTTTGGCCTTGCCGCCACATGCCTCACCGCCGCGGATGGCTCGCCCGAGCCGATCGCGGGGATCGGCCCCGTGGGCCCGATCGTCAAGCTGCACACCGATTTCAAGTTCACCGAAGGGCCTGCCGCCGACGCCCAAGGAAACGTGTACTTCAGCGACATCCCGGCCTCGCGGACCTACAAGGTCGACCTGGACGGCAAGCTGTCGATCTTTCGCGATCCGTCGAACGCCACCAACGGCATGATGTTCAACGCCGCCGGCGAACTCGTGGGCTGCGAGATGGAGGGACGCGTCACCGCCGTGAGCCCCGACGGCAAGAAGGTTCGCGTGCTGGCCGCCACGTACCAAGGCAAGCGGTTCAACGCCCCCAACGACCTGGTGATCGACGCCGCCGGCGGCGTTTATTTCACCGATCCTCATTTCCGCGCGCCCGAACCGATTCCCCAGGGGGTGACCGCGGTCTATTACATTTCAACCGGCGGCAAGGTCAGCCGCTTGATCGACGATCTCAAAGCGCCCAACGGGGTGATCCTGTCGCCCGACGAAAAGACGCTCTACGTCGTCCCCAGCCTGCAAGAAGAGATGATGGCCTATGCCGTCGAGGCTGCCGGCAAGCTCGGCAAGGGACGCGAGCTTTGCAAGCTGAAGCAGCCTGAAGGAAAGAGCGGCACGGGCGGCGACGGTTTGACCGTCGATAGCAAGGGCAACCTCTACATCACCAGCGGGCTTGGCTTGCAAGTGTTCGACCCGGCCGGCAAGGCGCTGGGGATCATCGCGATTCCCGAGCAGCCGGCCAACGTCACGTTTGGTGGAGCGGACCTCGGAACGCTTTACGTCACGGCGCGGACCTCGCTTTACACCGTGCCGATGGAAGCCAAGGGACACCGTTTCGCGGCGGGCGCCAAGAAATAGCCGGGCGGTAGGTCAGGCTTTTCATCGCTTTTCAGCCTGACAGCCGCGTCGTTGATTACATTCCGCGAGGGATTTACTTTATGGCCACTGTCGCGCGAACCTTGCCGCCGGCCTCCAAGCGGGCTACTTCAGGCGACGCCGAACCGCGCGTCGCGCTGTTCAACATCCCGTGGGATACGTACCTCTCGTTAGTCAAGGCCAATGGCGAGGGACCGGTTCGGTTCACGTACGATCGGGGGATGCTCGAGATCATGACGCTGTCGCGATATCACGAACGTCTGAGCCGCTTCCTCCACCGGTTGGTCGGGGCCTTATCCGAGGAACTGGGTATTGAGATTTGCAGCACCGGCGCGACGACGATGCACAGTGACAAGTTGCAGCGTGGCGCGGAAGCCGACGAGAGTTTCTATATTCGCCACGAGTCGCTCGTGCGCGGGCATGGTCGCGAGGATTTCGATCCCGCGTCGCCGCCCGACATGGCCGTGGAAATCGACCTTTCCTCGGATTCCTCCAGGCGACTGCCGATTTACTCGGCTTTGGGCATTCCCGAGGTCTGGCGCTACGACGGCAGGCGACTCACGTTTCAGGCCCTGCGCCGCGGCGGCAACTACCACTTGGTCAAACGAAGCCTCAGTTTCCCCAAGCTCGCCGCCGCGGACCTGGAGCGGTTTCTCGACAAGTACGACTTGATCGGCGAGAGCGCGCTGGTCCGGCAATTCAGGCAATGGGTCCGTGAAACCATGCTCCCGGAGTGACACCGATGAATGAACCAACGATCCACGTCGGCACGGTGGGCGAAGGCATTTGGCGCAGCGGCGACGGCGGCGCGACCTGGCGCCGGGCATGCGACGGAATGTTCGTCGAGTGCGACGTGCGGGCGCTCGTCGCCCACCCCCACGACGCCGGAACGCTTTTCGCCGGCACCAACGAGGGTGTTTACCGCAGCGGCGACGGCGGCGACAACTGGACGCGGCTCGAGGGTCCGCTCGACGGTTTGATCACCTGGTCGCTTTTGATCGTGTCGCACCGGCCGGAGGTGATCCTTGCCGGAACGCGCCCGGCCGGCATCTTTCGTTCCAGCGACGGCGGACGAAACTGGCGCCGGGCCGACGCGAACATGGCCCAGGGGTGTGCCGGAATCATCTTCAACCGCGTGACGACGCTCCGCGCCGATCCGCTCGACCAGGATCGCTTATGGGCCGGCGTCGAAGTCGACGGCGTTTGGCGGAGCCGCGATCTGGGCGAGAGTTGGACCAAGATTGGCCGGGGGCTCTCGTCGGCCGACATTCATGGCTTGGCCATCGTGCCGTTGGCCGATGGTCGCCGGCGGCTGGCGGCGACCACGAACAACGACTTCAACCTCAGCCACGACGACGGCGCCACATGGGAGCCGCAGCGGGTCGAGGAGCGCTTCGATCATGCCTACTGCCGCGGCCTGGCGCAGCGGCCCGGCCGGCCGGAAACGCTGTTTCTGGGCAACGGCGATGGGCCGCCCGGCGGCACGGGGGCCGCCTGGCGCAGTGACGACGGCGGCCTTGCCTGGAAGCGGCTCGCTTTGCCCGCGATCCCCAATTCGACCATCTGGGATTTCGCCTTCCATCCGGCCGCCCCTGAGCGGGTCTATGCCTACAGCGTCAGCGGCCAAGTCTATCACTCGCCCGACGGCGGCGACCGGTGGGAGAAGCTACCACGCGAGTTCGGCGAAATCCGCTCGCTGGCTTGGACGCCGTAGTTGGTTCCAGGGCTGTCGTGCTTGGTGATCGGCATCGGAATAGCCTTTGGTAAGGAAGGTGAACCGAATCCCAGTCTAGCCGATGGCGAACAGAGAGCGGAAGGTTTATGTGGGGAGCATGGGGAGCAAAGCGGGATGGAGGGCCGTTATCCGCTCGAGCAAGCCTTGACGCTCGCCCAAGCGTCGGCGAGCTTTGGAATCTTGTTGGAGCCAGGTCGCGTTGTCCAGCCCTCGCTGCGCCTCTCGAAGTATAAATGATTGAAAGTATTGGATTTGCCAGAGCATCGGCGAACGCTCTAGGAGGGCGGCGATGGCAAGACGGGAACCTCACACGTCGCGGTCTGGCCCCCTGTGATTGCCTCAATGACTTGTTCGCCGTACTCCGTCGGATGCGCGAAAATCTTGTGCTTGATTTCAATCAGGCTGTGTTGGGCGAGTTGGTCGCACGCCTTGATCACCTCTCCCAGCGAAATACCAACCCCCCGTTCTTCGAAATCCGCCGAAATGGTCTGAAAGGCTAATCCGTAACCCGCTTTCCGATTCGGCTCGATGTTTGGAAAAGCCGATAGGATCTCTTGATAAATTCTCGGTAGCGATCGTGCGTAGGCACGAATGTCTTGTTCGGTTGGCATTGCTTCGCTCTGTGACCGTGGGGCAATGGCGGCGAACCGACAAAATGACGCCGCACTCCATCGGCCAATCATACCCAAGCACGCGAGACGCTTCAACGGGCACATGTCGATCGTTGACGGTCGATTGGCCATGCCATCGGCTTGCCCGGCGCCCCGTGACGTTGGTTGGCAAGCTGGATCCATTGTAGTTTGTCCATGCGATTGCGCGGTTGCCGATCCAGTTTCCTCAGGATAAGATCATCTCATCAACGCGCAACAGGGATTATTGGCGGCGGAGAAAGTGCGCCGGATGACCATCTTGGGCGTGGTCGACCCGGGGGCGACTCGGCTCGTCTTGCCGGAACAGGTCGTCAAGCAATTGGGATTGCCGTCGATGGGCGAGGTGAAGGTTACCTACGCCAATCAGGAATCGGCGACTCGCGAGGCGGCCAGTGGCGTCCATGTGCGGCTCCTAGGCCGTGACGGAGTTTTCACGGCCATCGTCGAGCCCAAGCGCCGCACCGCGCTGATCGGGGCCATTGTCCTGGAGGATCTTGATTTCCTCGTCGATGGCACGTTGCAGCGGCTCGTGCCGCGGGATCCGCGCTTCGTCGTCAACGAGATTGAATGATCAATTGACGGCCTCCAGGCTCCCGGTTTCCGATGTGTCGTAGCCCGGCAGAACGCCGAGCAACTGGCCATACGCCCGCGACCGCACGACTGCGAGGAACGCCTGAACTCGCCGGTCATTCATCATGGCGGTCGGAAAGCACACGTCGTAGGCTTCCTCCTGGACTGGGAGGAAATCGAGTCCGGCCTCCTCGCTCACGAGCCGGACGCACACGCCGGCGTCGGCCCATCCCGCCTGCACCGCTTCGGCGACGCCCCGATGATGATGGGCGACACGGCGAGGACCGCGACGGCTTTCAAAGAGCCGGTCGAGGCACTGCCGGGCGCCGGAACCGGGTTCCCGCCCGATCCAAGTCAGCTTCGACCGCAAAGCCTCTCGAATCGAACGGAGCTTGCGTGCCGGCGACACGGCGATCCCTTCCTGCCAGCGGGCCATTCGCAGCAGTTGGTAGCCGTCGCCCAACTGGTCACGGACCATTTCGGCGTTGCGTCCCGGTTCGTCGCTGGTGGAGAAATGCAGCCCCGCCATGTGGACCAGCCCGCGCTTGAGTAGATCGATAGCCTGACGGCCCGACCTGGGCAGCACCAGCAGGCGTAGCCCGCCGCCGCGGCCGAACAAGCTGGCCAGGATCCCCGCCGCCGGATCACAACAAGCGATGACCAGCGTCTCGCCGGCCATCGTGGAACCCTCCGGCAACGTGCCGCCGGTGGCGGCCACGCCGTCGGGCAAGAGTGCGCTCATCGGCGTGACCTCGGCGGGATAGAGCACGCTCCGTCCGGCCACTTCGGCGTGCCAGTACGGGCTATTCGGGTGCGCAGGCTCCTTGGCCCAGACGGTCGATTTCGCCGGGGTGGGCGGCCGACCGAAGACGGCCTCGACGCTGGTTTCCAGCGCTTCGGCCAGGGCCAGCGCGGCGGCCACCGAAGGGACGAGCAGGTTCCCTTCGATCGCCGTCACCGCCGTGCGGGAGATTCCCGCCCGCTCGGCCAATTGCGCCTGGGTCCAGCCGCGC
>DATKSN010000170.1:0-56580 GCA_035531595.1 Pirellulales bacterium | reverse complement strand
ACCATGTCATCGCTTTACGAAACGGAAGTCAGTTTGGGTCAGATGATTTTCGGCCATGCCGATCTGGGGGATGAGCGTCGTACTGCGCGCTTGGTGACGACCTTCGATCTCATGCGGAAGCATCCAGGCGGGACGTTGCCGGACAAATTGCCTTCGCCGGCCGACTTGCGGGGCTTCTACCGCTTCAGCCCGCGTGGGTGTAACCATGTGGGGGACGCGGACTAAAGTCCACGCTACGGGCATCGACCGCGGATGACAGGATCTTGGCTGGACGTGGCGTGGGCTTCAGCCCGCGTGGGTGTAACCATGTGGGGACGCGGACTAAAGTCCACGCTACGGTTTCACGCCAAAGTCGACCTCGACCTTGGTCTCCGAGATGGCGGGCCACTTGCCGCCTTCGAGCGCCGTGGCCCGGATCGTGAATTCGCGCACGCCGGCGAGCCTCGGATCGGCCGTCGTAACGATCCGTAGCTCGGCTTCCTCCCCATCGAGCGGCCCATCGAGCGGCCCGGCCGAGAGTAAGCCCGTCAGCTCGTCGGGCAGCCGAAGTTCGATCTGTACCGGCTGTTGGGCGAGCTTCGCCGCTCGCGAAATCTTCAAACGCACGTCGAACGGCCGGCCCGGCTCGACGGGCGTCTCCAGGGGCACATGCGCGAGCTTGAGGATCGGTCCCTCCAGCGTCATCGTGATGAAACCGGTCATCTCCGCCACCAAGTGCCGCACGCGGCCCTGGGGATCGGGTACTTGCACGACCGCGATCATCCCCATCCGCGACGTGCGGGTCGTTTCAAGCCATTCGGGCATGTGGCAGGGATATATGGCGCTGGTCACGCCCGGCGGAACCACGATGTCGTCGCCCCTGATCCCCTGCACCTGGTACGACTGCTTGGCCGCCATCTTGAGCACGATCTCGCCCTGGTATCCCTCCAAGCGCTCGACGATCACGTCGGCCGGAAACGTCGTGCCGCGATGGACCTTCCGCACCGTATCCTGATCGACCGGCCGCCCCTTCACGCGAGGCTTCATCATGCTCGTCACCAGAAGCTCCGAAACCAGATTGCCCTCGGGACCGCGCGGCGGCAGATTGCCCGCCGCCGCGGCCGGCGCCGGACGAATGACGGCCACGCCGCCGACTTGCGCCTCGCCCGTGACTTTCACCAAGGCCGCCGCGGCCGTCGCGTCGGCGGCGGCCTGCAAGACGACGGCCAGCTCGCTCTTGTCGGCCGGAATCGTCACTTCGGCCGGCACGCTCACGCCCGCCGGCAGGCCGGCGAACGCCAGCTTGATCGGGCCGTTGAAGCCGCCCAGCCGCGTCGCCTTGACCAGCACGCCGGCCGTACCGCCCAAAAAAACATTCACGCGCTGCGGCGCCTCGAGCCGGAAGTCGGCCGGCGGTCTGACGACCGAAAGGCGGTAGACGGCGGCGCGCGTGCCGCCGCGTGCCGCCATGTCGCTGACCAGCAGTTGGTAGCTGCCATCGGCCGGCGCAGCGAACTCCAAGCCCGCGTCGGTCGTGCCTGGCAGGTCGTCGTTGTTGGCCAATTCCTTGCCGTCCGGTCCCAACACCGCCAGCGACACGTCGAGCGGTGATCCCAGTCGCCGGGCTTCCAGCGCGATCGTGAACCGCTCGCCCTGCTTGGCCGAAAGCAGGTAGCGATCAACGGCCGGCGGCTGATCGAGCGCGCCGGTCACGGCCGCCGGCGCCGGCAGCGACACGACCGCCGCGGCCGTCGTGGCCGGCTCGACCAACTCGGTAAGGTCGCTGGTACACAACTCGAACGGCGCCGCCGTGCCGTGGGGAGTCTCCAGCGAATACGCGAAGGATGATCGTGTCGGATCGGTCGGGAATGTGACCTGCCGCGCGACCGACTCCAACTGCGCCGCGCCCGTGGCGACGCCGATACCGACGAACTCGACCTCGCGCGTTTCCCCGCGCCGACCGGCGGCGGGCAGCGCGGCCAACACGCGCGGGGCGGCCACGATCGACAATCGGTAGACGTACGAGCGGTCGCCCGCGTGGTCAATGTCGCGAACCGCCACTTCGTATACGGCGCCGGCCGCGGCGGCGAACGTCAAGGCGACGTCCAGCCCCTCGGCGTCGACGACGTCGGCCACCAGCTTGCCGGCGGCGTCGCGGACCTCGATGCAGCCGTGCCAATTGGCGCCAAGCCGCCGCGCCGTCAACTCGCATGTCACCGGGCCGGCGCGCGGGGCGATGAAACGGTAGCGGTCGACTTCCTCCATCTTCGAGACACGCCCCGATACGGTCACGGGGAGCGGCGCCAACACCCGCGGCGCCTTGCGGCGCTCGTCCTCGACGATTTCGGGGCCGCTGGAGACGATGAACACGCCGGTCGCGGTGCCGCCGTTGGCGTTGGCGGCCTGCCAGTAGACCGGTCCCGGCGGGCAATCGGCCGGAACCAGAAACCGCGCCGGCAGCTCGCGCGGCAGCGGCATGGCGCCGAGCCGGCCCTTGGAACCGAACCAGTAGGGAGGTGGCGGAATCAGGATCTCGCCGGGCGGTCCATCGGCGAGGAGTTGCGCGCGGCGGTCGAGGACGAAGAATTCCATGTCGGGCGTCCAGTCGTAGCCCCCGAGTTTGACTTCGACGGTGGTTCCAGCTTGTCCGCCCGGAGGAAAGACGTAACCCAGTTCGGGGATTCGCTGGGCGAAGGCCGAGGAAGAAAATGCGACCGCCGCGAGAAACACGACGAAGGCGACACCATATCGCCCCAAAAGCGGAGGGCCACCACGGATAACGCGGATCGACAACGGTTTGACTGACATCAATGGCATGATCACGAGCCCCCAAAATGGACTCAAAGGAATTCGACGGGGTTTTGCATTTCGTCCGGGGTATAGACGTCCCACATCAGGATCAACATTTCCACGATCTGGCCGATCGAACGTTCGCCGTTCCGACTGTAGGCCACGCCGGAATGGACCATGCCGAAACTGTCGAGCCTTAGAAAGTCGCGGTCAGGCGTGACAATCACGCGACCTTCCAACCGGTTTCCCCTCTGTCCTTCGTTCGGCGTAAATCTGTTGGAGTTTCGAAGGAACCCTCGCCCGCAACGCGTCGACGAACGTGGCCTCGTCGGTCATCTGTTTGTCGATCTCGGCGGAATGATCATGATAGTACGCCAAGGCACTATAGACGTCGGCCAGCGTGATCGTCGGGTACGTCGACACGATTTCGCTAGGAGACATTTTCATTTGCTCGTGCCAAACGACCACGTCTTGCACACGGATGCGGTGCCCGGCGATCCGTGGCGCACCGCCGCACACGCCCGGCGCGGCTTCAATATGTTCGGAAATCACGGGAATAACGGACATCGCACGGCACGCAACGGAAGGAGACGAATCAATACCTTAAGAGCCTATCCCAGAACCGCCCGGCAGGCGGGGACGCCTACACCACAATGGCGGTTTCGGGATAGGCTATAAGTATACCTCAATGCAATCAGACCAAACCTTCGATCACCTTGCCGCCGTCGAGGATGGGCACGGGGCGACCCAGCGGCGTGTAATAGCTCTTCGTGGTGTCGATGCCCAGTTGCTCGAACAGCGTCCGCAGGATGTCTTGCACGCCGATTGGCTCGCTGGTCGGGTAGGCGCACTGGGTGTCGGTCGCGCCGATCACCTGGCCCGGCTTCACGCCGCCGCCCGCGAAGAGCACGCTCTGGGTCAGCGACCAGTGGTCGCGGCCGGCGGCGGTGTTGATCCGCGGCATGCGCCCCATTTCGCCCATCATCACCACCAAGGTCGAGTCGAGCATCCCCTGCTGATCCAGATCGTCGACCAGCGCGCTGAAGGCCCGGTCGACGTGCGGCAGCATGTCCTTTTCGAGGCTTGGGAAGACGGTCGAATGGGCGTCCCAACCACTATGGTCAATGCCCACGAAGCGGCAGCCCGCCTGGACCATGCGCCGGGCCAAGAGCGAACATTGCCCGATCGTCGTGTCACCGTAAGTCTCGCGCAGCGCTTGCGGCTCGGCGTGGATGTCGAACGCGCGCTGGGCATCGGGCGAAGTGATCAGGTTGTGGGCCTGTTCGTAGTAGGTGGCCATCGCGGCGCCCCGGCCCGTGCGCGCCGACGCCTGGGAACCCTCGAAGGCTTCGAGCAGCTTCCGCCGCCGGCCCAGCCGCGCATGGTCGGCGCCGTCCAGCGATCGCAGATCCTTGATCTCGAAGTCGGGCTGCCCAGGGTCCGATTCGATCACGAAGGGAGCGTAGCGCGAACCGTAAAAGCCCGATCCGCCGGCCCACATCGGGTGCGGCAGGTTCACATACGGCGGCAGCGAGTTGCGGGAACCCAGCTCGCGCGACACGACCGAGCCGATCGAAGGATAGAGCACGTTGTTGGGCACGCGCGATTCGCCGTCGGCGAAGTCGGCCCGTCGCCCCGTCATCACGTAGTGGTAGCCCGTATTGTGCCCGTTGTCGGTGTGGCTGTGGCTGCGGAGGATCGTGAATTTGTGCGCCCGTTGGGCGCAGCGCGGCAAATGTTCGCCGACGAACGTACCGGGCACGCTGCTGGCGATGGGCTTGAAGGGCCCGCGGATCTCGATCGGTGCCGCGGGCTTCATGTCCCACATGTCGATCGTGCTGGGACCTCCCTCCAAAAAGAGGAAGATGCAGGCCTTCGCTTTGGCCGGCGCGCCCGTCGCGGCCCGGGCCTGAAGTTCCAACAGCCTGGGGAGGCTCAGCCCGGCCAGGAAGCCCGAACCGCCGATCTTGAGCATTCGCCGGCGCGTGACGTGTCGAAAAAATGGCTGCATGGCGACCTCTAGTGGTTGTAAAGGAATTCCTTGCTGTTGACGAGCGTCCAGAGCACGTCTTCGAGCGCCGCGCGACGGTCGGCGCCCGTTTCGCTGAAGGTTTCGAGCAGCGCGGCGCGCTCCGCGTCGCTGGGAAGGCGGGCCAGCGCCGTGAGGCAAAGCTCGTCGATGGCCTCATTCGGCGGCAGCGCGGAGAGGGCCAGTTGCCGCACGCGCCCTTGCCGGTCGTGCAGCTTGGCCGTCATTTCGGGCGAGTTCATCAGGTGCAGGGCCTGCGTGATACTCGGCTCGTTGCTCCGCTCGCACTCGCAGACGCTGGCCCGCACCGGACGACCGAAAATGCGGAAGAAGTACGAAGGCATGCGGTTATCCCAAATCTGGATCGCGCGGTAGCCTGCGGGCCAGCCGTTGAACTTCTCGGGTACGTTGGTTACCCGGCAGATGGCGTCCAAAAGCACCTCGGCCGGCAGCGCCTTGTGCGACGCGTGCGAGAAGTTCTGCTCGTCGCCGGCGTTCGATTCATTGGGGCGCGAACTGAGCTGGTACGCGCGCGAACTCAACAGCGTGCGCGTGAAGGCCTTGAGGTCGAACTTCACCTCTCGCATGTGGCTTGCGAGCGCGGCCAGTAGCGGCTCGTTGGAGGCCGGGTTGGTGGCCCGAAGGTCATCGATCGGCTCGACCAACCCGCGCCCCAGGTAGTGCGCCCAGAGGCGGTTGCTGATCGCCGTCGCCAAATACGGGTTGTCGGGCGCGGTCATCCATTCCGCCAGCTTCAACCGGCGGTCGCCGGCCGGCGCGAAGTCGGCCGGCGGCGCTCCCAGCGCCCGGGCCGGCACAAGCTGGCCGGTGCGAGGGTGTGTCAGGTCGGTGCCGCCACGGGAGACGATGGCCATCCGCCCGGTCGGAAGGTTCTTGCGGACGACGCCGGTAAAAAAACCGGCCAGCGCGAAATAGTCGTCCTGGGCCCATTTCTCCGCCGGATGGTGGTGACACTGGGCGCACTCGATTCGCACGCCGAGGAATAATTGGCTGATCGAACGGGCGAGCGCTTCGGGCGTGTCGAGCACGCGGTAGAAGCCCGCCGGGCCTTCCGCCGCGGTGCTTCCCTGGACGGTGACGATATCGTGAACGAACTGATCGTACGGGCGGTTCTCGGCGAACTGCCGTCGCAGCCAGCGGCTCGTGGCAACGGCCACCGGCGGGGTCATGCGGTCGCGGTCGACTCGCAACAGGTCCGACCACCGCATGGCCCAGTAGTCGGCGTATTCCTCGCGCGCCAGCACACGGTCGATCAGCTTGGCCCGTTTGTCGGCGGCGGCGTCGGCCAGGAACGCCCGCACTTCGTCGGCCGCGGGGAGCGTGCCGATCACGTCCAGATAGACGCGCCGCATGAATGTGGCGTCGTCGGCCGGTTCGCTGGGGACGATTCCCAATCGCCGCAGTTTGTCCCAAACCAGCTTGTCGATGAAGTTCGCTTCGGGCGGCCGCGCGAACTGCACGCCGGGCCGCGGGATCGTGATCCGCGACACGGCGACGTGTCCTTGATATCGAACCAGAATCGCCGCCTCGCCGGCCAGGTCGCCGGCCACGACCAGCCCGCGCCGGTCGACGTCGGCGATCGTGGCGGCGTTCGACTCGTAGCCCGCCTCCATCGTCACACAGCGCCGCGCGCCGGCGGCGTCGATGGCGGTGGCCCGCAATTGTTGACTCTCACCGGCCAGCAGCGCCTGCTCGGCCGGCTCGACCTCGACCGATGCGATGGGCGGAGCATCGCCGCCCGTGAACCCGGCTCCCTCGACCAGCCAGCGCCGCAACCGCCGGTGGCCCAGCCCCTCGGGCTCGATCCGCAGGCCGCCGCCGTGGGGAACCTCGGCGGTGGCCTTTTGAAGAACGAGGCTCCGATCGGGGGCGGAGAGAAATACGCGCCGGCCGCGCCCCTCCTTGACCAGGGCATCGTAATCGGCGGCGGGGTTGGAACCGAACACGCTGAGCTTGAAGCCGTTCTGTCCATCGGCTTTGCCGTGGCACCCACCCGAATTGCAGCCCGCCTTGGTGAGGATCGGCACAAGCTGTTGTTCGAACAGGATTGGCCGGGGATTGACCAGACCGGTCACTTCGACGGGCACCCGAACCATCTCCGCGCCGCTGCGCACGACGATTTCCGTTCGTCCTTCGGCGCGCGGTTGTACCAGTCCCTCCGCGTCAACCACGGCCACGGCGGCGTTGGCCGATTCGTAGCTTGCCAGTCGGGTGCCATCCTTACGCTGGCCGTCCGGCTGAATGGATGTTACCAGCAACTGTTGCGAGGTTTCCGGCCCATCAAGCACAACGGAGTCCGGGCTGACGGCGACGGCCGCGCGGGCCGGCGCCGTCGCGACGGGCGGCAATAAAAGTGCCGCCGCGAAGAGCGGCCAACGAAGGCGGGTGCTACTCGGCCTGGCGTGCATCGTCGACACCGCTTTCGCGTGTACAGGTTTCCTTGAATCGGCGCATCCACAGGCGGGAGATCCCGGGTCGCCGCGCACCCTGGCATATCCGCCCGCCATTCAGCAACGTATAAACTTTCGTTGATGGAGTCAAGTTTTGCACGCTTTGGAGCGGTCGCAGCCCACCCTCGACGCCACGGCCGGAACGGCGTAGACTGGAATTGAGATGACCATGCCCGGCCACTGCCGGTTGGGTCCGTATCGGAGTTCAATGCGATGGCCACCGTCCCTCGTTCTACAATCGTCAGTGGTTCCGTCACGCCGGATGAGATCGAATACCCCAGCGGAGACGGCCAACCGATGGCGGAGACCCCGGTCCATTTCGACAACCTGACCAACCTGGTCAAAACCTTGCAGCGGTGGTTCTCCGGCGACTCCATGACATATGTGGCGGGCAATATGTTCGTCTACTACGCGCGCGGCGACGTCAACAAGTCGGTCGCGCCCGACGTCTACGTGGTCCGCGGCGTACCGCGCGACAAGGACCGCGGAACCTACAACGTCTGGGAAGAAGACGGCCACGCGCCCGACCTGGTGATCGAGTTGACCAGCCGATGGACAAGTGACGTCGATACCGGCGACAAGTTCTACCGCTACCAGGACGAGCTACGGGTGCGCGAGCTGTTCCTGTTCGATCCACTCGACCAGTATCTCAAGCCGCGTTTTCGCGGGTATCGGCTATGGGACGAGCAGTACGTGCCGATCGAGCCGGTCGCGAACCGCTTGCCGAGCGAGGTGACAAGCTTGCACTTCGAAGCCCACGGCCGTGAGCTACGGCTGTACGATCCCAAGGCGCGTTGCTGGCTTCCCTGGGCCGACGAAGGCTGGGACGCCGCGGAGTCGGCGCGGATGGCCGCGGAGTCGGCGCGGATGGCGGCCGAGGCGGAACGTAACCGTCTGGCGGCCGCCCTGGCGAATGTTGACGAAGAACGTCGCAAGCAGGAATTGGAAATCGACCGACTCCATCGCGAGTTGGAGTCATGGCGCCGTTCACCACCGCCATCGTGACGAATCCGGCAGGATCATTTTTACGCCCAAAGCACGCACGTTGCGCAGCAACGGGCGTGCCGCAAAAACGGCAGCGAAGCGAAAAAAAACGACTTCCGAATACCCCATGACGTCTTTCGCCAGCCGCGAAAGCGGCACTTAATTGCCCCCCCGCCCTTCGCCTTACCCCACGCGCGTTTGGATCGCTTGGGAGGGGTTTCGGAGTCGTTTTTTTTCGCGCAGCGCCGCGGCTCGGCGGACATCGTCACGCCCCGCTCTCCAGCTTTGCTAGCCCGGATTATTCATGGTCCGGAGAGGAACTCGCGCACTGTGCTGTAGCAGAATTCGCAAGAATTCTGGCGTAACTCGCGTCCACGGCCTGACTTCTTGCGAAGCCAGCTACGAGACCATGAATAATCCGGGCTAAGCAAGCGAAACGCTCACATGCCGGCGCAACGCGCCGACAGCGCCTCGTTGCCGGCTACGCCCGTCCACTTCGTGTTGGGCCATGAATGATCCGGGCTGGCTAGCGGGTCGTGCGCCGCTCAAAAAGCCGGCATGACGCGAAAATACGAAATCGAAGAAAAAGCTGCTTGTAATCGGGTATGCAAATGACTACCATTTAATTCGCCGCCGCGGGATTGGGGGTGAAGTCGGAATCAGGAGGGGAAAATCGCTCGCCGCTCGGCCGGCGACTTCAGCGTGCCAAAGCGCCGCCACGAGGCGGCCCGCCAGACCCATTGGCGGGAGGGGGATTGCGTGAACGGACCATCGGCTGTCTCGTCATTGCAGTTGCAGGCCAAGGTCACCTGCCCCCACTGCTGGCACACGTTTCCACCCGAAGACGTGCTTTGGGTGTCGCAGCACCCGAACCTGCTGGGCGATGCCCGGCTGGGCGCGGAACACCAGCGGCGCTTCCTGCCCACCCGATTCAGCGTCGAGGGCGATGCGATCGACTCGCAAGGGTTCGAGTGCCATGCCTTGGCCTGCCCGCAGTGCCATCTTTCGGTGCCACGCGCCTTGCTGGAATTGCCGCCGCTGTTTTTCTCGATCCTCGGAGCGCCGGCGTCGGGCAAATCGTATTTTCTCGCGGCCATGACCTGGCAGATGCGCCAAAGTCTGGCCCAGCATTTCTCGATCGCCTTCGGCGACGCCGACCCGACCTCGAATCGCGGTCTGAACGAATACGAAGAGTTGTTGTTCCTCAACTCGCAGCAGGACCAGTTGGTGGCCATCCGCAAGACCGAATTGCAAGGCGACCTGTACGACACGGTACTGTTCGACGAGCAAACCGTGTCGTACCCGCGGCCCTTCGTCTTCTCCGTCAGGCCGCTGCCGACCCACCGCAACTTCGCCACCATGGCGCGGCTGTCGCGCGCGCTGTGCCTGTACGACAACGCGGGCGAGCACTTCCTGCCAGGGCAAGACTCGGTCGCCAGCCCCGTCACGCGCCACCTGGCGCGTTCGCGCGTGCTGCTGTTCCTTTTCGACCCGACCCAAGATCCGCGCTTCCGCAAGGCCTGCGTCGGCCGAACAAACGATCCGCAGATGAACGACCGCGCGCGGACCATGCGGCAGGAAACCATCCTGGCCGAGGCGGCGGATCGTATCCGGCGCTACGGCGGTCTCGGCCAGGGCGCGCAGCACACGGCGCCCTTGGTCGTGGTGGTCACGAAATACGACGCCTGGGCGCCGCTGTTGGGCCTGGGACGCCTGGAGCTCGCCCGCGCGTTGCGGACGAACCGCGCCACCGGTGAATCGGCGCTCGACCTTGGGTTGATCGAACAGACGTCGGCCGCCGTGCGAACCGTGCTCACCCGGCTCTCGCCCGAGATCGTGTCGGCCGCCGAGGGCTTCGCGCGGCAGGTGCTCTATGTGCCCGTCAGCGCGTTGGGACGTGGCCCCGAGCTCGACCCCAAGACGGGCATGCTCGGCATTCGCCCGCGCGACGTGGCGCCCATGTGGGCCGAGGTTCCGTTGCTCTACGCCATGTGCCGCTGGATGAAGGGACTCATTCCCTACATGGCGCCAAAGACGCCCATCGCCGCGGGGGGCCAGGTCGCCGCGGGGGGCGAAGTCCACTCCCCCAGCGCCGGCGCTCCGGCGGGCTATCCGAGGGTCTGGGGAGACACGGGCACATGAGCCAGGAAATCGTCTACACATCGGCGCCTCGCGGCTTGAAACCCGGCACGCGCGGCTTTTGCACGGTCATCAGCACGCAGGGCATGGTGCAACCCTTGGCCGAGCGGCTCGAATCGCTCAGCGGTTATCGGCAGGTCTTCGCGGCCGACGATCCCCAGGCCGCTTTGAACCCGGTGAATTTCTCGCACTTGGCGATCGCGGTCGGCGGCCGGCGGTTCCATGTGCTTTCGCGCGTCGCCGACGCCGGGCTCGATTACACGCAGCGCTCGAACAAGTTCGCCCACCTTGTGGCCTTGGAACCCAACGAGCTCACGCCGGCCGGTCCCGCTTGGGTCATGTCGCAACCCGGCTTTCTCGAAACCGCCTGGGACGGAGAGCCGCGCTTGCTGCGCGCCGGCAGAACGCCGCCTGCTGGCGCGACGGCGGCGGCGGTCTGTTCGCACTGGCAACAGGTGACGGGCGACGCCGGATGGGGCGGGGTCTTGGCCGAGACGGCGCTCAGCCGGCCTCCACGGCCGGTCTGTTTGCTCTTTCAACCTGGCCAGGACTTGTTGCCCTTGGTGGCGGAAGCACTGGCGCTGTTGCCGGCCGAGCGGCGTTGGCAGGTCACGTTCAGCACGTATTTCACCAAGCTGCCGCCGGGCGTCGAGTGCCAGTGGCGCTTCGTGCTGGCCGACGGCCCCGAGGCGAAAGCCGCCGTCCGTCTGCCGCACGCGCTCGTGCTTGACCTGCGCCGGCCATTGCCGGCCGCCGAGGGCGGGCCGCTGGTGGCCGCCGCCCGAACCGGCGTTCTCCCCATGCCGGCCGCCCCACCGAGACGGGCTCCGGCGCAGGAGTCGCGGGCACCCGCCGGCAACGTCGATGAACCGGCCGCCTCGAAACTCCTGACCCTGTTGGCCGAGCCCGAGCCCAGCGAATATGACGTGGCCCCCGCGTTCCCGAGTATTGCTGGAGTGAACTTTCCGCAACGCGGCTTGCCGCCGCTGCCGCGCAAACGAAAGAAGAAGCTCTTGGTTTGGTCCGCTGTCGGGAGCACAGCGGCGCTGGTTCTGATCGGGGGAGGGGTTGTCGCCGTCCACCTTCGCACGGCGCAACGTCGCAACGACGACGAATCCGTTGCCGCCAGCCAACCCACCGCCAGCCAACCCACCGCGAGCCAACCCACCGCCAGCCAACCCACCGCCAACCAACCCACCGCGAGCCAACCCACCGCGAGCCAACCCAGCGCGAGCCAACCCAGCGCGAGCCAACCCAGCGCGAGCCAACCCAGGGCCAGCCGGGCCAGCCAACCCAGCGCCAGCCAACCCAGCGCCAGCCAACCCAGCGCGAGCCAACCCACCCCCAGCCATCCGCTGCCACCAGCACCCACGATATCGGCGGCCCCTCCCGCTCGCGTCGAACCGCCAGCCTTACTTCAGCCAACGGAGCCGGGGGGTCGTGCGCTGCTTGAGAAAGGCCAGTATCGGCTCCAATTGCCTGAATACACGAAGCCAGCGAATTGGGTCGATGTTGCCAAGATCGACAGGAGCGAATTTGATGGCTTCGACCTTGACCTTGTCGAGTGGGACACAGTCGTCGAGCCTGGAGATCAACTTAAGCTTGTTAATCGGCACAACGGCAATATCAAGGAATGGGAAATCAGTCAGGGGGTGGACAACTCCGTTGCGGTGTCGACGACGGTGGGGAAGTTTAGGTTAAAAGAGGATTCGCTCCAATTCCTCTGGGGAGGTAAGGATTATTCGGCTTTGCGCAATTGCGTTCTGAAAATCTCGGCGGGGAAAGCGGCGCCGACAATTTGTTACCTGCGCACGCCGGTTGCTTTGCCTCGCGCCGCACTCGACTTCAAAAAGCCTGAGAGAGATATTGCGGTTGACCTGTTGGGGCCAATTCAAACCAAGCTATTGCGCTTGCGCGTGAGCGCCGAGGACATTGCTGGGGTCACGCTACGGCCGAAGACCGGGCTCGCGGCTTGTGAACCGAAGAACTCCGAAAAAGCGAAAGTGGAAATTCATGTTCCCTTTGAGCCCCAACGCGACATCAGGGTGTTAGTCTCGCTTGCCTTCACGGGGAACGCACTCAAGATTCGGTTGTCAAACCGAGGGGTCCAAACGACGTGGAGGCAGGGGAAGGAGGAATTGGAACTGGTTCACTTGTCAATCTCGAAGTGCCGCGGTCTGGCGAGCGAGAACGATAAAAAAACGCGAAAGGACGCCAAGGATCTTGAGAATGTTGAAAAGGAACTCAAGAATCTTGAGAACATTGAAAAGGAACGCAAGAATCTTCAGATCCCTCCAATGGGAAAAGCCGATCCTAACGCGAAGGAACGGACACGGCTTACAAACGATGTGCAGAAACTCACGATGCGGAAGAACTTCCATGAAAAGGAGGCTGCGTGGTGCGAGAAACTAGCCGACTTCCTGGAAAAGCTTTCCGGCAGCATTCGTTTTACGTTGTATTACCAGGTCGGCGACTACGAGGTCGTACTGGCCGAAACCCCTGACGAGTGACTTGACGGACCCGCGACCATGACGACGCAACTTGACCATCAAAGAACCGTGGAAGCGATCCAGAACGCGGTGACGGAGGTGTCGCTCCCGCTCGACCTTCTTTTGGCCGTGATCGCGGACTACCAGACGGCCTGCGAGGAGGCCAACGAGCGCCTGCGCGAGTGCCAGGACTTGCTGCGGCGCGGGCTGCGCGGCGAAGCGATCCAGCGTTGCGACGCGGCCCCCAACCTGCTCGAATTGGTCGCCGTGCTCGACTTTCCCGAGCGGCTGCTCTGGTGCGACGCCCTGCGCCAGGCGGGGCGCACGGTCCCAGCCGAGCTGCGCATCGACGCGGCCGCCGAATTGAACGCGGCCTATGCGCAAGAGCAGCCGCTGGGCGCCATGATGGGCCGGCACCGGCTACTGGCGCTGGCCCGCGCGCCGCTGCCCCAACGTATCGCCCAATTGCGGAAGATCGCGCGCGCCGATCCCGCCAACGCGGTCTGGAACGACGACCTCGTGACGTTCGAGAAGCGCCGTCACCAGCAACTTCAGGGCGAGGCGGAAGCGGCCCTGCGCGCCGGCGACCTCGACCAGATCGATCGGCTCGAACGGGAACTGTGCGAGGCCGAGTGGCTCCAGCCACCGCGGGCGGCCCTGGTGCAATGGACCGTCGACGCCGCGAACAAGCTTCGCGCCCAGCGCGCCCAGAACGAATTGGCGACCATCGAGCCGGAGTTGACGGCGGCCTTTTCCGACTTCGACGTCGAGCGGGGCCGCGCTTTGCGCAGCCGCTGGCAGGCCTGCGCCACGTTGGCCGACCTGGCCGACGACGATGCTCTGGCCGCCCTGACGGCGCCCGCCCTCGAATGGCTTGCTGAACAGGACCAACGCGAGCGCGCCGAGGCCGACTACGCGCGCGCCCTGGCCGAGTTGGAACGCGCTCTCGACGATTCGGCGGGCCGCGAGCAACTCGACCGCCGCTACCATGACCTCGTGCGCTGTGAGCGAGGCGTGCCCCGCGTGCTGGAACGCCGCTTCCGCGAGCGCGTGGGAATCATCGATCTCGCGGCTTCGCGGCGCAACAAGCTTTGGATCGTGGGCATCGCGGCGGCCGTGCTTGCCGCGGCGGGGCTCACCTGGTTCGGCATCCAGCACCAGCATCGTGAGAACGAAGTGGCTGAGGCCGCCGGCGCCCTGAGCAGGCTCATCGACGAATCGAAGCTCGACGAAATGCGCGAATTTCTTGATGGACTGGGCGCTGAGCGCTCCTGGCTTCGCGCGCGCTCGGAAGTCGTGGAGTTGGAGGCGCGGCTCGACGGCCTCGTTTCGCAGGAGCGCGACCGCGCCGCGGCTTTCCGCGCGGCGATCGAGGCGGTGACGGCCGACGGGCTTGACCGGCCCGACCCCAAACTGCTCGACGAGGCGCGTCGGCTCGCCCAAGGAAGCCAGGAAGAGCACGAGGTTCTGCAATGGGAGCACCGCATCGCCGGGCGGCGGCGGGAGTTGCAAGGAGAGCGCGACCACGCCTTTACCGAGCGCGTCGAGGAATTGCGCGGCCGGGTTCAAAAACTCGAAGCGGGCGAAATAACCGCCGGTGAGGAACTGCTGGCCGCGATCGAGCGGATCGAGGTCGACGCGGCGCAGATCGAACAGGAATCGGGCGCCGTCGACCATGCGCTGGCGGCCGGCGCGAGCGCCTTGCGCAAGAAGTTGCGCGCGTTGCATGAGACAGAGCAACTACGCCTCGACCACGATCAACGAGCAGGCGAGATCACGGCCGCCGTCGGCCAACGCGACCGCTTTCGCGAGAAGCTGGCGGTTTACGTCAAAGCGTTTCCCGAAGGCAAACGAAGCCATGAGTTTTTGCAAGTGCTCGACAAAGAGCCCGCTGTCTGGGAGCAGGTCGAAAAATGGGACTTGCTGGTTGGGAGGCTGGCCAAGCTCGATTTGGCGAAAGAGACCCCCGCGCAGGCCGCCGCCCACCTGGCCGAGGCCCAGGCCCTGTTGACCGCCTTCGCGACCGCGCCGCAAGCCGCGGTCGTGCGGCGGCGGATGGAGTTCCTGCCGCCGATCGCGCGCCGCGTCACCGCCGACGGCGAACGGCTCGAAGCGCCGCTACGCGACATGTTTCAGCTTCGCACGATCGCCGACCTGACGCTGGTCGAGGACCGCGACGGAAAGCGGTACTATACCGACGAGGCGCCCAGACGAAGCGGCCATCTCGTGACCGTCAAGTACCTGCAGAACTTCAAGCTGGCCACGAAGTCGAAGCTACTCAAGGACGACCATTTGGCCAAGGACGGCATCGCGGCCGCCCCGCAGTCGCTGGTCGCGAAAAAAGTGCTCGACCAACTTTCGCGGCTTGACGACGCTCATTGGGAGGGAACATTTTGCCATATTTTGGTCGACGTGGTCGAACAGCCGCGCATGGACCCGGTGCTGAAGGCGCAGCTCTTGGGTCAGATTCTCGCGGTGGCCCGGCAGGGGAGCTTGACGCTGGAACACGTTTTTTCGCCTCACGAGATGCTGATCACGGGCGCCAACCTCGATGGTACGGTCAACTGGCTTGATCCCGACGACGCCGACGCGCGACGCGCGCGTGTGCAAGCGCAGGAATTGCTCAAGCGTTTGCCGGATCTGCGCGCGGCCCGCGAGGCCGCGGCCAAGGAATTCAACCAGGCCCACCGACCCGAGAACGTCGAACGCTTCCGTTGGATCGGCTGGCTGAGCCAGTCGGACGATGGCCATTGGCGCTGCTCGACCGGGCCGCTGGCCGGCGACGTGACGGGCGATCTTTACGTGGCGCATCCGAACGCGAATGGGATGACCGTCGAGTTCAGCAAGCTCGGTCGGCTGGCCGCGGGCCACGCGGCGCTCGACGAGGCTTCGCCCGCACTGCTCGAAGGCAGGCCGGTCTACGCCAGCGTGGCCCCGGCAACGACGCGGTGAAGCGACGAGCACACTCGAAGCATGTTCGATGACCGACGACCGCTTTTATATTCAACGACACGCTTAAAGGTTAAAGGTTAGGATGCGCACCCGAGCCCGATTCTGTAGGGAACGCCCTCCGTGGCGTTCCGTGCCCCGCGCGCAGACGTCAGAGGCGCTTCACGGAACGCCACGGAGGGCGTTCCCTACAGATGGCGTGGCCCCGGCAACGACGCGGTGAAGCGGTGAGTACACGAGGAGCATGTTCGATGACCGACGACCGCTTTTATATTCGTGTCCGCGGGCGCGTGCAGGGGCCGTTCAGCTCCGAGCAACTCAAGTCGATGGCCCGCGGCGGTCAGTTCAGCCGTTTGCACGAGGTCTCCACCGAGGGTCAAACCTGGGGCCGCGCGACCGACTACCCCGACCTGTTTCCCGAAGTCGCAGCGCCCGTGCCGAAACCGGCCGCCGCCTTGCCGGCGGCGGCGCCCGCCGAGGGGGTCTTTGCGCTGGTGCCCGCCGCGGCAGGTCCACCACCCGCTGAAGTGTCGCAATGGTTTTATAGCCAGGGGGGCACCGAGGCCGGGCCGGTCGATTTCAACCAGTTGCGGCACCTGGCGCAAACGGGCCACTTGCAGACGTCCGATTTGGTCTGGATGCTGGGAACATCGAGTTGGGTGCCCGCACACCAGGCGTCGGGGTTGTTCCCACAGTCTCCGGCGAGCGCGCCATTCGCGCCCGTCGCCGTGGCGGCCGGTCCAAGGGCGGGACGAGCCGACGAGCCGCAAACGCCGGGCATGGCGGTCGCCAGCCTCGTTCTGGGGCTGCTTGCCGGCGCCCTGGCGGTCGCGGCGGCCGCGTTGGTCGTGGCCGGGCTGGCCTATATGATTAGTTGTGCTATAGCGGCCGCTTTGACCGCGCTACTGGCGGTGATTTTCGGACACTCGGCCCTGCGCAAGGTGCGTCGCGCGCCCGAGCGCTATGCCGGCGGCGGACTGGCCGTGACGGGGCTGGTGTTCGGCTACATCGTGGTGGCCATCGGCGCGGCAATGGCGCTCCTGGTACTCGCGTTCTTTTTGTTGGCGTTGGTCGGAGCCCGGAGCATGGCAAATTAGCTCAAAGACGGGAAAGCGCCCGCCTGTTCGTCGGCGGCATGTGGTAGAGGTAAAGTAGTAGGCACACTCCGTGTGCCGTAACCTGCCGCCGATTCGGGCGTTTGCCCGCAATGCGACGGCACACGGAGTGTGCCTGCTACTTTGGACCGAGCGCGAAAGCGGATAGAAGGTGCTAACATGGACGATTGGTTCTTGAAACAAGACGCCGTCGACAGCGGCCCTTACATGTGGGGCGAACTCCGGTTCCTCGCGCGGCGAGGAAAACTCAAGTCGCACGAGTTGGTGCGTCGTGGCGCGAGCGGCGACTGGGTGGCCGCCACGCAAGTGCCAGGGCTGTATACGTCGGCCGAAGCGCGGGGGCGCGAGGAGCCCGCCGCGGCCACGCGACGGACCCAAGAACCTCCCTCGCCGCCCGCTCGGGGAAGTTCCGCGGGCCCGAACCTGGCTACCACCGTCGCCTCCATGCCACCGTCGCCTCCGCGTCCGGTCGCTCCTCGACTGCCGAAGGACACGGTGCGCCGCGCGGGACGCAGACGTCGGATCGCCTTCGCCGTCACCGCCGGAGTCTTCAGTACGTGCTTGCTCGTGTTCGCGTTGCTGGCCCTGTTCGGCGGTCGAGCGCGGCCCACAGCGGGGGTGGCGGACGGAGCGGGTATCGCGCCGGGCAGCGGAACGGGAATCGGCGCCGATGAGGAGCGCGACGTCGGCCCGACCGCGGGCGCCGGTTTGGGCGTGCGCGGAACTAACGCGGCGAATGACGCCCCCGATGGAGACGAAGGCCCCATCGCAAGTCGCCCGCCGGTGATCGTCCCGCCGTCCGTGCCGGGCGCGGCAGCGGCGGCGCCTCTTTCGTCCGTGCCGGTCCCGGCGCCAGTAGCTCCCGACGGCGTTACCTCCACGGACCCGCCGGCCCCAGTTCCGGCTGGGCCTTTGCCGGCGGAAAAACCAACAGCCGACGCCGCCGCGACGTCCGCCACTCGCGACGATACGGAACCTCAACCTCAACCGCCTGCTGTCGACCCGACCACCGCGCCGGAGCCTCCGCCGCATATCAAGTCGTTCCTCGCGCAAAGGAAAGCAACCCTCGCAATGATCCGGGAGCAAAAGACTGCCAGGATCTTGGACGAGACTCGCGGGGGCGCGATCGAGATCAGAAAGAAGATTGCCGAAGGGAACGCGATCATAGCGCGGGCGCACGAGCAATTGGAACGCGAGCAATCGGAAAAGAAGGGCCAACGCTCCAAGCCGCAAATGAAGGCGCTTCGCAAGACGATTAGCGATGTGGAAGCACAAGTCAAGAAGCTGGGCAAGCGGTTGGCCGATTTGGAGAAACGCCCCGATGAACTCCTCAAGGAAGGCATGGAGCGAATCGAGCGAGAGATGGCCGAGTTGGACGAAAAGGTAAACCCTGGCCTTGGCCTGAACACGAACAACCTTGCCGTCGGGATGGTCGGGGTGATTCTCGGCCCCAGCGCCGTCCAGTGGGGGGCGGGCCGCGGACTTGGCGCGCCCGCCGCGCGCAACAGCGCGCGGGGTCAAAGTAGTTCCTACAACGTGAAAGTGTTTCAAGTGATCGACGATCGGAACTTCTTGGCCGAGACGATGTTTGGCAATGTTCGTGGTCGAGCGGCCCTGATTTGGATCAAGGGCGTCTCGGCCAAGGGCATGACGGACGGTAGTTTCCAGGCGATCGAAGACCTTCTGTTCGTAAGCGGGACGAAGCTATACGGGACCGCGGTCGGCGGTACGAAGACCGTGTTCGTGCTCGAGCCGTTTGACGTCGAGGAAGCTAAGAAATACCTGCCCGCGCGATCCGAGCAGAGCGGCCCAACCTCCGCTGACGCGGTGCCGGAGTAGTATTCAACCCAGATTCGAGGTTCCTTGTGCAACGCGTTGGTGAGGTTCCGCTGGCGTGGTCACGTCTCGACGTCGAGCAGAAACTCGGTTTTCATGGCGGGCGGTACACGCAGGCCAACATGCTCCTTTCCGGCCTGATCGCCGCCGTGCTGACCGTTGTGTTTTACACCGCCTTGATACCCTTGCACGGTACGCGCTTCGCCGCGGGAGCGGCGATGTTCACCGATAACGGCATCGGCCAGTACGCCACCTGCCTTCTGACGGCCTGGTCGCTGGTGATTCTGTTCCTCAAATGGCGCAAGCTGGCCCTGCAACGCCGCGCCCTGGAACACTTGGTGGTGCCCGGCGAACATGATTTCGTGCTCTCGGCGGCCAATGTCGACGAGGTCACGCAACGGATTTACGCGACCGTCGACGACCCGAAACATTTTTTGTTGTTCAATCGGATCATGATCGCCTTGTCGAACTTGCGCAACCTGGGCCGGGTGTCGGACGTCGACGACATCTTGCGCTCACAGGCCGACGGCGACGAATCGTCGATGTATTCGACCTACTCGATCGTCGAGGGGTTCGTGTGGGGCATTCCGGTGCTGGGGTTCATCGGCACGGTGGTGGGCCTGTCGGAGGCGATCGGCGGTTTCAGCCGGGTGCTGGCCCAGGCCAGCGACATCAGCCAGCTTGCCGAAGCGCTGAAAACCGTCACGGCCGGGCTAAGCAAGGCGTTCGAGACGACGCTGGTGGCGCTGGTCGCCGCCCTGGTCGTTCAATTGTTGCTGACCTTTCTCAAGAAGGCCGAGGAAGATTTTCTCGACGCTTGCGGCGAATACTGCATGCGGCAGGTGGTGAGCAAACTGCGGATTATGCCGTTCGAGCGGGAAACCGGATAGTGGGTGCCAACGTGGTCGATTGGTTTCTGAAACAAGACGACGTCGCCGGCGGCCCTTACTCGTGGGAGGAACTTCGGTTCCTCGCGCGCCGCGGAAAGCTCGCGCCAGGGCAGTTGGTGCGGCGGGGCCTGACCGGCGAGTGGACGGCCGCCACGCAAGTCCCTGGGTTGTGCGCATCGGCTGAACGGACCCCAGAGCTTCGTTCGCCGCCGCCCGTTAACGCGCCAGCGGGTTCTTCCGTGCCGCGCATGGCTTCCATGGCGCCTCCAAGGCCGCATCCACCTCCTCGACCGGCGCCGCCCCCCTTGCTGCCAACGCATCAGGCGTCCACTGATCGCCGGAGGCGTCGGATCGGCTTCGCCGTGCTCGGCGGCGTTGCTTTCGCCTGTTTGCTCCTGCTGCTCCTGCTGGCTTGGTTGCGGTCGCCCGCGCGGATGGGTGGTGGAGTGGCGGACGGAACCGGTATCGCGGCGGGCGCTGCAACGGGCGTCGGAAGCGGTGAAGGGGGCGATGTCGGATCGGAGCCGGGCACGGCTGTCGCTGGGGGAGCAACGAAGGCGGCGCACAACAGGGCTGACCGAGAGGACAGCTCTGACCGAGACGACAGGGCTGACCGAGACGAGACCGCCAAGGGAACCAGCGCGCCGGTGGCATCACCCTCGTCGGCGCCGGTCGCGGAACCGGTCGCGCCCGACGGCGCCGCGTCGACGAGCGCTTCGTCCGCGGCGCCGGTGCGGCCGCCCCGCGCCGCCGCGGTGATTCGGCCGCTCGACGGCGATGCCGGCGATAGTGCAGGCGGCGGCGATAGTGCAGGCGGCGGCGCGGGCGGCGGTTCGAGCCAGTTTTTCCAGGTCCGCGCCAAGGGACGAAAGTTCGCGTATGTCGTCGATTGTTCGGGCAGCATGTCGGGCGAGCCGTTCCGCAAGGCCTGCGCGGAGTTGCTGGCCTCGATTCAGGCGCTCAAGCCAAACCAGAGCTTTTTCGTCGTGTTCTTCTCCGATCGAGCGTTTCCTCAGTTCTACCCGGCGGCCGATCAACGGCTACTGCGCGCGAATCGTGCCAACAAGCAATCGATCGCGACCTGGATCGGCGGCTTTCAGTGGTCGGGCGGCACCGATCCGACGGAGGCGATCACCCAGGCCCTCGCCTTGCGGCCCGACGCGATTTACCTGCTCTCCGACGGCGAGTTCGACCCCGGCGTCGCAGACCAGGTGCGCATGAAAAACACGCATCGCACGGCGGTCCACACGATCGCCTTCATGGACCGGGTTGCGGAGCCGCTGTTGGAACGCATCGCGCAAGAAAACCACGGCACGTACCGCTTTGTTCCGTAGGGTGGGCACCGCCCACCATCCCAACGCGCGCCATAATCCAGACAAGCTGGATGGGGTCGAACGCCACCATTACGGAACAAAGCCAACCTCAGAACGAATTAACCATCGTCCGCAGCTTTTCAGGTCCGTAGGGTGGGCACCGCCCACCATCCCGACGCGCGCCATAAAACACCGAACGACAGGCACAGAACTCATGGGTCGACGAGGCGCTAAATCGAACCCGATCACGCTTTTCTCGTTCCAGGACATCATCACGTCGGTGACGGGCATCATGATTCTTGTCACGCTGCTGATGGCGTTGGAACTGTCGCAACGGCAACTTCAGACCCCGGCGGTGCAAACGGCGGTGGTGGTCGCGGAACTGGAACCCGCCGTGGACGAGGCCCAACGCGAGGTCGATGAGCTCGAGGCGCGCCTGGCGGCGCGCGACACCGAGCTGCAGGAACTGGCCGGTTTCGACGCGCGCCGGCTGCACGCCGAAACGGCCGACGCCGAGCGGCAGATCGCGCGGTTGGAGTCCGACGTGGCGCAGCTTGAAACGCGCGCGCGCCGGGCCCAGGAGCAACGGCGTGAAATCCAGACGCGGCAAGCCTCGCGGCGGGCCGATTGGGACGCGGCCGAGGAATTGACGCGCCGGCTCGAAGCCGCGCGGCGGCGGCTCGAAAAACTGCGCAGCTCGAACCGCCTGATCTACAACTCACCGGTGGGCGCCGCCAAGTCGACTTGGATCGTGGAAGTGACGGATGCCGCCGTCTCGACGGCGCCGCTGGGCGTCAGTGCGCCAGCAACGACTTTCGGCGCCGATACGGCGAGCGAGCGATTAGCGGCCTTTCTCGCCTGGGCCGCTGGCCGCGATCGAGGAAGCGAGTATTTCGTGCTGCTTGTCAAGCCGTCGGGCATCACGGCCTTCGTGGAGTTGCGCGATGAACTGGGCAAGCTCGGTTTCGACTTGGGATTCGACGTCGTCGCCGCGGACCAGACCATCATCGATCCTGACACGGGAGCCTCCTTCTAATGGCTCGACGGCGCGGCGCACCGGCCAGCAGCCTCGACCTGCTGCTCGACACGATTTGCAACACGTTCGGAGGCGTGCTGTTCCTCGCCATCCTGACGGTCATTCTGCTGCAGATGAGCGGACGCGAGGCCGAAAACGCCTCGCCCGAAGTACCACGCCAGGCGGAACTGGCCGGCTTGGAACTGCGGCGCGAAGATCTGGCGGCGCGGCTCAAGACGCTGCGCGCCGCCGCGGACCAGCAGGACGCGCTCCGCGAGCAATTGGCCCCTGCGGACGAGAGGGAACTGGCCGCGACACTGCGCCAGCTTCGGGCGCGGCGCGACGCGGTCGACCAGCGGCGGCTGACGCTGTTGGGCGAGGTGAGTCAGGCGCAACTGGAGATCAACACCGTGAGCATGAAGCTGGCCGAGCTTGACCGCGTTTTGAGCGAAGATCGTGAAAAACTGGCGGCGGCCGAAGACGCGCTGCGGCGCGAGGTGGCCGACCGCGGCGCGGACGCGGGCTTGCCCGTACTGCACGATACGAATAAAGACGAAATCCCGTTGTTGCTCAGCGCGGGCCACTTGCACCTGGTCTACCGTCTCAATCCCGACGGCTCTGTCGTCTTCAACCAGGACGATTGCCAGCTGACGACCTCGAATGGGCAGCGCGAGGTATCGGCCAAGCCGGGCAAGGGAATGCCCATCGAAGCCGATGGTGCGTCGCGGCAGGCGCTCACCGCCAAGCTGGCGGCGTTCGAGAAGGAAGACTACTACCTGGCCGTTTTCGTCTGGCCCGACTCCTTCGCGCACTTTCGCGAGCTGAAAGCGGTCATGGTGGGCCAAGGTTACGAGTACCGCCTCGTGCCGCTGCCTCAGGGTGAAAAAGTTTACATGGGCGCGACGTCGAACGTCCCGGTCAAGGTCCAGTGACCCGTAGCGTAAGCCGCGGGGGGGCCGTGGCGGCCCACGAATCAGGCAGGATCATTTTTACGCAAAAAAAACGGCAGCGAAGCGAAAAAAAACGATCTCCGAATACCCCATGACGTCTTTCGCCAGCCGCGAAAGCGGCCTCCAATTGCCTCCCCACCCTTCGCCTTACCCCACGCCCGTTTGGATCGCCTGGGAGGGGTTTCGGAGTCGTTTTTTTTCGCGCAGCGCCGCGGCTCGGCGCGCGACGCCGACGCCCGGTCAAGGCCAGGTTGGAAAAAATTTCTCGCGCCACGCCCGGCCCCAGGTCGCGCGTGCCGGCGCAACGCGGCGACAGCGCCTCGTTGCCGGCTTCGGCGCGGATAAACGCGACTTCGAATCCCCCTAAAAACGGAGATCCAAAAAAACGTGGGGTGGTGCGAAGTGTGGCGCGGGGAGACGCCGCCGCTTACGCGGCTTGCTCAGACGTCGTGGGGATGTCGAAGATCGCGTTTCTCCGCGCCTTCGCCCGCATCCCGTACACACCGCACATATGCTTCCTCTATAACCACAACCCGTTCTACGTCATCAGCGTTGGCCGCGTTCGCGGGGAGTCATGCCATGGTCTGGTCACGGCCACGGATGCCGGGATTCGATTTCATTGCCTGGGGGGCGGCCTGTTTCGCGGTGGCGGCGCAGATTAGCCTACTCAAGACCGGTCTGCCGCACCGCTCCTACAGCCCGCACTTGATCGCCACACCGCATGACAGCACGACCAACCCGGCCAGCGCTTGACTGAAACGCTCGACGCGGGGCAGCCGCAACGGCCCGGTCCCGAAGCAAATGAGCGCGACCATCGTACACATCGTGGCCAACGTGGTCAGGCTGAACAGCGCCGTCACCACCACGACCGCGGCGAGGTTCGCTTGGGCCGCCGGGTACATGACCAGCGGAATCAACGGTTCGCAGGGACCGAAGAGGAAAATCGTGAATAGCACCCACGGCGTCATCGAGCCGCGCCGCAAGCCGTGTCCCCCGCCGTGCCCGTGCCGATGCGTGTGAGGCAGGTTGCGGATAGCCCGCGCCACGCCCCACACGAAATAGGTCAGCCCAAAGGCCACCAGCAGCCAGCCGGCGAGGTCGCCGCGTTGGCTTTCGATCTTCTGAAGGGTCTCCAGCTTCAAGACAGCGGTCCCCACGGCGATGCCGATTGCTCCGAGGAACACCGAGCTGGCCACATGCCCGATGCCACACACGAAGGTAACCACCATCGTCTTGCCACGGCCCCACCCCCCCACATGCGACATGGCCACGAACGGCAAGTAATGGTCGGGGCCGCAAAGCGTGTGCAAGAACCCGATCGACGCGGCGGTGACGCCAAGGGTGCCAAGGTCGGCGAGCATGGGCTGTTTTGGAATCGCTTCAGTGAGTTGCCGGCGGCGGAAAAGCACCAAGATACCAGGAAAGTATGCCATGTCGTAGTCGGATTGGCCCGAAATTTAGCCGGATTCGCCTCAACTTTCTCCTTCCCCGTACCCTGGCGGAAAGATCTCGTCATTCGGCGGCGCGTCGCCGCCAAACTGCTGGAGCCAGAACTCGATGTCGTCGCTGGTCGAACCGGAAGGCTTCGATGGCTGGGGCATGTCGCCCTGGCCCTGACGGCGGCGCAGCATATCGGCGTACCAGCGGTCGGAGTCGATGGGCCGTGCGTGGCGGCGGCGGGCGGCGCGGTGCAGGCGATGGTCGCTGGAAACCACGGTCAACCGCCGTGGACTGCTGTCGGCACGGATCAACTCTTCGATCAATTCGTCGGCGCTTTCGTACTGCGCCGCGAAACGCACGGTCAGGCCGCGGTGCATGATTGAACGCGGCAAGCCAGGCGGAGCGTTGGCGGCGTCGAACACGACGATCGTGTGGGCCAGATCCCTCGTGTCGACCGCTTCGGCCACGAAGTTCAAGAGCGCCAGCCGCGAGCGCTCCAGCCCGCCGGGCCCCAGACCGCGACCGACGATGCCGGAGGCGTGCAGCAGATTGTAGCCGTCGATCAATAATGACATTGTGTACCTGGCCCGCCTCTAGACGTCGCGGTGCCACACGGGACGAATGGTACGTCGGATGACGGCACGGTTTTGCCTTTTTTTGGCAGCACGAAACCGGACGCTATACTGCACGCGGCCTGCTTCGACACTAACCCGCAGCGCAAGCAAGGCGCGTAACTACTTGCCTTGCTTGCGCTGCGGGTTGGTGTGCGGACTTCCGAATGTCTCATTCTTGGCCGCGTGCAGTATAATCCTAATGCAGGCATGATACCGCAATCAGCCGTGGCGGCGGTAGCCGCCTTTGCGCAAACGGCGCCTTCTGACCACATCACCACTCACCACTCACCACTCACCACTCACCAAGTGAGCGCTTGTCGCGATCCGTGTCGGCGGGTTATGCTGCGTTGCAATGGCGGTGATACTTCGGACGTGCAGGTAAGCAACTTCGTGAATCGCCCGTTCAACGCTTCCAAGCTCACTTCAGTCAGCCTGCTCGAGCGGCTCAAGTCGGCCGAGCCCGACGATCCGCAATGGCGGAAGTTACACGATATTTATCACCCCTGGATCCTCCACTGGCTGAGACGCGTTCCGGACTTGGGCGACGAGGCAAACGACCTGGCCCAGGACGTGCTGATGGTGGTGGTCAAGGAATTGCCTCGGTTCAACCGCCAGCGCGACGGCTCTTTCCGCCGTTGGCTGGGCAACGTCTTGGCGAACCGGCTGCGATCGCATTGGAAGAAGCGCAAACGCCGGCCCTTGGCCGGCCTCGACGGCAAGTCAGGCGTCGCATTCGCCGAGGAACTTGAAGACCCGGCCGATCAAGCGGCTGATGAATCCCGCCAACGAAGCGCGGCTGATGAAGGCGGTCGATCAACTCACGGACGGGTTGGAGGAGGCATATCCCCGCCAGCGCCTCAAGGAGTTGTCGTACCAGGATCATTCGACTTATCTCGCCGCGAAGCGCTATGTGCAGTTGCTCGCGCTTTCGACCTATCGTCTGATTGAGACGCAACGGCCGCTGGCGGCCGACGAATCGTTTTTTTTCACCGGCAAGACGGTCGGCGAGTTGTTGGGCCATATGATGGGCAAGGGCTTGGAGTTCGCCAAATCACCTGAGCCGGGCGGTGAGGGCACGTATCGCAAGCTTTACGACACGGTACGGAGGTTTTACATCCAGTTGGTCCCGGACCAGAAGTAGATCGTAGGGTGGGACAAGATCGCGCAGCGATCGACGGCCCACCATTGCCGTGCTGACGCCGTTTGGCCGGAAAGGTGGTACAACGGCATGGACTGCGGATTGCCAGCCGCGAAGCGGCGACAGAGTCTAGCCTGGGGCGTAAGCCCCAGGAACCGTGGGCGTTTCCGTGTCGTAAAGCCCCGAAGGGGCGACACCGGAGGCGCCGCCACGCTCTCGGTCGCCCCTTCACGGCTGGACGACAGGATGAACAGGATGAGTTCCAAACCATCGACAAGCCCGAGCTCCATCCTGTTCATCCTGTCATCCTGTCTTTTCCGCCGGACAGCTTGCCCAAGCCCTATTGACCGGAATTCCAAATTTTCGAGACAGGATTGGCCTGGAAGCGGACTTTCCTCTTGGATGAGAAATGTTGGTCGGGAACGTAGAACGGAATTCATTCCGTTTTCCTCCGTTTCCGAGCTTCCGACGACGCAAACGGAATGAATTCCGTTCTACATGGGGGAACCCTGATGAACGTCCAAAACGCCACCTGTCCGCCCGACCCCGTGCTCGCCGACTTTGGCCTGGGCAAGCTCGACGCGGCCAGCGCCGACACCGTCAGCCAGCACCTCGACACCTGCGCCGATTGCCGCCAGCGCGTCGCCGGCTTGTCGGGCGACAGCTTCGTCGCCCGCCTGCGAAACGTGCCCGGCCACGCTGCCGGCCCAGGACAGGCGCCGGGGCGAATCGAGCACACCTTCATGGCGGGCGAATCGGCGGGCAACTCCACCAACGGAGCGGAAACTCCCCGCGACGAGTCCCACCATGTGGCCCCCGCGCGCAAACCCGCCGCGCCAAGTTCATCGATGCTCGGCTCGGGGCCGGTCGCGTCAGCCCCGCCCGAACTGGCGAACCACCCCGACTACGAGCTGCTCAAGGAACTTGGCCGCGGCGGCATGGGCGTCGTCTACCTGGCCCGCAACCGGATGATGGACCGGCTCGAAGTGCTCAAGGTCGTCAACAAGGCGTTCCTCGACCGGCCGGAGGCGCTGGAACGCTTCCAACAAGAGATCCGCTCGGCCGCCAGGCTCGCCCACGCGAATATCGTGGCGGCCTACAGCGTGCTGCGGCCCGGCGACCTGCTGGTGTTCGCCATGGAGTACGTGCGCGGCCAGGATCTTTCACAGGTTATCAAGGCGCGCGGGCAATTGCCCGTGGCCCACGCCGCCTTCTACACCCACCAGGTCGCGCTGGGCTTGCAGCACGCGCACGAAAAGGGCATGGTCCACCGCGACATCAAGCCGAACAACCTGATGCTGGCCGTCGAGGGCAAGAAACACATTGTGAAAATCCTCGATTTCGGCCTGTCGAAGGCCACCAGCGAGAAGGGGGCCGAGGCGGGGTTGACCAAGAGCGGGCAAATCCTCGGCACGCCCGACTACGTGGCCCCGGAGCAGACGCTTGCGGCCAACAAGGCCGACATCCGCGCCGACATCTACAGCCTCGGCTGTACGCTTTACCATCTACTTTCAGGCGGGCCGCCGTTCCAGGAGACCAGTCTTTACGGGATTCTCGAAGCGCACCAGAAGCGCGGTGCGAAGCCCTTGAACCTGGTACGGCCTGACGTGCCCGTCGAGTTGGCGACGGTGGTGGCCAAAATGATGGCCAAGGATCCGGCTAGGCGCTACCAGACGCCGGCAGAGGTCGCGCGCGCGCGCTGGCGCCGTTCTTCAAGCCCGGCCAGACAGCCGCGGCTTCCGTGGTTACGCCGTCGTCGCCGGGCGTTCCGTCGGTATCGCAATCACCGGGGGGCTTACGCCCCCCGCTCGCCATGCGGGTCCCCATACCGGAACCCGCTCCCGTGGTGGCGATCGACACCGGCGTGCGGGGGCGTGCCGCGAACCGGCGGCGCGGCTGGTGGTCGTCGCTTCCGCCGTGGCAGCGGCTCGCCGCGGTCGCGGGCGGCTCTGCATTGCTGCTCTTGGGCATTGCGCTTTTGGTGCGCACGCCGCGCGGCACGATCGAGATTGAGTTCAGCGACCCGAACGCGAACGTGAGCGTCGCGGTCGACGGGAACAATGTCGATATCGGCGGGCTCGACGACCCGCTCTCGCTGGAAGTCGGCGAGCACGAATTGAAGGTTCGCGGCAAGGGCTATGAAACGTACACGAAAAAGCTGACTATCACTCGCGGGAAGAATGCCCCTCTCACAGTCACGTTGCAGAAGCGGAAACCGCCGGAACCGGCCCCGAGTCCCACGCTGCCGCCGACGTTCGAAAACAGCCTGGGTATGGAATTCGTCCTGGTCCCCAAGGGCAAGTCGTGGCTGGGTGGTGGGGGCGGCAAGATTGGCGACGAGGAGGTGGAGATCGCGAAAGACTTCTACCTGGGCAAATATGCGGTGACGCAGGAAGAATGGGAGAAGGTCATGCAGAAGAACCCCAGCCACTTCTCCCGCACCGGCGCCGGCAAAGATGCCGTGAAGGACGTTCCCGACGACCAACTAAGGCGGTTTCCCGTGGAAATGGTGTCGTGGGAGGATTGCAAGGAGTTCGTCACCCGGCTGAACGAGAAGACGCACGAGAGCGGATGGACGTACCGGTTGCCGACGGAAGTAGAATGGGAGTACGCCTGCCGGGGCGGCCCGATGGCTGACCGGTTCGAAAGCATGTACGATTTTTACTTCGACAAACCGAAGAAGCAGTTGCTGCCGGACCAGGCCAACTTTGGAAACGGCGACAATGGTCGGACCTGCCAGGTCGGCTCGTACAAGCCGAATCGGCTGGGTTTGCACGACATGCACGGCAATGTGCATCAGTGGTGCGACGACGAAGCGCGGGTGGCCCGGGGCGGAAGCAAGTACTCTCCCCCCGAGTACTGTCGGGCGGCGACCCGCTTCGTCGAGAACAAGCCGTTGCACCGGACCAACGGTTCTGGCCTGCGCCTGGCATGTGTTGCCGTCTCGAAGAATCCCAAAGAGGCTACTAGTGCCCCGCCTGCGGGCGCCACCCCGCCGCCGTTGGCGACCGCCCCGTTCGACGCCATGCAGGCCGCTGCCCATCAAGAAGCGTGGGCAAAACACCTGGGCACGAAGGTCGAAATCGAAAACTCGCTGGGGATGAAATTACGATTGCTCCCGCCGGGGGAATTCAAAATGGGCTCGCCACCTTCGGAAGCGGATCGAAGAGGCGACGAGATCCAACACCGTGTGCGGATTACGAAGCCGTTTTATCTGGGCGTCTACGAGGTGACGCAAAGAGAATACCAGAACGTGATGGGGAACAATCCAAGCCACTATTCGCCGGGCGCCGCTGGCAAAGACCAGGTACGCGGCCTGGACACCGATCAATTCCCGGTCGAGAACGTATCGTGGGACGATGCCGTGGAGTTTTGCCGCAAGCTGTCGGCGTTGGCCGCGGAACAAACCGCGGGGCGCGTCTACCGGTTGCCGACCGAAGCCGAATGGGAATACGCCTGCCGCGCGGGAACCACGACACCGTTTCACGTTGGCGACAAGCTCAATGGCCAACAGGCTAACTACGACGGCCAGCATCCTTTTGCAACGAATGGAGGGGGTCCATTCCTGGGCAGGCCAACGGAGGTCGGTTCGTACGCGCCGAATCCATTTGGCCTGCGCGACATGCACGGGAACGTCGCGGAGTGGTGCTGGAATTGGCACGAGTTCTTAATTCATGTGGTGCGTCCGAGACCGACAAGTTCATCCTGAGCCGCGGGGTGGCGAGTCCGACGACCAAGCAATCAAGCCCGCGGGCGGCCGGTGTGGTCGGACCGGAGCCGCAGCAGGAACGCACCGTGGGCGTGCTCGGCGGATTCGGGCGCGGTACTCAAGTGAAAGGTCTGAACCACGTCCCCCAGCGCCAGCAACGGACGAGGCGCCGTCGCGCTGAACGCGCAAAGGGACGTGAACACCAAGTGTGGGATGTCGGGAAAGGAAAAAGTCGCCCGGTTCATGTAAACACTGCCTTTTCCGGTCACCCCAAGCACGGACAACTCGGAAGCGGTCGTCGTTTCAAAATGAATGCCCGCGTGATTGGCCCAACCAACGGGCAGTGTCGTGAAACCACCGGCGGTGTCGAATACGACACCACCCACACGAACGTAGCTTCCGTCGTGTCGGCGGAAGTCGAGGGATAGAATTGTCGACAGGTAATTCATCGCGCCCGCGTGCCGCAGGATGAACGGCATGAATAAGTGGCGTTGTGGCATCCCGTGTTGAACCAATTGCTTGCCGACGAGCTACCAACGATTTGGTAGGCCCTGGGCCGGATCGTCGATGTAATCGACCACCATCTTCTTGCGTTTTGTCGGCCCGATGCGCTGCCGGTCGAGTTGCTCGTCGAGTTCCCAGGGGTTGGGCGCCGCGGCGAGCACGGTCCGCGTGAGCCGGCGCTTCCCGCCGCGGCGCCGCCAGGTGTCGATATAGGCGACGAGTTTGCCCGGATACTCCCGTGCCAACCGCAGATCTTCCCGCACGCACTCCCTGGTTTCCGGCACGGGCTTGCGGAACAACGTCATGGCGCGATCCACCTCATCTTCCAGGCTTTCTTCGCCGTTGGTCAACGGGTTCGGCGTTGCGTTGTTCATGGCTGCTTTCCGGCAATGCGGCACCGATCGGCGGGGACTCAACCGTGACTCGCTCCGCCCGAATGGAACAACTCCATTATCGAGCGCCGAAACGACCCGATCAAGAGGGAGAACAAGAACTCACGCAGCTGACTTGCGAAAACCACATCCTTCGTCGCCACGCGGCATGGGTCGGCTCAAGTCGTCCAATGAAGCGTCCAAAAACGGCGCGCATGTCGTCCGATATCGGTTTTTTCGCCTGCCAGCCCGGATTATTCCTGGTCCTGGCAAGGCGACTTCGGCCAATCGGGACTACCACGCTCGCCGACCGCGGCATCGCGATTGAGCTGCTCCAGAAGGTCCGTGCCGCGCGACGTGGGTTCGGCCCTTAGCCTTGTCAAACTGCTTCACCGGCCAGGCGAGCCAGGCAAGCTGGCCGGGGTCCGTGGCCGTAGCCGGATTCGCAAGAATTCGGGACTGTGGGGTAGATTTCCAACCTGCCAAGAACCTGTATGGCCCCTTGAAAACCTGCCCCACGACGCCGCTTACGGCCGCGATCCAGCACTTTTTTGGGTTATTGATGTTTTTCGAGACAAGTTGGCCTTCCTTGGGCACTTTCCTCTTGGATGAGAAATGTAGTACAACGGAATTTATTCCGTTTCCGCCGTTTTCCTCCGTTGCCAAGCGTCCGACGACGCAATCGGAATGAATTCCGTTCTACATGGGAGAAACCCGATGAACGTCCAAAACGCCACCTGCCCGCCGGAATCGCAACTCGCCGATTTCGGCCTGGGTAAGCTCGACGCGGCCAGTGCCGACACCGTCAGCCAGCACCTCGAAACGTGCGCCGATTGCCGCCAGCGCGTCGCCGCCCTGTCGGGCGACAGCTTCGTCGCACGCCTGCGAAACGTGCCCGGCCACGATGCCGGCCCCGGGCAGGCGCCCGCTCGAATCGACCGCACGTTCATGGCGGGCGAATCAGCGGCCAATTCCACCGGCAGCGAGGAAACGCCGCGCGACGAGTCCCGCCGCGTGGCTCCCGCCCGCAAACCCGCCGCGCCAAGTTCGCCAGCCGTCGCCGCGGCGCCAGTCGAATCAGCCCCGCCGGAACTGGCCAACCACCCCGATTACGAGCTGCTCAAGGAGCTTGGCCGCGGCGGCATGGGCGTTGTCTACCTGGCCCGCAACCGCATGATGGACCGGCTCGAAGTGCTCAAGGTCGTCAACAAGGCGCTGCTCGACCGGCCGGAGGCGCTGGAACGCTTCCAGCAAGAGATCCGCTCGGCCGCCAGGCTCGCCCACGCGAATATCGTGGCCGCTTACAGCGTTTTGCGCCCCGGCGACCTGCTAGTGTTCGCCATGGAATACGTGCGCGGCCAGGACCTTTCGCAGGTCATCAAAGCGCGCGGGCAGTTGCCCGTGGCCCACGCCGCCTTCTACACCCACCAGGTCGCACTCGGCTTGCAGCACGCGCATGAGAAGGGGATGGTTCACCGCGACATCAAGCCCAACAACTTGATGCTGGCCGTCGAGGGGAAGAAACACGTCGTCAAGATCCTCGATTTCGGCCTGTCGAAGGCCACCAGCGAGAAGGGGGCCGAGGCCGGCTTGACCAAGAGCGGGCAAATCCTCGGCACGCCCGACTACGTGGCCCCGGAGCAGACGCTTGCGGCCAACAAGGCCGACATTCGGGCCGACATCTACAGCCTCGGCTGTACGCTTTACCATCTGCTTTCAGGCGGGCCGCCGTTTCAGGAGTCGAGTCTTTACGGCATTCTCGAAGCGCACCAGAAGCGCGACGCGCGGGCGTTGAACCTGGTCCGGCCCGAGGTGCCTGTCGAGTGGCGAAGATGATGGCCAAGGTTCCGGCTAAGCGCTACCAGACGCCGGCCGAAGTGGCCCGCGCGCTGGCGCCGTTCTTCAAGCCGGGCCAGACGGCCACAACTTCCGTGGTTACGCCATCGTCGCCGGGCGTTCCGTCGGTATCGCAATCAACAGGGGGCTTACGCCCCCCGCTCGCCATGGGGGTGCCGTCGTCGCCGGCCGTTCCGTCGTCTCCCCAATATCGTCCATTACCGGTTGCGACTCCGCTTCCTGCTCCGCTGCCAGCAGCGGTCGCACGTCCCAACGGCGACATCGGCATTTCAATCCAAACCCGCAGCCGGCCCAAGGCACGGCGCGGCGGGTGGTCGACTCTTCCGCCGTGGCAGCAACGGGTCGCGGTCGCAGGCGCCTCGGCGTTTCTATTGCTGTTAGCTGGCGTCGTTTTGTTTCTGGAGACCAAACAGGGAACGGTGCGGATCGAAATCAACGACCCGGCGATCCACGTTGTCGTCGACGGGAAGGGGGCGACGATCAAGGGGGCGACGATCAAGGGGGCGACGATCAAAGGGGCCAAGCCCCACGAGATCGTGCTGGAACCGGGCCGGCACGGTCTGCGCATCAAGTATGGTGAGTTGGACTTCGAGACCGACAAGTTCATTCTGAACCGTGGGGACACGATCAGGCTCAAAGTGGAGTTGGTTGCCGGCAAGGTGCGGGTGGTCCAGGGCGACACTGTGCTCGGGGAGCGACCGCTTCCGGCGGTTGTCCCCCCTCTGGCAATTGCCCCGTTCGACGCCAAGCAGGCGGTTGCTTATCAAGAAGCCTGGGCGAAACACCTGGACGCGAAAATCGACATCGAAAACTCGCTGGGAATGAAACTGCGTTTGATCCCGCCGGGTGAGTTCATGATGGGCAGCCCGCAGGAGGAGATCGACGCGCTCGTCCAATCCACCAGGGACACGAATTGGCAAGGTTGGTTCCGTAGCGAAGGCCCGCGGCACCGTGTGAAACTGACACAGCCGTTTTATCTGGGCAGTTGCGAAGTGACGCAGCGGCGCCCGGTTCATGTAAACACTGCCTTTTCCAGTCACCCCAAGCACGGACAACTCGGAAGCGGTCGTCGTTTCAAAATGAATGCTCCCGTGCCAACCGCAGATCTTCCCGCACGCACTCCCTGGTTTCCGGCACGGGCTTGCGGAACAACGTCATGGCGCGATCCACCTCATCTTCCAGGCTTTCTACGTCAACGGAATCTTCAGCCCGTCATAGGCCAACTCCATCGTCGCGGGCAATGCCGCGCAGGTCGCCGCATGTTCCAGGTCGTGCGACATGTGGGTGAACAAGGTCCGCCGCGGCCGCAGCCGCCGGGCGATGGCAATCGCTTCATCGAGACTCAGGTGGGTCGGGTGCGACTTGTGACGCAGCGCGTCGAGTATCAAGACGTCGAGCCCCTCCAACAGCGGCCAGCTTTCGTCGGGTATCCCGTTGGTGTCGGTGCAGTAGGCCACGTTGCCGAAGCGGAACCCCAATACGTCGGACCGGCCGTGCTTCAACCGGATCGGCACGACGCGAACGCCCAACAACTCGAAGGGCGCGGTCGTGATCCGCGCGAAGCGCAACTGGGGAACGGCCCCCTCGTGGAGCGATTCGGCGTCCTTTGTGAAAGCGTAGTCGAACGAACGGCGAATCCGCTCCTCGACCCGCGCCTCGCAATAGAGCGGCAGCTTGCCGCCCAGGTAGAACGACAGCACGCGCAAGTCATCGAGTCCAAACAGGTGGTCGGCATGGTCGTGCGTATAGAGCACCGCGTGGACCAGTCCGATCTGCTCGCGCAGCAATTGGCTGCGCAGGTCGGTGGGCGTATCGACCAGTAGATTCCCGCGCGGTAGCCCTACGGCGAGCCCACACCGCGTCCGTTGGTTGTGGCGCTCGGCGCTACGGCACGTCGCGCAGTCGCAACCGGGAATTGGCACGCCGACCGACGTGCCCGTGCCCAAGAACACGAGCTGCCCGCGAATGTCGGTGGTCAATGGCTGTGAGGGGAGCGGCATGGTTGACATTCCACGACCGAGGCGGGAAACGACGAAGGCTCGGCTCAAGAAATCTCCACCGCGGCCTTGACCGAAACGAAAGCGATGGGCAAGAGCACGATGTCGCCGCGGCTAACTTTGGGCACGGGACTCATCGTAGCGGTCGAAGTCGTCCATTCGTGGGTCGGCCCATATTATAGCCTCCTGATCCTGATTATAGCACAAGACGTTGCTCGCACGCCAGCGATCGTATAAACTGGGGTTTGTACGTCCCACCCCACCCGAGCGTCCGCTCGTCCTTCCCCGCGAAGATCGCCATGCCGTCTGACCGAGCCAGCCTAACCGTGAATCTCAGCCCCGAAGGCGTCGCCATTTCGCGTCGCCGGCTACTGGCCGTGGGCAGCCTGGGCCTGATGGGTGTGACCCTGCCGAAGCTGCTGCGGGCGGAGGAGGCCAACCGGGCGGCAGGCGTCGCGCCGCGGGCCGATGCGTGCGTGTTAATCTTCCTCAACGGCGGCCCAAGCCATCTCGACATGTGGGACATGAAGCCCGACGCGGCCGAGGGCATCCGCGGCGAGTTCAAGCCCATCGCCACCAGCGTAGCGGGCGTGCTGGTCTCGGAGCACCTGCCGCGGCTGGCGACGATCATGCACCGCGCCAGCGTCGCGCGGTCGATGCACCATAGCGTGAACAACGCCCACGCCCTGGCCGTTTACACGAGCCTCACCGGCCACGACCGGGGCGACGGCAACGTGGCCGTCGGCAACGCTCCGACCGATTATCCGTCGGTCGGCGCGACGTTGACCGCGCTGCGACCTCCGAGCCTGACCAGCGTGCCCGCCGTCTGCTTGCCTTACAAAACGCAGGAAGGCGCCGGCGGCCCGCCGCAGCCCGGCTTCTATGGTGGATTTCTGGGCGGCAGTTACGATCCGCTGTTCGTGCTGCGCGACCCGAACGCCGCCGACTTCGCCGTGCCGGAACTGACGCTCTCGGCCGACGTTCCCGGCGGCCGTCTGGCCGCCCGCCGCCAATTGCTCACGCGGGTCGAACAGACTTTCGCGACGGCGGCCGCCAAAACGGCCGTCGACTCGATGGACGGCTTCCAGCAGCGGGCGCTCGACCTGTTGACGAGCGCGACGGCGCAGCGCGCGTTCCGCATCGCCGAAGAGCCTGACACGGTGCGCGAGTCGTACGGCCGGAACATCTACGGCCAGAGCGTGCTCTTGGCCCGGCGGCTGATCGAGGCCGGCACGCGCGTCGTGACGATCTCCTGGGCGCCCGACGCCAACGCGACTTGGGACACGCACGGCGGCAACTTCCAGAAGCTCAAGACCACGCTCCTGCCGCAGTTCGACGCCGCCTGCGCCAGCCTGGTGAACGACCTGGCCGACCGCGGCCTGTTGGACCGCACGCTGGTGGCCGTGTTGGGCGACTTCGGTCGCTCGCCCAAGGTGAACGGCAACAACGGCGGCCGCGACCATTGGAATTATTGTTACAGCCTGATGCTCTTGGGCGGCGGCATCAAGGGGGGGTACATCCACGGCGCCAGCGACAAGATCGGCGCCTTCCCCGCCCGCGACGCGCTGGTGCCCGGCGACATCATCGCCACGATCTACCATCAGCTCGGCATCGCGGCCGACCGCTGGATTCTCGACCAACTCGGCCGCCCGCACCGCCTGGTATCGAAGGGCGACGTGGTGCGGGAATTGCTGGCGTAGGGCCGTGAGGCCCGGACGTACACGTTTCTGTAGGGAACGCCCTCCGTGGCGTTCCGCGACGCGGCTGCGATGCCCGCGCCAGCTTGCGTAGTTCAAAGGGTGGGCATCGCCCACCATTTCCGTGTCTGACGCGCCGCCGCTCGCGCGATCCACAACGTGATTCTTCCGGGGCGCAAAGCGAATCGCTATACTGCCCCCGGCGTCGAATAATCGTCCGGACACCGTTGTGGCGCTAGCCCATGGAAACCACCGAAAAGATCGTCGAGTCATACTGTCGATACGTGAAGCAATGGTTCACGATCCCGAACATCAGGTGCGAAAATCAGTACGAGATTGACTTGCTCGCAGTCGAGGAATCGTGGATTGGATAGCTCTTCAAGTATATCCTAGAATCGCCAGTCACGGTTACGGCATGTGGACAATCGCCGCGAAGCGGCGTAAACTATGGGGAGATCCCCTCCAACCTCGCTTAACCATCCCCCACCGCACGAGGTCTTCGAGATGCTCACCTGGCTTGGCTCCCTGGCAGCGACGGCTTCGATTCTATGCGCCACCGAAACGGCGTTGCGGCCCGGCACCCAGTTGGTTTACCGGGGTGACGTGGCCGAGTTCCAGCCGGGCCGCGCGGCGGGCGAACCGGCCAAGACATTCGACCTGACGCTGTGGGTGGTCGAGGCCGACGAGTCCGCGACGAAGGTCTATTGGCTCCTCGACGAACGGGGCCAGGGGCATTGGCCCTGGCCGGAACGCTTCGGTGAACTGTCGCTCGACGCCAACGGCCAGGCCACCGGCGCGCCCGGCCCGGCGTTGCTCTACGACTACGGCGCCGGCCGTAGCGTGATTCCGTTGCCCGCGCCGCTGTTGAGGGTGCCGGCGCCGCCCGCCGTCGACGTGGCCTGGGAGCGCGACGACTTGAAGTTTCAAATCGACGGCGAGAAAAAGATTTCCGGCCGAGAAACGTGGCAAGTGCGGGCGCATAACAAGTTCGGACTCAAACGGACTCTCTGGCTCGATCAATCGTCGCCTCTGGTTGTCGGCTGCGACGAGCGTGTGTTTATGAACCAGGGCACGGAATACCGTTTGCAGTGGCGGTTGGCGGCCACCGAGCCGTTGGCGGCCGACGAATGGGCCGCGGCGCAGGCGAGCTTCGCCGCCATGATCGCGCTGCGCGACAAGCTGAATCGACCGCCCAGGACCGAGGGCGAGTCGTGGACCCCCGAACAACGGCGGGCCTTGGCCGAAAACCTGCCGTCCGCCGAGAAGACCGCTTCGAGCGGGCCGTTGGCCAAGATCGTGCGCGCGGCGGCGCGCGATTTGGAGTTGCAAGCCGGGCGGGCCGACGCGGTGGCCGAATTGGCCGCCAAGTTCGAGGGGCGCGAGGTCGGCAAATTCACGGCCGCCGGGCTGGGCCGCGCCGGGTTGACCGAAGAGGATCTGAAAGGGAACGTCACGGTGCTCCATTTCTGGGACTATCGGCACGAGCCGCTCGAGGAGCCGTATGGCCAGGTGGGTTATCTGGAGTTCCTGTACAGCCGCCGCAAGGCCGAGGGCGCCAAGGTCTACGGCGTCGCGGTCGACGGACGTTTGAACGAGGAGGCGACTCGGGGCGCCGTCGCGGCCGGCGTGCGCAAGCTCAAGTCGTTCATGAACCTCAGCTATCCGATCGTGCTCGACGGCGGCAGTCTGATCAAGCAATTCGGCGACCCAAGGCTCGTCGGGGCCACGTTGCCGCTGGTCGTCGTCGTTGGACCCGACGGCAAGATCGTCCACTATCATGTCGGCCATTACGAGGTCGACCGGCAGGCCGGGCTGAAACAACTCGACGACGCTGTGGACCACGCGCTGAAAGACAAGAAACGACCGTGACCGACATTCCAACCGCGCGGTGGGCCAGGGCAGCGGTGGGCCAGGGCAGTTGACGATCCGGACCACCAAGGTCGTTTTACCGTCGGCCGCGGTCATTTCTTGGGCGCACTCCAGCCGAGCGTCGCGAGCACCCACTGGAACAGCTTCGCCTCTTCGGGCCGTTCGCCGGGCAACGCCAGCAGTTCGGTGTGGTTCAAGTCGAAGATCCGCTCCCCGTCGGCGCCTTTCAGGCGCGCGCTGTCGATGGCCACGGCGCCGTCGCCGCGGCCGTCGCGCAGCTCGTCGCCGGCCAGCGCGTCGAGCACCGCGCGGCGGATTTCCTCGGGAATTTTCCGGCGGCGAAAGAAGTCCGTCAACTCGCGTTCGATCGCGGCGCGCCGGTCATCGGGGAGAAAACTACGTCGGCCAATCGCCACATAGTAACGCACGCCGGCCGGCCGCCGGCCGGCCGCCAGCGTCTTGAAAAACTGGCTTCCGGGCCGCAGGTCGACGGCGGCCTCGCCCAGACCGTCGCGCAGGTTTTCGCCGCTGAACAACGTGCCCGACGGCAAAGCGCGGAGCAACTCGATCCACTCATGGGCGCCGGCCAGGTGGCTGCCTTGGTTGGGGGTGCCGAGCATGAACAGATCGGTGACGCATCGCGGAGCATGGTCGCCCGTTTCGAGCGCGTACCTCGCGGCCAACCCGCCCATGCTGTGCGCGACGATCACGAGCTTGAGCCGCGGGTGCCGCTTGCACAGGTCTTCCAGTTCGCTCCTCAGCCGGTCGCCGCACCAGGCGATCGGGCTGTCGTTCGGATAGTCGAACGACAGCGCCTGAATGTCCGTATCGCGGCAGGCCTTGGCGAACGGTTTCAAATCGGTCGCGTCGGCGTCCAGGCCGTGGACCAGCAGCATGGTCCGGCGGCCGGGATCGAAGTCGTCCGGCAGGTGCAGTCCCTTCTCTTCGGGCCACTCGGTGAGCGGGATGTGCAACAGCTTTTCGAGACGTTTCCGCCGCCGGCGGCGCACCTGGTCGTCCTCGCGATTGGGCACGCCGATGACCAGCTTGTCGTCGTCGATCGTTACCCGCAGCAGTCCTGTTTCGCCGGCCAGAACCAAGGCCGCGCGTTCGAGCGTGGTCAGCTCGATCTTGCGGTCGCTAATGCGTTCAAGCGGGTAGTGCGTGCGCAGCTTGCGGTTGGACTCGGCGCAAAAGTCGCGCGGCGAAAAATAACGTCCCTCCTCAAGCGGAATCGTCAGGTCGATGAACTCATCGGCCCGAGCGCGCGTGGCGCCGGCCAACAGAAAACCAGCGACGGCGACGCCGCGGAAGAGCCATAACGGGCGAGTTTTTCGAGCTGCGGGGAGCATGGTGCAATGTATCCGAGGGGCGGTTCGGGGCAACCATCATCATCGCCGATCGGATCGCGTCTCGTCCAAAACCGCTTCGCGGCCCTGACGAAGGTAGCCGCCGAGGAGTCCTCGTCCCAGTCGCAGGGTGTCCGGGTCGCGGTCCTGGATGCGGGAAAGGGTATTGGTAACAAGCGGCTTGATGAGCGCGTAGGTTTCCATGCCCCGCGCGAGCGTGCCGGCGACGTCGACGGTGACCTGCTCGGCGGTGATCGCCACGACAAGGCGGTCGACCTCGCCCGCCACGGCGGCCTCGGAGCGGTCCATCGTGTAATGGATGGCGACGGCCTGGCCGGTCGCGTCGCGCTCGACGCGCGGGCGAACGTCGAACAGCCGGTCGCGCTCGAGCCGGGCCTGCGCCAAATCGGCCGCGCGCCGCTGCCTGGCGGCGACGTCGGTTTCGGCGACCAACTCGTCGGATAGTTCGATGATCCGGTCGTCCGTCGTCGTCAATCGCAAGGCGGTCAGGCCGACGATCAGGTCGACCAGATCATCCATCGAGGAAACGCGCGGCGTTTTCAGCAGCCGCTCGCGAACTTGGGCTTGCAAGGCTTGGGCTTGTGGTGAACCGTCCGCCGAAGCGCGGCCGCCGCGCGAGCGTTCGGGATCGGTTCGCTCAAGATACTTCGCCACGGCGTGATTCGCCAGCGGCACCACGTCGGTCGCGACCGTCAGTTGGCTGTCGAAGCGCGCCTGCGGCGTCCCTTTCTCGCCACGTTGAATACGTGCCGCGACGGCCAGGTCGAGCTGGCTGGGTTCGGTCGACCAGGCCGACTGCTTGAGCCGCGTCGAGGCGACCAACTTGACGGAATCCTTGGCGAAATTCGTTTCCGCCGGGTCGAAACCGAGCTTGAACGACTCGAACGTCGGCTGGTTTTCGAACAGTGGCTTGAGTAGCTCGACGATGCCGTCGTTGAGCTTGGGCACGTCGAGCGGCTTGGCCTGCTGGTTCGGATCGCCGGCGATGGACTCTAATAACCGGCCACCGAAATTGCGGAGCTTCTCTCCGCGCTGGCCGTTGCGAGGCGGCTCCACTCGATCAGCGCGGCGAGGCTTTTGAACGCGTTCAGCGCCGAGGGCCGGCGGGGCGCGGCGCGGCGGCGCGCTTTTCTCCTGGGCCAACGCGGCCTGGCATACGCCTGCCAACATCAGCAACAGTGCGGAACCAAAAGTCGTGGCCTTCATAATGATGGTCTCCCGAGCGGTGGCCTTCTTCTCTACGCATGCTAGCGGCAGCAGGGTTCAATTTCATTGCTACCACGATCCAAGGGCGGACGCCAGGGGGGAATCTGGAGAAGCGGCGGAGAATGACCTATTCACGGTGGCTGGGGCAGAGCCTAAGCGATGCCCCGGTCGCTATCTTGCCGGGGCAAACGGGGGCCCGGAGGTGTTTGGAGCCTTATGCCGGTGTCGAGGGGGTGGCCTAAAACAGCGTCGTGAACCCAGCCGCCTGGAAGTGCCGGTCGTTGGTGAAGGCTTCCGTGATCCTCAGCCGACGCATGACGACGAAGGAAACGTGACCGACGATCCCGGCTGTGCCGGCGTTTGCCGCCCGGTACTCGGCCCAGGCCGCATGGAGATCGCTCGCTGTCGGCTCGATGAGCCAACCCTTCGCCGCTAACCAGGACCGAAGATCATCCACCGCCGTTCGGTACGCCCGACGGGCCGATGCGTTGCCGCACTCGTAGAGCACCAACGTGATGGTGAGGATCGGTCGTCCGGACGTGACCAGCTTGAGAAAGACGGGCTCGGCGTCATCGTGCCACTGGTCGGCCTTGTCCCAGACGGCGATCAGACCAACGGTGTCCAAAAAAACGGGATTCATGGTTGATGTTCGTTGTGGCGTTCGGCGGTGTCGTGATAGCGGCCGACCAATTCGCGGACATCGTCTGGCAAATGCTCACCCTCGGCTGCTCACGAGCCCACTACAAGAGGAAATACCCGGCCAGGGCGGGGGCGGTTTCAAGATCCAACGATCTCGCGGAATATATTCCCCAGTTCGCCAGGGGGCACGTCCTCAAGCCGCTTACCGCGGCGGTCGAGTTCTTCGTTCAGCTTGACGACGGTTTCCCGCATCGACTTGTGAGTATCTTCCGATCCTCCAAAAAGGACGAAGTTGTCCCCCCGCGTCAGGCGTGTGTGGCCGTCGGCCGCGTCCAACCCTAAACCCAGGATGGCCGCTTGCCTTTTTCGTCCGTTGGTGGCTTTCAAGCAAGACCTCGTTTCCGGCCGGCATCGTAGGCGATTGAGCCTGGCGAGAGATGCCGGTCTTTTATAAGTATAGGCCGGCTGGCGAAGCCTGGTCAAGCCGAACCTCCGCCGTGCTACTCGTTCGGGGCACCCGCGCAGCGGGTCGGCTCCGGCGTGGGAACGGCTCCCCGGACGCTCCGCGTCCAAGTCCAGCGGCGCTCGGTCGTTATGGCACCCGGACACAATGCTTTCCCCGTCCCGCCGTTAGCCGCCGGAGGCGGCTATACTTCACGCGGTCGAGAATGAGACATTCACGGTGGCTGGGGCAGGGCCTAAGCGATGCCCCGGTCGCTATCTGGCCGGGGCATCGCTTACGCTCTGCCACCAGCCACCACTTTCTCGTGGCATAATGTCCCATTCTCGGCCATGTGAAGTATAACGGCGGGATGTCGGTCAGGTGGACATCGCCCCACCTTTCGGGTAGCCTGTAGCCTAGTGGTCCGTCAAACTCCAACCGATGGCTGGTAGCGGAACTCGTGAGAGTTCCGCTCCGAAGTCTCACGACTTCGGTTCCCGCAAAATTCCTCCCGCACGCACGCCGAACATGTCGCGAAGCCGAGCCGTCGGAATCGATCTGGGAACGACGTACTCCGCCGTGGCCTGGCTGCAAGATTCGGGCAAGTCGGCGATGATCGCCAACGCCGACGGCGACGCGCTCACCCCCAGCGTCGTACTCTTCGACGACGACGACGTGCTGGTGGGCAAGGAGGCCAAGAAAGTCGGCGTGCTCAAGTCGGGGCGCTTCGCCGATTGCGTCAAGCGCGACATGGGCAGCCTCGTTTATTCCAAGCCGATCTGCGGCGAGTTCATGCCTCCCGAGGTGATCCAGGCCTGGATTCTCAAGCGTCTCAAGGCCGACGCGGTGCGGACCTTGGGCCCCGACATGCGGGTGGTCATCACGGTACCCGCCTTCTTCGACGAACCTCGCCGCAAAGCCACCGCCGACGCGGGGGTCATGGCCGCGCTGCCGGTGCTCGACGTGGTGAATGAGCCCACCGCCGCCGCCTTGGCGTTCGGCGAGGAGTTGGGCTACCTCACGCCGACCGGCGAGGCGAAGGAACCGTTGAAGGTGCTGGTTTACGACCTGGGCGGCGGCACCTTCGACGTCACGCTGTTGGACATGCGGCCGGGCGACCTGAGAACGCTGGCCACCGACGGCGACGTGCGGCTGGGCGGCCGCGACTGGGACATGCGCCTGGCCGACTTCGCCGCCGAGCAGTTCATTCAGGAACACCGCGAAGATCCGCGTGAAAACCCCGCCAGCCTGCAGCGCCTACTGGCGGAGGTCGAGGAGGCGAAGCGCACGCTCAGTGCCCGGCACCACGCCACGATCCGGGTCGAACATACCGGCAGCGCCTCGACCATCAAGATCTCGCGCGAATTATTCGAACAGATCACCGCCGACCTGCTCGAACGCACATCGTACACCACGCGGCAAGTGCTGGCCGCCGCCGGACTCGCATGGTCCGACGTGAATCGCGTGCTGTTGGTGGGCGGGGCGACGCGAATGCCGATGGTCGCCCGCATGCTGCGCGAGTTGTCGAAGATCACGCCCGACCAGCGGGTGCATCCCGATGAGGCCGTGGCGCGCGGCGCGGCGATTTACGCCGGCTACCTCATGGCCACGCAGCCCGACAGCTTGAAGCAGCCGACGTTCGCCGTCACGAACGTCAATTCGCACAGTTTGGGGATCGAGGGAATCGACCCCACGACGACGCGGAAGCGCAACGTGATCGTGATCCCAAGAAACACGCCCCTGCCGGCCAAGGTCAAGGAGCGGTTCGTGACCAAGAGCGAGAACCAACGGTCGATCGTGGTTCAGGTGCTCGAAGGCGAAAGCTCGATCCCCGGCGAGTGTACGGAGATCGGCCGCACGGTGCTTCGCGACCTTCCGCCGGGCTTGCCCAACGGCTGGCCGGTGGAAATCACTTACGAATACGGCAGCAACGGACGGCTGAAGGTCACGGCCGTCGTGCCCGGCACCCACCGCGAGGTGAACCTGCAATTGGAACGCGACGGATCCTTGACCGACGAGAAAGTGGCGCGCTGGAAGCAGGCGGTCAGCGTGGGTGGCGGGTTCGACGCCTTCGGCGCCATGGTGGCCGAGGAATTGAAGGCGCTCAGGGCCGGCCTGTCGTACACGCCGGTGCTGGCCGCCGGCGCGACGGCCGCTCAAGTTCCAGGCGCCGCGTTCAAGGCCACGCTCATCAGCCCCGCGCCGGCCAGCGCCGTGTCGCCGCAAGCGACGCTGGTCAGGCCCGGCACCCAAAGCGCCACTCCGTTGCGCGCGACGGCGCCAATTCCCGCCGCGCCGCCGGCCCAACCCCAGGGGACACCGCCGGCCCAGGGCGATGCGTCGCAGCGTCAGGCGTGGTCGAGTCCCATGGCGCCGTCGCAGCCCGGCGCCGGATCGTCCGCCGCGCCCCTTCCGCTCAGTGGCGCGCATGTCCCTGCCGCGTCGATACCACGGCGACCGCTTCTGGTGGCCGCGCCGACTTCGGCCGCACCCTTGCTCACGGCCGAAGCGAATCCGCGTACCGTTCCATCCTCGAAGGCGCCCCGCCGCGCCGGCGGCAAGGCTGCGATGATTACCACGGTGGGGTTCGGCATCTCGGCGATCATCGGGCTCTCGATCGGTTATTACGTGCTTTGCTACCTGAACCCCAAGGGGAATTTCCTCCAACTTCCGCCCGGCTGGTTCCCTTTCAAGATCGAGGCCCATGAGGGAGGTTAGAGGTTAGAGGTTAGAGGTTAGGAAGTGGTGGCTGGCGGCAGAGCGTAAGCGATGCCCCGGCAAGATGGCGACCGGGGCATCGCTTAGGCTCTGCCCCAGCCACCGTGATTGTCTCATTCCCAGCCGCGCGGAGTCCCTGACCAATGACCAATGAATGACAACTAACAACTAACAACTGCCCCATGACCCATGACCCATGACAATCCCCGCATCACCCGCCGTCGGCATCGACCTGGGCACCACCTTTTCGGCCGTGGCGCGGCTCGACGAAACGGGCCGGCCGGTGACGTTGCCCAACGCCGAGGGCGACCTGACCACGCCCAGCGTCGTGCTCTTCGACGGCGACGACGTGGTCGTGGGCAAGGAAGCGGTCAAGGCCCTGGCCACTGAGGCCGAGCGGATCGCGGAATGCCCCAAGCGCGACATGGGCCTGCGCGAGTACCGCAAGACGGTGGGGGGCGTCACGTATCCACCCGAAGCGCTGCAGGCGTTCGTGCTCAAGAAGCTCCGCGACGACGCCTCGCGGCAGATCGGATCGTTCGAGCGGGCCGTGATCACCGTGCCGGCCTATTTCGACGAGGTGCGGCGAAAGGCGACGCAGGACGCCGGCTTCATGGCGGGGCTGGAGGTGCTCGACATCATCAACGAGCCGACCGCCGCCGCCGTGGCCTTCGGTTTTCAGCAGGGATTCTTGAACGCCCAGGGCGAGGCCCACGCGCCGCAGAAAGTGCTGGTCTACGACCTGGGGGGCGGCACGTTCGACGTCACGCTGATGGAGATCAAGGGGACCGAGTTCACCGCGTTGGCCACCGACGGCGACGTGCAACTGGGCGGCCGCGACTGGGACCAGCGGTTGGTCGATCTCGTCTGCGAGCAATTCCTCAAGCGGCACCAGAACGACCCGCGCTTCGACCCGCGCACCGATCCCTGCACGGCGGGCGCGCTGTGGCGCGATTGCGAGGACGCCAAGCGCGCCCTTTCGGCGCGGAAGAAAGCCTCGGTAGCCTGCCAATTCAGGGGCGAATCGTCGCGGGTCGAGATCACGCGGGAGCAATTCCAGGAAATCACCCGCGACCTGTTGGACCGCACCCAGTTCACCACCCGGCAAGTGCTCCGGTCGGCCGACCTCGATTGGGGGAGCATCGACCGGGTGCTTCTGGTGGGCGGCTCGTCGCGAATGCCGATGGTGGTCGATATGTTGCGGCAAGTGTCGGGCAAGGAGCCCGACGTTTCGGTCTCGGCCGACGAGGCGGTGGCCCACGGCGCGGCGTTGCAGGCCGGACTCGTGCTGGCCAAGCACGAAGGACGCGCGCCGGCCTTCAAGGTCAAGAACGTCAATTCACACAGTCTGGGCGTCGTCGGCACCGATGCGGCGACGCGGCGAAAACGGACGGCCGTACTGATCCCGCGGAACACGGCGCTGCCGGTCAAGGCGCGGCGCGTGTTCAAGACGCAGAAAGACGGTCAGGATTCGGTGCTGGTGCGGATCGTCGAGGGAGAAAGTCCGTCGCCCGAGGCCTGCACGCCGATCGGCACTTGCGTGATTCGCGACCTGCCGCCGAATCTGCCCGCCCACTCGCCGATCGAGGTCGAATTTCGCTACTCCGCCGACGGGCGGCTGACCGTGCAGGTGAAGGTCGCCGGCGGCGATCGCGTCGCCCAGCAGGAAATCGTCCGCGACAACAGCTTGAGCCGCGAGCAACTCGACGGTTGGCGGAAGAAGGTTTGCGGGTTGTAGGCCGTTTTATACTTCACGCGGACGACAACCCCTGGCTGTTACAGCGCGCCCTTTCAGGGCGAGCGGCGTTGGCGCCGCCGGTTCTCGGCGACTTTTCGCCGCCGGCCGCGCTGTGAGCGCCAGCGACACCCATCGCCACTCATTTTCACTCGAATTCGGTCAAGAACGCTTCAAATTCGTTCAATTCGCCGCCGTTTCAGCGGCAATCGATGTCCCGCCGCCAAAGTGTCCCATCAAAATTAACGGGAAATTCGCATGTCGGCCGAGTCCCCTGCTTGATTTGTTGCTAACATGGAGTTGCTAAACGCAAAAAAATGCGCGCTGATTTCCACCACGTTGGGGGGCAACGCCAGATCCGCAGTGGCGCGATGGGCCCACCTCGAAAACACCCCAAGCCAGCTTTCGGCTAACCTGCGATTGGAGGCGGTGACGATGAATCGCTCGGATCATGTTCGCAGGCGGGCGTGCCGGTGGATTATGCCATTCTTGCCGGGCTTGCTCTTGTCTTGCGCCGCGTGCGCCGACGAGCCGGTTCAGGCGATCGAGGCGGGCCGAATCGTCGAGGCGTTGAAACGCGCTTTGCCGATCGTTGAAACTGCGGCGGAATCGTATCCCTACCACCGTGAATGCTTCTCCTGCCACCACCAGACGTTGCCGATGTTGGCCATGGTCGCGGCCCAGCGGCGAGGTTTGGAAACGAATGGCAAGCTGCTGGCGGAACAGGCCGAGTTCACCCACAAATCGTTCCGCGAATCGACCGACGGCTTGCAAAAGGGAGAAGGGATCGGCGGACGGGCGATGACCGTGGGCTACGGCCTTTGGGCCTTGCGGTTGGCCGAGCGCAAGCCCGACGAAACGACCGCGGCGATGGTCATGTACCTGCTCAAAACGCAAAAAGCTGAAGGGCACTGGGAGCGGCAAATGAGCCGGCCGCCACTGGAGGACTCGAACGTGACCTGCACGGTGTTGGCCGCCCACGGCATGCGACGGCACGCCGCCGAAACTCAGCGGGCCGAGGTCGACGCGGCCGTGTCGAAGGCGAAGGACTGGCTGGCCCAAGCGAAGGTGGAAAGCCAGGAGGACCAAGTGGCGCGATTATGGGGCATCGACTTGTTGGGCGGAGACGAGATGGAGCGAAAGGCCGCGCGTGAAACGGTGCTGGCGAGCCAACGCGACGACGGCGGCTGGGGACAACTCAAGGAGCTACCCAGCGATGCGTACGCCACGGGACAGACGCTCTATATCCTGCAAGCGACCGGTCTCGCGCCGGACGAGCCCGCCTACCGGCGCGGCGCCGAGTTCCTGCTGAGAACGCAATGCGAAGACGGCTCGTGGTTCGTCAAAACGCGCTCCAAGCCCATTCAGGAATACTTCGACAATGGCGACCCGCACGGGGAGAATCAGTTCATTTCGGTGCCCGCCACCTGCTGGGCCGTCGCGGCCTTGGCGGCGGCGGAGCCGTAGTGAAGAAGGAGAAAGTTGAAAGGAGAAAGGAAAAAGTGGGCGCTGGGTGGGCAGTCTCAAGGCCCCCTCCGTCACGCCCGGACAGCCGGCTGGCCGGCTGGCGAACTCCAGAATCGCACGATATACTTCACGCGGCCATCAATGAGACATTTTGCCACGAGAAATGTGGTGGCTGGTGGCAGAGCGTAAGCGATGCCCCGGCTAGATAGCGACCGGGGCATCGCTTACGCTCTGCCCCAGCCACCGTGAATGTCTCATTCCCGGCCGCGTGGAGTATAGAATCATGCCATGCCCTGGTGTGGGGGCCCTACGGCTGCGGTAAAACCCAAACCCTGCACTACCTGGCGCATTGTCTGCGGCACCAAAAGCCCCCGTCGTGCAAGGAATCGCCCCACGTCGTGCATTTGGAAATCGAGGTTCAGAGCAAGTCGACGGCCCGCGAATGGCACTTGCAAAACATGGAGGCCATTGGCATGGACACCGTGCAGGGCTGGCTACAGCAACTCTTCGCGAAGTCGCCGAACTTCAGCCAGGAACTGGCGAAGTTGACCGGCGACCCCAACATCCACAAGGCGTTTACGGAGCTTCGCGGCAGCGGTCCGCAGAGTTTTTCGGCCTGGCGCTGGCTCAGCGGGCAAAAACTGACGGGCGGGGAGTTGCAAGCCATCAAAGTCACTCGCAATTTGGGCGACGTGGGCGTGGGCGACCTGGTCGCCGGGTTGCAGGCCTGCGGCAACCTTGCCCGGGCCGTGGGCGCTTGCCTGATCCTGTTCATCGACGAAATGGAGGAGTTGCAAAACGTGCGCGAGGGCGACGCCGCCGAGTCGTGGCACCAATACGTTCGTAAACTTGCCGACAACGCCAACTCGTCGGTGGGCTTCGTCATCGGCTTCAAGGCCGACACGCGCGACGACGCCCCACGCATTTTTTTACGGGGCGATGTGACCTCGCGTATTGGACACAATAACTATATCGAATTGGAAACCCTCGCGGCGCCGTCCAACGTCCAGAACTTTGTCGAGGAGATGCTCTCTCACCTCGTCGATAAGCCCGCGGCCGAGCAGCGCATTCAGTCGAAGAGCCTGACGTCGACGGCGCGGACCTACCCCTTTACCGCGACGGCCTTCGACTTGCTTTGCGGCTATGCCTGCCAGGATGTCATCAAGTCGACGCCCCGCAACATCATCAAGACGATCAACGAGTGCGCCATCGCCGCCTGGGACGCCCAAAAGGACGTAGTCGACGACGACATCGTGAACGAAATCGCCCCGATTATTTTCGGCTAGCCGCCGGCGGGAACCCGCGATGGAAAAATTTGCCACGAAACCCCGCGTGTTCCGCTCGATTCCCGGTTATGCGGGGGCGTCGAACCACGACACGAAAGGCTGGGTCTATCTCGGCCGTCTCGGCGAAGCCGGGCCGCTCACGCCCGTCCGCTTCGACACGGCGGCGGCGCATGTGGTCGCGCTCTTCGGCAAGCGTGGGTCTGGAAAATCGTACACCTTGGGCACGTTGCTCGAAGGGCTTTGCACGCTCGGCTTCGACGAGTTGATCCGCAGTCTCGACGTCGGCCAGGCGTTGGTTTCCAACACGGAGACCGACCGCGCGTTCATCATGGACGTGCGGCCGCGCGTCAGCGTTCACGGAGGGTTTTGAACGATGGCCGGCCGCATCCGCGTTCTCGACTCAGCCAACCGCACGATGCAACGGCTGGGCTACTTGAAGCCTCTCTGCGCGCTGGTCAACGAAACCGAGACCAGCAACCTTTCCACGCTGGGGAAGCGGTTCATCGAGCGCGTCACGAAGCGCGTCCGTATCGCCCCGCCGTTCGATCCGGAGACGCGAGATTACGTCAAGTGCCGCCTCACCGACGGCGCCTACCGCGAGCTGCGCAAGGCGGTGCTCGAAGGCGCCAACGGCGCCCCGGTCCACTTGGAAATCCAAGATGTTTATCTGGCCGATGCTTCACTCCCCTCGCGCACCGGCAAGCTCGTCGAGGCCAACTGGCGGCGCTACCCGTATCTCGGCACGTCGTTGGACCTGATCAAAAAGGGCACGTACTCGGCCCTCACGCGAAGCCTCGTGCTTCTCGCCGTCACGCATCAAGAGGAACTGGCGGCCTTCACCGAATTGAACAAGAAGCACAACCCGCTGCGGATCTCCGACCGACAGGCGTTGGTCTTGCTTTACTGCCTTGTGGATAACGATGCCGAGGTCGTGCAGCCATTCTTCCAGGGACTCATTTCCCTGCCGGGCCCATCGTTGGATGAGCGCGGCGCCGGGGAGTTGCTGCCCGGCATCTTTCGCGCCATCGTCAAGGCGAATCGAGCTCGTAGCGTCACCGCCGAGGAGCGCGACCGGCTGGTTTCACTCGACAAGTCGGCGGCAAGCGTGGAAAAAGCGGCCGGCAAGTCGTACCTGGGTGGAGGGGCGCGCGAGGACATGGTCCGCGCGCGCTTGGAGCCTTATTGCGACCTGGGCTTGCTCACCAAACCCGACCGCGATCGTTTCGAGTACCGCCTGGCGGAACGGCTGCGCGCATGGCTGGGCCGTTGGGAGCAGGCCGGCTCGACCCGGATGAATGTCGCCGCTACCTCGCGCTGGCCCATCTGGGCGGAAAGCCGCCCTACCATCGCGCCGAGATCCATGAGGAGGTTGATGCGGCCCCGCGGACCCTGTGCCTGCAAGGGTTTCTGGCCGCAAACCTCCTGCCGGGCTTCTACCAACTGCGCAACCTCACGGCGCGTTGGCTCGTCCACGAGATGTTGGACGGTCCCGCGCCCAGACCGGAAGTTCTTTTCCGCCGCGCCACGAACGACCGCGCCGCGCAACTGCTGCAAGACGTGGAGATCATGCTCCGAGGCGTTTTGCGCTCGGCCTTCCAAGCCCTTCCCGAGGCCGACGTTCGCGTTCGTCTGGAAACGAAACAGGGCGACGCCGAGTTGCTGCCCGCGACTTTGAATCGGGCCCTGCTCGATTGGGCGGGCAAGAGCGGTGTGCCGAATCTTCGCGAGGGCCTTAGCGCCCTGTTGGTGGAGCACCGCAAGGAATTCAAGGTGGCCAACTCGGTCTGGAACCGAGTGCGACGCCTGATGCGCGACGACGGCGTCGACGTGGAAGGCGCGGCGGCCATTCGGTTGCGGGCCGTCGATTACCTCACGTTTTCGGAGCTCGGCGACTTGTTGCTCGAACTGCTTGCCGAGGCGTTCCCAAGGGCGGCGGCCGACCCGAAGACGATGCCGCCGCTCAAGGAGCGGTGGCGCGAGCAGTTGGCGAAGATTCGCCGTCTGCGCAACCGCGTGGCGCACCTGCGGAACGTGGATTTCCAGGACATGGAAGATTTGGTGGGCATGGTTGCGACGATGCGCGCCGACGTCGATACGTTCGCTGGCTGGAGGTGATCGCGATGGCGGACGAACGAGTTGGCGCGGTTTCCCGGTTTCCCTCGCTGCGACGGTGGAGATCGTCTTCACCATTGGAAGCCGGAAAGGCCAGCCGCGGGGGTACGATGGGCCCGATGGGCCTGGGGATACGTCACGCAAATATTGCGATTGGAAGGATCTGAATTACTGGCCCTGGGATCTCCCATTCGAGTTCTGGGAGCGCGAGGTCCGCAATCTCTGGCGCGGCCGAACGAAGACATCCATTATCTTGCGATAAACTGGGCTGGCTGGGCAAGCATCAATACATCGCCACAAGATGGTTAGTGGTGTTCCGCCGCCACCAAGACTATCGATCCGGCCAGGTGGTCCGCGTGCAAAACGCCTCGGGCCAGATCGCGAGTTGGTAAGCGCTCAATAGGGGCACATCGGCCATTACTGCTACGACCAGGCCGGCGTGCTGCGCGACATGTTCCAGAACCACTTGCTCCAACTACCATCGCCTTCAGCATTGTTATCCGAGCAATGTCTGAAGCCGCGTCACGACCTGAGCGACGACTTCGTCCGGAACAGCACCGATCCGGGTCGCTTTGCGTGCCCGCCAGTCCAGGCTTTTCACTTGGTCTGCCCCCACCACACCCGCTACCGGCAGCCCCGTTAGGCAAGGGCACCTCGAACGGATAGCCTTTCACCTGGCTGGTGATCGGACAAAGCAGCGCCAACCCAACGCGTCCGTTGTAGACCGACGGAGATAGAACCAGGGCGGGGCGACGACCAGCCTGCTCGTGGCCCGCTTGCGGGTCCAGGGTGATCCAGACGGCATCTCCTCGTTCCGGTACATAGGCGCCTTTTCGCTTCACCAGACCTCCTTCCCGACGGCCGGCCCAGTGTCCCACTCGCCCGGAAGGTTCGCGTCCGTGACGTCGAGCAACAGTCGATCGAGAGAGAGCGGTTGCCGCGTGACACGCCGCAGGACGAGCGTGCCTTTGACGAGGGAGAGTTCTACGGCCGCGTCCACATGGAGCCCCGCCTCCGCGGCGAATGACTTCGGGATGCGGAGGGCCAGACTATTGCCCCACTTCTGAACGCGCGTCCTCATGGTAGCCTCCTGTAGATACGATGAATCTACACGCGCACGTTCGTGTAGTCAACCGCCAGTACCTCTGTCTGCAATGGGCCGCCCGTGACATGCACGCCGCCGGCGTCGTCGATGTAGACGTTGACCTCGCTGCGCACCCCGAACTCGGGCAGGTAAATGCCCGGCTCGATCGAAAAGCAGGTTCGCGGCAGCACGCGTCGCTCATCGTGGGTTTCAAGGTTGTCCATGTTCGCGCCGTTGCCGTGGGTCTCCTGGCCGATGCTGTGGCCGGTGCGGTGGACGAAGGCCTCGCCGTAGCCGGCCGCGACGATCACGTCGCGGGCGGCCTGATCGACTTCCCAGCCGGCCGGCGGCCGGCCTTGGGCGAAGGCGAGGCGCACGAAGTCGATGGCCGCGTCACGCGCCTCGCTGACGATGCGGAAAATCTTTGCGAACCGCTCGGGCACTTCGCGGCCGACGAATCCGACCCGCGTCAAGTCGCTGTAGACGGCCCGCGGCCGATCGAGCTTGGCCCAGAGATCGATCAGCACGAAATCGCCTTCGCGGATTTCCGCGTCGTGGCCGGGTATGGGCTCGTAGTGCGGATCGCCGCTATGGGCGTTGGCGGCGACGATCGGCGGATGGCTGGTCGTGAGCGCGTGCCGGGCGAAATGGTCCAGGATCACGCCCTGCACATCGGTCTCGCGCACCGAACCGCCGCCGCGGACGCGCTGGGCGATGAATTCCCAGGCGCGGTCGTAGGCGCCGGTGGTGTGCTTCTCGGCGGCCAGGTGCGACTCCCACTGGTCGTCGTCCCACACGGCCTCGAAGCGCTGGATCAGGTCGCCCGACGAGACGACGTCGACGCCGTGCGCGCGGACCTGCTCGACCGTGCCCGCGTCGACGCGCGAGATGTAAGGGATGGCGTTCCTCGGTGAATACTCCATCGCCACGTTCCGCATGCCGCTTACCAGCGCGGCCAGCCCGGCTTCCAGCGACTGCCAATGGAGATAGACGATCCGCTCGCCCGGCAGGTGATCGAGCGCGCCCGATTCGATACGGTGGACGAGCTTGCGCGGCGGGCCCTGCGCCGGGATGCAATAGAAGCACCGCCGCGAACCGACCTGGCGGTCGTCGAGATCGAGAATCCGACGTGCCAGCACGTTGCCGGCGCGGAAATCGTAGAGCAACCAGCCGTCGAGTTCGCCTTGGCGCAAGGCGGCTTGAACGGCGGCGAGATCGAACATGGGCGACTCCTGCTGGAATTGTGCCGCGAAATATGCCCCAGTCTACGTCGAGCGAACACAATAAGCCACGGAGGGGGTTGACTTTATCAAGCTTTGACTACGATAAAAGGAGCCTCGTGACAAAACCGTTAGGCTTGCGGCCGTCAGCATCGCGGCTAGCCCCAGTTTTCCGCTTTCGCCGGAAAGCATTTCAAACAACGTCACTTGGCGCTGCGCGCGCAACTTGTTCACCTGAGCCGCGGGGAATAGACTAGAAGGTTGGAGTTTCCGGCGGCCACTTCCAGGAAAGTCGCATGTGATGTCATCGCCCGAAGGACGAGAAAACCAGCGCAAACCCCACGATCCGGCGGCCGAGGCGGCGGCAACGCTACCGCAGTCCAACGACGATCGCGGCCCGATCTCGCCCGACACGGGCAATCCGGCCGATACGGGCGATCAAGCGACGTTGCCACCTCGCGGATCAGGCTGGCAAGGCGATTCAACCGTCCATTGGAGCGACAAAGACGCCGCGAACCAAGAACTCGACTCCGCCCATGCGCCGGCCGGCGGCGTCTTGCCGGAGGTGCCCGGCTACCAGGTGCTGCGGTTTGTCGCCCGGGGCGGAATGGGTGTGGTGCTCGAAGCACGGCACGTCGTGCTCGACCGACTGGTGGCGATCAAGCGGATCAGCGCGCAGGCCGGCCTCGAACAGCCAATGGCCGGGTACGTCTTTCGCCTCGCGGCGATGGACCGTTCGCCGCCCGACGCGGCGGAACAGTCAACCCAGCGCGCCCCGTTCGCCTTGGCCCGGAGGGGCGTCGCGGTGTTCCGCATGGAAATCTTGCGCGAAGGTGTGCCGTTGGCGAGCCAGGAGCTTTCCGCCGCCGAGTGGGACGAGGAAGCCTTGCGGCTGTTCGCCAGCCGCCAGGGTGATCGGTTGATCTTCCGGGTCGACAAGTTGGCCCTGCAGCGGACCGTGGAAGTCGAATCGTTGTTACGATCCGAAGGCGACCCCTATTGGGGACCGCGCTGGTCCTTGCTCCGGGGCTACCATGTCGCGGGGCGGTACGATGATGCCATACGTCTGGCCGAGGAAATGTTGGGCGATTTCGAGCCGGCGCAGGTCGGACTGACAGGCCTCCTTTGGGTGGATGAGTACACATGGCTCGAATGTCTGCGCGGCGAGCCCGAAAAGGCGCGCGACCGTCTCGACAAACTGCTCGTCCCGCGGCCCGGCGTTGACGACAAGCCCTATCGGTGGTTGTTGTTCGCCAGGGCCCGGGTCCACGCCGCGTTGGGCCAATGGCAGGCGGCGGAAAGCGACTTGGACGAACTGTTCGCCGGGCCGCCCGACGCGATTCCGTCGAGCATCCGGCCGATGGCCAGTCTGGCTCTCGGACTGCTGCGCGAGCGGCGAGGCGACTTGCCCGGAGCGCGGACGGCCTGGAAGGAAGGCCTTTTGACCGACGGCTCCCAGCGGTCCAACGGCAGCTCGCTCCTCGCCAACCTGATTCTGAGCTCGCTCATCGGAGAGGTCACGGACGCCGAGGCCGAGCGGCTGATGACGTCGCTGTTCGCTTTGTTCGCGGAGGCTTCGCCGCTGGCGGCGCTTGGGAATGCCGCGCGCCTTCCGCCCACCGTGATCCGTGAAATGTGGCGCACGCCGCGCGGCCACGCGGCCGCATGGAAGATCGCGTTTCATGAGGTATCGCTGGGCGATTTTTCGCGGCTCGCGGCGGTCGTCATGGGAAGCGAGACGGCGCGGCAGGTGGCCTTCGGCGGACAAGTCACGCCCGAACAGGAAACGCTCGTCTGGGATCTGACGGACGATTTTTATACGGCGTTCATGAGCGGCAAGATCAGCCATACGCAGGCATTGCAGTGCGTGATGAGCTGGAAGGGAATCATGAATTTCGCCGGTTGGGGTGGGTTGGCTCCGACGTTGCGCGGGCCGATGGCCTATGTGCTCGGTCGGCGTCGCTTGCAATTGCCGCCGCCCGCCCAGCGCGCCGACGCGGCGAGGTTCTTTCGCACCGCGGTCGACGACTCCGCCCCGCTCTCGCTGCTGCGCCGCCTGGCCGAGACGGAGCTCAAGGGGTTGGGATACCGGTGTTATTGACCGATTCGTGGTTGATATAGAGCCAGCGCAACTCGGCGAGCGCTTTGATACCGGCCAGGCCGGCCGCCGTGACGCGGGTGCGGCGCAGGTCGAGTTGGCAAAGCTGCGTGAGGGCGGCCAAATAGGCCAGGCCCGCGTCGGTGATCGCGGTACGCCGTAACGACAGCGAACGAAGTCCTGTCAACGCGGCGAGGGCCTCAAGCCCGGCGTCGGTCACCCGTGTGCGGCGGAGCGAGAGCGATTCCAGCCGATGGAACCTCGCCAGGCAGCGCACGCCGGCATCACCGACGCGCGTGCCGCGGAGCGACAGCCATCGCAACGAGGGCAATCCCTTGAGCGTCGCCAATCCGGCGTCGGTGATCTTGCCCGGCCCCAGTGCCAGGGTCTCCAGCGAGGCCAAGCCCGCCAGATGCGCCAAGCCGGCGTCGGTGAGGCGGGTGGACGAAACGTCGAGCGTCTGCAAGCCAGGCAATGCCGCGAGGAATGCCAGATCGCCGTCGCCGATGTCACAGCCGCGGAACGAAACGGCCCACCGCGGCGGTTTCCGACCGGCGTCGACGGTCCAAATCCGCCCTCCACGGGCTTCGATTTCAGTAATTGCCTTGGCTGGCTCGGCAATTGTCTTGGCTGGCTCGGCCATACTCTTCTATTCTCACCGCAAACTACAGCCGGGGCAAGCATCGACGAGTAACGAGGCTAACAGGGGCCTAACGCCGGGGCACCCGCGCAGCGGGTCGGCTCGCCAAGGCGAGCGGACTAATGAGGTTCATCCGGAAACTGCGTACCAAGCGGTTGAAAAAAAGGTGGACGAGAGCCCGATAGGGCGCGAGGTCAAGGCGATGCCGATCGGAAGCAAGCCGGTCACTCTGGCATCGAGGTGCCGCGTGGCCTTGGCGACTGGCGAAGCGCATCCTGCGGAATCTGTCGCGGCATCCTGCCGCGAAGGTTTATCGCTTTGGTGCCGATCCCGGAGCGGCGACAAAGGGAGCGGGGCGAAGCGATGCTTCGCCCCGGCTCCGGTCTCGGCCGGATGGAATGGCCCTCGGGTCGCACCG
>DATKSN010000169.1:0-3798 GCA_035531595.1 Pirellulales bacterium | reverse complement strand
TGCACGCGGCCCGGAATGAGACGTTCACGGTGGCTGGGGCAGAGCCTAAGCGATGCCCCGGTCGCTATGTAGCCGGGGCATCGCTTACGCTCTGCCACCAGCCACCACCTTCTCGTGACAAAATGTCTCATTCTTGGCCGCATGCAGTATAATTGCCAGAATCGTCCCTTAGGGTTCTGTAGGGAACGCCCTCCGTGGCGTTCCGTGAAGTTGGAGCGACTTCATCTGGCAGGGCACGGGTTCGTGTGACGGCACACTGCGCTCGTTTCCCCCGGACCATGAATAATCCAGGCTAGCATCCCTTGTACTTGGGTAAAATAGGGGTGTCAAGCCACTACTGTCATTATGGCAGCGAACGCCGCCAAGGCGAATGTGCCGTGTCAAAATGGCAGAGCCGCATCGCTCACGTCAACTACGACTGCCTGGAACCACGACGTTTCATCGGCGCAACGTGTTAGCCAGCAAGTGTTTTTGTGTTACCATCCTGCCAAGCGGCACCGGCATGGGCTTTGCTGTGGTTTGGCGTGTAGGGTGGGCACCGCCCACCAACTAAAGCCCGCGCTACGAGCATATTGATATCGAGCGCGGCGGTTGTCGCGACAAGGAGCAAACATGGCGCAAGGCGAAAAGATCATCGGCATCGACCTGGGCACGACCAATTCAGTCGTGGCGGTGATGGAAGGGGGCGATTCCAAGGTGGTTCCCAACCAGGAGGGGAACCGGCTCACGCCGAGCGTGGTGGCGTTTACCGAAAAGGGCGATATCCTGGTCGGCGAACCGGCGCGGCGGCAGGCCGTCACCAACCCCACGCGCACCGTCTACTCGATCAAGCGATTCATGGGCCGGCGGCACAGCGAGGTGGCCAGCGAGGAAAAGATCGTCCCCTACAAGGTCGTCGGTGGTCCGCAGGATTACGTCAAAGTCAAGATCGGCGACACCGACCACACTCCGCCGGAAATCTCGGCCAAAGTGCTTCGCAAGCTCAAGGAGTCGGCCGAAGCCTATCTCGGTCACAAAGTGAACAAGGCCGTGATCACCGTGCCGGCCTACTTCAACGACGCGCAGCGCCAGGCGACCAAGGACGCCGGCCAGATCGCGGGCCTGGAGGTCGCGCGAATCATCAACGAGCCGACCGCGGCCGCGATGGCCTACGGGCTCGACAAGAAGAAGGCCGAGAAGATCGTGGTGTTCGATCTTGGCGGCGGAACCTTCGACGTTTCCGTGCTCCAAGTCGACGACGGGCTGTTCCGCGTCATCAGCACCAACGGCGACACGCACCTGGGCGGCGACGACTTCGATCAGGTGCTGATGAATCATGTGGCCGACCAGTTCAAGAAGGAACAGGGGATCGACCTGCGCAAGGATGCGATGGCCTTGCAGCGGCTGCAGGAAGCCTGCGAAAAGGCCAAGAAGGAGCTCAGTTCGCAAAGCTCGACCGACATCAACCTGCCGTTCATCACGGCCGACGCCAGCGGTCCCAAGCACTTGCAGATGAACATCAGCCGGGCGACGTTCGAGCAATTGGTCGATCACCTGATCGAGCGCTGCCGCAAGCCGGTGCTGCAAGCCCTGGAAGACGCCAAGCTCAAGCCCGGCCAGATCGACGAGGTGGTGCTCGTCGGTGGTTCAACGCGCGTGCCCAAGGTGCAAGAACTGGTCAAGAAGCTGTTCAACGATAAAGAACCACACAAGGGGGTCAATCCCGATGAAGTCGTGGCCGTCGGCGCCGCCATCCAGGGGGGCGTGCTGGCGGGCGACGTGAAGGACGTGCTGCTGTTGGACGTCACGCCGCTCTCACTGGGCATCGAGACCCTGGGCGGCGTCATGACCAGGCTCATCGAGCGGAACACGACGATCCCAACCGAGAAGAAGAACGTCTTCAGCACGGCGGACGACAATCAAACGGCGGTCACGGTGCGGGTTTTCCAGGGCGAGCGCGAAATGGCCAACGACAACCGCTTGCTCGGCCAGTTCAACCTGGAAGGCATTCCTCCCGCTCCGCGAGGCGTGCCCCAGATCGAGGTCAAGTTCGACATCGACGCCAACGGCATCCTCAACGTCTCGGCCAAGGATCTGGGCACCGGCAAGGAACACAGCGTGCGAATCGAACAGTCGAGTGGTCTGAACGAAGCCGAAATCGAGCGGATGCGGAAGGACGCCGAATCGCACGCCGACGACGACAAGAAGAAGCGCGAGTTGGCCGAGTCGCGGAATCAGGCCGATATGATGTGCTTCCAGATGGAAAAGTTGATGAAGGAGCACGCCGAAAAGCTCAGCGACAACGACAAGGCTCCGCTCGAAGCCGCCATCCAAAAAACGCGCGACGTGGCCAAAGGGGACGACGCGCAGGCGATCAAGTCGGCGGTCTCCGCGTTGGAGCAGGCCTCGCACGCCTTGAGCAAGACCTTGTATGAAGCGGGCGCCAAGGCCGGCGCCGGCGATCCAACCGGCCAGTCCAACGGCGGCGCTCCCGGCGGATCGTCAAATGGCGGCGCCCCCGGCGGCGATGACGACGTGATCGACGCGGAGTTTGAAGTCAAGGATTCAACTTAGCCCGGATTATTCATGGTCCGGGGAGGAACTCGCGCACTGTGCTGTAGCAGAATGCGCAAGAATTCTGGCGTAATTCGTGTCCACGGCCTGACTTCTTGCGAAGCCAGCTACGGGACCATGAATAATCCGGGTTAGTCATGGGTCATTTGCGACAAAGGACAACTCGTAGGGCGAGGTGGCTGGGGCGGACCACTAAGCGATGCCCCGGCGAGGTGGCTGTTGTTGGACGCCTAACGCCTAACGCCTAACGCCTAACGCCTAAAATGCCCTTCCGCTTCGACAAACTCACCATCAAGGCCCAAGAGGCCGTGCAAAGCGCCCATGAATTGGCCGCCCAGCGTGGCCACCCGCAGATCGACGCAGTGCATCTCCTGGCGGCGCTGGTGGCCGAGCGCGAGGGCGTGTTCGGAGCCATCCTCGACAAGATCGGCGCCAACCGCGCCCAACTCGAAAAGGTGGTCGAAGCCGAACTGGGGCATTTTCCTCGCAGTTCCGGCGGAGCGCCGCCCCAGCCAGGCGCCGGCCTGACGCAGGTTTTGGAAGCCTCCGCGCGCGAAGCCGAGGCGATGAAAGACGAGTTCGTCTCGGTCGAGCATCTGTTCCTGGCGTTGACCAAGGTCGATACCAAGGCTCGCTCGCTGTTGCGGCTCAACGCGATCACCGACCAGCAGGTGCTCGAGGCGTTGCGCACGGTGCGTGGCGGCGCTCGGGTCGAAGACCAGAATCCCGAGGCCAAGTTCCAGGCGCTGGAGAAGTACGGCATCGACCTGGTCGAGCGGGCGCGCCAAGGGAAGCTCGATCCGGTGATCGGCCGCGACCAGGAAATCCGCCGCGTGGTTCAAGTTCTCTCGCGACGCACGAAGAACAACCCCGTTTTGATCGGCGAGCCGGGCGTGGGCAAAACGGCGATCGCCGAGGGGCTTGCCCTGCGGATCGTCGAGGGCGACGTGCCGCAAAGCCTGAAGAACCGCCGCGTGGTGGCCCTCGATATGGGCGCCTTGGTCGCCGGCACGAAGTTCCGCGGCGAGTTCGAAGAGCGGCTCAAGGCGGTGCTCCGCGAGGTGCAGGCCGCCGGCGGCAACGTCGTGCTCTTCATCGACGAGTTGCACACGGTGGTGGGCGCCGGCGCGGCCGAAGGGGGCAGCGACGCCGCCAACCTGCTCAAGCCGGCGCTGGCTCGCGGCGAACTGCGTTGCATCGGCGCCACGACGCTCGACGAGTACCGCAAGTACATCGAAAAGGACG
>DATKSN010000168.1:0-16121 GCA_035531595.1 Pirellulales bacterium | reverse complement strand
AATCCCTACGCTCGACGCTGCGCGAAACAAAACGATTCCGAAATCCCTCCCAAAGAGATCCAAAAGAGCGTGGGGTAAGGCGAAGGGAGGCGCGGCAATTGGGTGCCGCTTTCGCGGCTCGCTCAGACGTCATGGGGTATTTGGAAGTCGTTTTTTTTCGCTTCGCCGCCGTTTTGTTTTTGCACGTTCGTTTCTGCGCAACGAGCGTGCTTTTTCCGGGAAAATGATCCCTACCGATTCGTGGGCCGCTCCGCGAAAGAACGCCCTTTCGCGGAGCGAAAGGCGACAGTCAGGGTCCGTCACATGCCACTGAAACCAACGGAACCACGGAGCGGCCGGCGCTGACACGTCACCGCTTGCCTTCCAGCGCCGCGATGCTCTGGAAGTCGTTCTTGAGCGAGCGGTACAGTTGCTGGTAGATGGGAAACGCCTGGTCGTAGTGCTTGCAAGCGGCGCGGACGGGCGCGGTTTCCTTGACGACGTGGACCGTCGCCTTGCAGGCCTCGCCGATATCCTTGAACGCGCCGGCGCCGACCGCGGCCAAGAGCGCCACGCCATAACCCGGCCCTTCCTCCGCGTTGAGCGTCACGACCTTCCGCCCGAACACGTCGGCCTGAATCCGGCGCCAAAGCGGGCTCCGCGAGCCGCCGCCCGACGCGCGGATCTGCTTCACCGGCACGCCAAGCCCCAGCATGATCTCGAGGCTGTCTCGCATCGAGTAGGTCACGCCTTCCATGATGGCGCGCACCAGGTGGCCGCGAGTATGAGCCAACGTCAGACCGACGAAGCAGCCGCGAGCGTCGGGGTCGGCGTGGGGCGTGCGCTCGCCGGAGAGGTAGGGCAAAAAAAACAGGCCGTCGCTTCCGGCACGGACCAGTTCGGCCTCGGCGGCAAGCAGGTCGTAAGGGTCGCGCCGGGTTTTTCGGGCTTGGGCGATCTCGGCCCGGCAAAGCTGGTTGCGGAACCATTGCAACGAGCCGCCCGCCGAGAGGTTGACTCCCATCATGTGCCACTGGCCCCGAACCGCGTGGCAGAAGGTGTGAATTCGCCCGCGCGGGTCGATCTTCACGCGGTCGCTGTACGCGAACATCACACCCGAGGTGCCGATCGACGTCGAGAGTAGGCCCTGGCTCACGATACCGTTGCCCACGGCGCCGGCCGCGCAGTCGCCCGCCCCGCCGACCACGACGCAATCGACCGACAGGCCCAGTTGGCCGGCCGCGGCGCGCGTCAAACGGCCGGTGACCTCCTCGGACTCGTAACAACGCGCCAAAAGATCGGCGTCCAGTTCGAGCTTCGACAATAGCGCCTTCGACCACTGACGCTTCGCCACGTCCAACAGCAGCGTGCCGCTGGCGTCGCTGGCGTCGGTGGCGAATTCGCCGGTCAGGCGGCGGCGGATCTCGTCTTTGGGCAGAAGCACCTTCCGCACCGCCTCGAAGTGGCGCGGCTCGTGGTTGCGCAGCCAGAGGATTTTTGGCGCGGTGAAACCGGTCAGGGCCGGGTTGGCGACCCACTGGATCAGCTTCCGCCGGCCGCCGGCGCGGCTTTCGATTTCGTCGCACTCGGCCGCGGTTCGCTGGTCGTTCCAGAGCAACGCCCGGCGGATCACGCGCTGGTCCTTGTCCAGGAACACCGAGCCGTGCATTTGCCCCGACAAGCCGATCGCCTTGACGTCGGCCGGCTTGAGCCGGGCCTGCTTCACCACCGCCCGGACCGTGGCCACGGTCGCGCGCCACCAGTCGTCCGGATCCTGCTCGCTCCAAAGCGGCTGTGGATGGTAACAGGGATAGGTCGCGGTGGCGTCGGCGAGGATCGCGCCTTGCTCGTCGATGGCCAGCGTCTTCGTGCCCGAGGTGCCGATGTCGATACCGAGAAATACGCTCATGCCGTCATTCCGGAAGCAACTCCCATTCGGTCAGGTCGCCACAGTTGGGACACTCGGAGAACTCCTTGCCGGCCTTGAACGACTTGACGACGCTCTGCCTCGACTCTCCGCCCTTGGAAATGCCGGCAGCGCCGGCGCCCCCGCGCGAATCGGACATGCGCGCCTTGCGGCAGGCGGTGCATCGGTACTTGCCCGTCGTGGGCACCTTGGCGCCCGGCGAGAGACTCTCTTGAGCCGGCTCAACCTCCTGTAACTTGCTTGGGTCGGGCTTGTGTACCTGCGCGGCGGCGATGCCATAGCCCTCGGCGTCGCTCGCGGGTTCGGGCAACTGGATCGAAAACGGCGTGTTCGAGGGGGGCGACTCGGCCGTGTCGGCGCCGGACGGACCCGCGTGGATCTGGTAGCCCACATCCTCCGCCGGCGCGTCGGCCAACAGGTCGTCGGGCAAATCGATCCGCTCGCCGAAGCGCGCCGCCAATTTGGCCCGGTACTTGTCCGGCACGTCGTGCTTGCCGGCGAACACGTCGGCGGTCGCGAACTGTTTGCCGCACTTCTTGCACTTGCGCGCGCCTTGCAAGGCCGCGCCGGACGCCGATTCGCCCAGCGTCCGGAGATGTCGTTCCAAATCCTCTTTTTCAAACACGCTGCCACAGGAGCACATCCAGAAGCGGCGCCGGGAAATGCCGGCCGTCCGCAGATCGCGCCGAAAGCACTCGATCGCGGCCCGCCGCGCCTCCGGCTTTTTTTCGTGCAGCCCCTTGAGCAGCCGTGGCAGGAAGCGGTCGCCGCCAGGCACGACGACGGCCAGCGCGCGCGCCGCCTCCTCGCGCAGCAACGCCTGTTCGTCCGAAAGCCGGGCCACGAGCGGTTCCACCGCCTCGGCCGCGGCGGGACCGAGCTGCTTCAGGCAGGCAATCGCCCAATGACGCACCAGCACATGGTCGGCTTGCAGCCGTTCGACGAAAACCGGCAATTCCGCCTTGGCCTCCGGACCCAGTTGGGCCAGCACCTCGGTGGCCTGGCGTCGTTGGGCCGGATCGCCGGCGCGCAACAAGTCCAGCCAATCGGCGACGCGCTTGCCTTCGAAGAGCGGATATTCCGCCTTCACGGGCGGCGCGGCCGGCGCGGCCGGCGCGGGTGGCGCGGCGTTCACGGGCGGTGTGGCCGTCACCGGCGGCTGGGGGGGCTTGGGGATGAGCAGGACCGCGCCGCAGGCGGGGCACTTCGCGCGCATGCCCGCGTGCTCGTCGCGCGACTGCAGCTTCTTACCACACGGGCAGGTGACGGTGATCGACATTTCGCCGATTATACGCGGCTGAGCATCGGCTTGCCAGCTTTTTCCTTGTTCCCACGCTCCGCCCGGCTCCCGCATGCACTCGTGTTTGCCTGGCACGGTGGGGCAAACAGGGGGCTAACGCCCCCCGCTCGCCTTGCCGCCTCAAAATCTATGGACGGGTGGCTGGGGCAGAGCCTAAGCGATGCCCCGGTCGCTATGTAGCCGGGGCATCGCTTACGCTCTGCCACCAGCCACCACTCTTCTCGTGACAAAACGTCTCATTCTGGGCCGCGCACAGTATAACGCCCCTGCCGCCGGACCCTGGCGACAAACACAAGGCAGGGCAAACAGGGGGCTAACGCCCCCCGCTCGCCTTGGAATTTTCGCTCAAAAGACGCTCAATACACCTCGAAAACGACTGGGCGCCCTTGCGAACAACCATCGCACCATTACAACAGTCAACATCCCCTAACATCCCTTGGGCGAATGGTTCATCGGCAATGCGGATCGACGACGCTTGGTTTACGCTGGGAGTGGTCGGCTTGATCTTCGGGCTTTTGATCCGCACCCGCATCGCGCCCGACGTGGTACTGATCGGTGGCGTGGCGCTGTTGCTGCTCAAGGGCATCTTGCAGCCTTCCCAGGCCCTGGCCGGCATGGCCAACGAGGGCATGGCCACGGTCGGCGTGCTTTACATCGTCGGCGCGGGCGTGCGGCAAACCGGCGGCGTCGATTTCATCGCGCAGCGGCTTTTCGGACGCCCCAAATCGACCACCGGCGCCATCTCGCGGTTGATGTTTCCCACCGCCGCCCTGAGCGCGCTGATGAACAATACGCCCCTGGTGGCCATGCTCATTCCGGCGGTCAACGATTGGGCGAAGCAGCGCCGCGTGCCGGTTTCGAAGCTGATGATCCCCCTCAGCTACGCCGCCATCCTGGGCGGCACCTGCACCCTGATCGGCACCAGCACGAACCTGGTGGTCGATGGGCAGGTGAAGGCCGAGGCCAAGCGACAGATCGCCGCGTTCGTGGCAGAGGGCCTATCGAAGGAAGAAGCGCTCAAGCGGTTCGAGGAAACGACCCACCTCCCGGCCGGCGGGCTGGGGATGTTCGAGATCACCAAAGTCGGGCTTCCCTCCGCGCTGCTCGGCTGCGGATTCGTCGTGCTGCTGGCGCGGTGGCTGCTGCCTGATCGGCGCCCGGCGATCAGCCAACTCGACGACCCGCGTTCCTACACGATCGAAATGCTGGTCGAACCGGACAGTCCGCTGGTCGGCAAGACGATCGAACAGGCCGGCCTGCGGCACCTGCCCGGCGTGTTCCTGGCGGAGGTCGACCGCGACGGGTTCGTGCTGCCGGCCGTGTCGCCCGACGAGCGGCTGCGGGGAAACGACCGGCTGGTGTTCGTGGGCGTCGTCGAGTCGGTCGTCGACTTGCAGAAGATCCGCGGGCTGGTTCCGGCCACCGACCAGGTTTTCAAGCTCACCGCTCCGCGCGCGACCCGCTGCCTGGTCGAGGCGGTGGTTTCGAGCAGTTGCCCCTTGGTGGGCAAGACGATCCGCGACGGCCGTTTCCGCTCGAACTACAACGCGGCCGTGATCGCCGTGGCCCGCGACGGCGAACGTATCCAGAAAAAAATCGGCGACATCGTGCTTCGGCCCGGCGACACGCTGCTCTTGGAGGCCCATCCCTCGTTCGCCGACCAGCAGCGCAACAGCCGCGACTTCTACCTCGTCAGCCGGCTGGAGAACTCGCAGCCGCCGCGGCACGACCGGGCGTTCATCGCCCTGGCCATTTTGTTGGGGATGGTGCTGGCGGTCAGCCTCACCCCCATCGGCATGTTCAGGGCCTCGATCCTGGCCGCGGGGCTGATGCTCTTGACACGCTGTTGCACGATCACCCTGGCGCGGCGGAGCGTCGATTGGGAGGTGCTGCTGGCGATCGCCGCGTCGTTCGCCATTGGCGACGCCCTGGTACAGACCAAGGCCGCCGACAAAATCGCCGGCGGACTGATCCACCTGACCTCCGATAGCCCCTGGGGCACGCTGGCGGTGGTTTACCTGCTGACGCTGGTCGTCACCGAGCTGATCACCAACAACGCCGCCGCGGCCTTGATGTTTCCCATGGCCATGGCGACGGCGAAGAGCCTTGATGTGAGCCACATGCCGTTCGTGATCGTCGTCATGATGGCCGCCTCGGCCGGCTTCGCCACGCCGATCGGCTACCAGACCAATCTGATGGTTTATGGTCCCGGCGGCTACCGCTTCAGCGATTACCTGAAAATCGGCGTGCCGTTGGATATTTTGATCGGGGTCATCACGGTGGCTTTGGCGCCCTTCGTGTGGGCCTTCTAACCTCGATGCTTCGCGCGGCCGAAAGTGAGACATTTTGCCACGAGAAAGACTTCCGACTTCCGACCAGGGCGTGCCCAGGCGCCAAGTACTTCATGCCCCCAATCCCGCCGCGATTTCGCACAAAACTCGCTTGGGTTTGATGGCCGATGGTGGTATGATTTGCGCTCATGGACGAAGCCCAGATCGAACAAAGCCGCCACGAGTTCAAGTCGCTGATGCTGCGCGTCCGCCAGGGTGACGAAGACGCGGCATGGGAGCTGTTGGACGAGTACGGACCGCACATCATCAAGGCCGTGCGGCGCGTGCTGACCGACCGTATGCGTTCCAAGGCCGACTCCAGCGATTTCGCGCAATCGGTCTGGGCGTCGTTTTTCGCCAACCGTTCGACGACCGAGCGCTTCGACCGCCCCGAGGCCCTGATGGCCTATCTGACCCAGATCGCCCGCAACAAGGTGACCGACGAGTTCCGCCGCCAGTACCAGACGCAAAAATACGACGTCACGCGCGAGCAGTCGCTCGACGGGTCGGCCAAGTTCGCCGTCGATCACCTTCTGAGCGACGATCCGTCGCCCAGTCAGCAGGTGTTTGCGAACGAACTGCTGGCCGGTCTGCCGGCCGATTACTTGCAGGTGGTGCGGATGCGTCAAGCCGGCGAGTCGTTCCAGGCAATCGCCGATGCGACCGGGCTGTCCGAGCGCACCGCGCGGCGCATCGTGCGCTTCCTGTCCGTGGAGGAATGACCATGCCGAGAAGGAAACGTAGACATCACGCTCCGCGTGATGAACGCATCACGCGGAGCGTGATGTCTACGGTGGAGGAATGACCATGCCGAGCAACGAATTAGCGATCGAAACGCCGTGCCGGCGCCCATCGCTCGACGACTTGCTCTGGGAATTGAAGCGCGAGGTCCGCCACGCGTTGGCCGAGGGCCGCCGCGGCGCGGCGGTCGAGTTGCTCAGCCGCCATCCTCGACTACGGCGCTGCCGAGACAAAGCCTTTGAACTGCTGTACGAGGAGTACCAACTGCTTGCCGCCATCGACAAAGATCTCGACGTCGCGGCGTTCGCCGGCGAATTCACCTGGTTTCCCGACCAGTATTTGAAGAAACTCAATGTGGATGGATCCCCCAGCGCGGCGCAGTTGATTCTCGAACTTGGCAGCGTGCCCTGGCCGGCGGCGGGCGACCGGGTGGCCGGCTTCGAGCTCGTCGACCTGTTGGGCAAAGGCTCCGCGGCGCGTGTGTACCTGGCGGAAGAGCCTGCGTTGGGCGACCGTCTGGTGGCGCTCAAGGTCTCGCCTGGCAAGACCTCGGAAGCCGAAACGCTCGGCAAGCTGTCGCACCCGAACATCGTGCCGGTCCATTCCGTGACCCGCGACGGCCCCAGTGGCCTGACCCTGGTTTGCATGCCTTTTCTCGGCCGGGCGACACTCGACGACGTCTGTTCGCGACTATTCCACGCGCCCGAACTCCTGTTCCGCGCGCCCGACCGGCTGCCGGAGGCGGCCGCGGCCGCAGTCGCCTTTCGCTCCGCGAAAGGACTCCCTTTCGCGTTCCGCGCGCCCGACCGGCAACTCGAGGTGGCCACGGTGGATCCGCCTCGCCGCGGGCAGGCCATTCTCGACGTCATCGACGGCTTGAATGAAGCGGGGGAGGAGGGCGGATCGGCGCCTCCCGACCCGCTGCTGGCCAGGCGGTCGTACGTCGATGGCGTCGTCCACCTGGCGGCGCAACTGGCCGACGCCTTGGCCTACACCCATTCCAAAGGCATCTGCCACGGCGATCTCAAGCCGGCCAACGTGCTGATGGCGCCGGGCGGCCGGCCGATGCTGCTCGATTTCAACCTCGCCAACGCCGCCGACCAGGTCGACCTTGAGGTCGGCGGCACGCTGGCGTACATGCCGCCCGAGCGGCTGCTGGCCGCGGCGAATGCCAGCAAAACTCGCAGCGATCCGCGTTCGGACCTGTTTTCGCTGGGGGTGATCGTTTACCAGGCGCTGTGCGGCGAGCTGCCGTTCGGTCCCTTGCCCGACGGTTCCCACGATCGCGACATGGCGCGCTGGATGTGGGAGCTGCATCGCACCCGGCCCTTGCCGCTGGACCAGCGCAACGGCGACGTCGAGGGCTCATTGGCCCGGCTTGTCGAGCGGTGTTTGGCGTATGACGTCGCCGATCGGCCGCAAACCGCCCGGCAACTGGCTGCCGAGCTGCGGCGGCACCTGGCCCCGCGGCGCCGCGCCCGGCGCTGGCTGCGTGTCCACCGTTGGCTGGCGACGGCGGCCGCCGTGGCGATGATCGTTGCCATGAGCGCGGCCGCGCATCGGGTGCTGAATCGCCCCACGCCCGCGCAATACGCGTTCGACGAAGGAACGGCCGCTTATCAGCGCGGAGATTACGCCGCCGCCAATCGCTGCCTCACCGAGTCGCTCGACTACGGTGGAAACACCAACTGGCAGATCTGGTATCGGCGCGGCCTCGCCCGGCAACACCTGGGCGACCACGGCTCCGCCCTCGCCGATTACCAAGCCGCCAAGCGATTGCATCCGACACGCGAGATCGCGGCGCGCATCGCCGATTGCTTCTGCCGACCGCCGGCAATGAACGTCGCGAGTGCCATCGGCGCGTTTCGTGGAGCGATTGAACAGGGACTGGGGCGTGCCGAGATCTACAACAACCTCGCTGTTTGCATGGAGTTGATGTCGCAGTTCGACGGAGCACGCGATTGCTTTGACCGTTCGATCGCGCTCGCTCCCGATCGAGCGACGCCTTATTACAACCGGGCCACGCTCGAATGGCAATTGGCCTTCCGCGCGGGGCGAATGGTGAACCAACAGGCCCTCGACGACACGGAGCGGGCACTTGCTCTGGGGGCACCATCGGCCGACGTGTGTACGCTCGCCGCCCGGCTGCATGCCTATCGGCCGGATAGCGACCCGGATCGGCGCCGGCGGGCGCTGGACTACCTGGCGCAAGCCATCGAGCGGGGCGCCAAGATCGAGCGCCTCGACGCCGATCCCGCGCTGGGCGCGCTGATGGTTGCGTTGCGCACCCGCGCCGACTATGCGAACCTCGTCGCCGCCGGCAGGAAGCGGTCGGCGGTGGCCACTGCTCGGCTGATGGACCTGCCCGACGACCTGAGCGCGGCGGACCTGGCCGCGCGATGAATCATTTTGGTTCATCCGGAAACTGCGTACCAAGGGCTTGAAAGAAGGGGCTCGTCCACGGAGATGCGTGGGTGGTTTTGCCACAGACCGCGTGTGACGTCCAAACGGAGTACGGGTTCCAAGAAAGATGAAGGTTGGGTTTCACATGGATCGCTGCTGGCGAAAAGGGATGGGCGGGGCCGCGAAGACGTGAATCCGCTAGGCTCCGCATCCATCTTTCTTGGAACCCGTCATTTAAGCGGCCGGCCCCAACTGTCAAGTGTCGATCCAAATTGTCCAAATTGTCGCCGGCCCCTGTTGGCCAGCCAATTCCAACCAGTACCCCGTCGTGGCGCCGCTTGGTACGCAATATCCGGATGAACCATCATTTTCGCGCCTGTGGGGGGAATGGAAGTGGCGCGACGTCCCCTCTGTAGGGAACGCCCTCCGTGGCGTGCCGCGTTGCGCCAAAGGAGGTCGCGCCCGCTTCACGGAATCCCACGGAGGATGTTTCGTAGGGTGGGCGCCGCCCACCAACATGATGTAGCCGCGTAGGGTAGGCTTGGCCGCTTGGCCTGCGCAAAATGTCAAAACACCTTGAGCGTGAAGCGGTATCTTACCCCCCACAGGTGTGCGGACGCTGCCGCTGCGCGAAGGGATGTCGCCGCGATCCGGAGTTCGTGCCACGTAAGGCCAACGGCACCAACTACTTGCGTCGTGCAACCTAGTACAACCCCCCATTAGTGTGCGGACGCTGCTATTGGGGCCAGGTCATTGGCGCATGCGTGCATCCACTGCGCAAGTCGAATAGCCCAAACAGTTTGCGAAAGACTAATAGCCACCCCCCACTGGTGTGCGGACGCTCCGGACGCTGAATTTCCCTCCTTCTATCAGCACCGGGTCAATCACCGCGGCGAGACACGAACCCGCGGCGCAAGCAAGGCGCGTAACGACATGCCTTGCTTGCGCTTGCGGGTTAGTGTACACCCTTCGCAGCCTTCGCATACCACCCAAACGTGCCATTGTGCGCCTTTTCCGATTATTTGATACCAAGAATATTTAAATCTTCAGGTAATCAGTGGCGCATGTGTCCGGTTTTGCTGACTAATCTCGATTTATATATTGGAGGGATGACTTCATGCCATTTTGCCACGAGAAAGCGGTGGCTGGTGGCAGAGCCTAAGCGATGCCCCGGCTAATCACGGCTACATGGCGACCGGGGCATCGCTTAGGCTCTGCCCCAGCCACCAACCATGGCGACCGGGGCATCGCTTAGGCTCTGCCCCAGCCACCAACCATGGCGACCGGGGCATCGCTTAGGCTCTGCCCCAGCCACCGACACAAATCGAGCTACCAGTACGTTGTTTCAACATCTTTGAGGAGACCCACTTATGTTCGCGTTCCTTTTCCCGCGACGTCGTGTCGCCGCCCGCCGCCGCCGCCCAGCCAGGGTACGCCGCTTTGAATCGTTGGACCGCCGGATCTGCCTGAGCGCAGCGCCGGTGATCGGCGGGCTCGAGGCCACCGTCGGAACCGGCCACATGGTCAATATCTCCGGGTTTGTCATGGACCAGAATCCCGCCGGGGTGCAAGTCGCCCTGTCGGGCCAGGTTGCGGCCAACGTCACCACCGACGCCAACGGCAATTTTTCGTATTCCGGCACGGCGAGCAGCCTGGGCACTGAAAGCGCCGTGGCCACCGACTCGCAAGGCCTTTCGTCGAGCACGGTGCAAACGCAGATCGTCGACAATCCGCCCGTCGTCAGCATGCTCACGGTCATGGAAACGGGCAACGGCAAGTACGTGACCGTCTCGGGAGAGGTGCAAAGCGCATCGCCCGGCGGGCTGACCGTTTCGCTGTCGGGCGTGGTGGGAGCTTCGCCGGTCACCGACTCGAGCGGCAACTTCAGCGTCACCACGCAGGCTAGCGGCCTGGGCACGATCGACGCCGCCACGACCGATGTCTGGGGCGTCGGCTCGGCAACGACGCAGGTCCAGCTTACCAACGCCGCGCCCAGCGTGAGCATGATGGTCGCCGAAACGGGTCCCGATCGCACGCTCACGGTCTCGGGGCACGTCACCGACACGGTCGAAGGCGGCATCGTGGTGACAATCGGCGGCATCGTGTCGGGCACGGCCACGACCGATTCATCGGGCAACTACTCGCTCACGGCCCAGGCATCGGGCCAAGGCACCGTGACGGCCTCCGCCACCGACATCTGGGGCCTGATCTCCACGCTCGTTCAGGAAAATTTCACCAGCAACGCGCCGATGATCTCGAATTTCAACGCTTCACTAACGAGCGGTGGATATTGGATTTTCACGGGAGCGGTGCAGGACGAATGGCCGGCGGGGCTGACCGTGACCCTGAGTGGCCTGACGGGTGGCAGTGCCACCGTCTTGGCGAACGGCTCGTTTGAGTACGACTCGCCATTGGAGTACGGCAACGTCGAGGGGGCCGAATACGCGACCGTGACCGATTGGTGGGGCAACGTATCGAACACGGCCCAGGTTTGGGTCATGTCATGAACAAAACGTCGGCAGACAAAATGACGCAAGGCGGGGCGCCCAGCGTGCGGCCGTCCTGTTCCATCCGGCCCGAAAGGGCCGGATGGACAGGCGGCCGTGGGTTTTACCGTCGCCTGGGCACCGCCCGCAACGTAGGGTGGGCACCGCCCACAACAACCACTCATAACCCGACCAAGGAGAAAACCATGAATCTAGCCACCAGTTCCCTGGGCGAATTGCGCGATCGAGTTTCGGCCGGAGATCCCGAGGCCGAGCGTCGGTTCGAACGCGAGTACACGCCGCTCTTGAAGTTATCCATTCGCCGCGCCCGAACCTCGCGCTCCGCGGCGGCCAGGGTGGCGGCCTTTTTCAGCGCCGGCACCTCGCCGCGGACGGCGCCGGACGACCGGCGCGGCGAATCGGCGCTGGCCCTGCTGGCCCAGCGGATTTGCCGCCGCGCGATCGGCAAACTCCAACAGGGGCGACGCGCCACGCGCCACGACACGGTCGGCCCGCGCGGCGGCTGGCTGACCGCCAGGTTTTGGTAAGTTTCCGTTTCTTCAATCAGGCGACACCCAGATGGAAATCAAAAGGGGAGAACTCCGCAAAGTGCAATACCGGGACCAAGCACGCGTGGTCAAAGTCATCAGGTCCATCGACGAACGGCCGGGATACTGGCTTGTCGAAGACGTTTTCAACAAAATCCGATTCGATCTGCCGGTCTCGGAGTTCGATCCGGCCTTGCTCGAAGAGACGCCAGAGGGCGAAATGCTCGAAGATGGCGGGCCGGAACCGTAGCTGGATTCGCTGGAATTCCGGAGCCGATCGCCCGATGCCTACGGATCGCATCGCTCGACCCGCTCTTCCTTGCCGCCTTGCCGCCGTCTTTCTCTTGTTCGCCGATTCGCGTTATACTTGGCGCATGGCAATGCAAACTGTAACGATTCAAATCCCGGAAGAGCTATACAGCCGCATCAAGCAACGTGCGGAGCGGTCCCGACGATCGGTCGAGGCCGAGTTCGTCGACGTTCTTGCATCGGCCGTGCGGGGACCGGACGACTTGCCGCCGGAACTGGCCGGCGCGTACGCCGCCTTGGACGGGTTCGACGACGAGGAACTTTGGCAGGCCGCGCGAAGTCGGTTGCCGGCCAAAATGTCCAGCGAGTTGGAATCGCTGCACATCAAGCAGCAGCGCCGGGGCCTCGCAGAAGAAGAGTATGAGACCATGGAACGACTTTCGTTGGAGTACGACCGGTTCGTGCTCGTACGCGCGCGCGCCGCCGTGATGCTCAAGGAGCGAGGACACGACGTTGCCGACCTCCTCAGCAGTCCATGACGCTCAGCCGCGCCATGCGCGCATTGCGCGAGCGTGTGGCTCACCAAGCGCGCCGCCGTTGTGGCTACTGCTTGACGTCCGAAGCCGTCGTCGGAATGCCTATGGAGTTGGAGCACTTGATTCCCGAAGCCCACGGGGGCAGTCCCAATGGAATTTCAGAAATGCTCCAATCGAGATGCAAGTCGCGCAACTCGCGGCGGATCAGCGCCAATTCCCAGACCTGGACGACGTCGCCGCAAACCACGGTCAACCGGCTGCCGTCGTTGTTGAAGTAGAGTCCGCTGATGGTCATCGGCCGCGGCGCGGGCAACGTGGCCAATTCCTGGTTGCTGTAAGCGTCGATCAGTTGCACTTCCCGCAACTGATGGGCGATCGCCAGCATTTTACCATCGGCGCTGAAGGCCGCCGGGCCGGGAACCGAAGCTCGCCGGCGGGCACGGTCGATCACGCCCGACCGTAGCGTCTCCAACTCCCGCGACCAGAACCCCTTGGCATTCCCGCTCACCAACCAGCGCCCGTCAGGGCTGAAGCACAACTGCGCGTTGGGCTCGCGCAAGGCATGCGCGAGGCGCCCCGTCGCCGCGTCCCAGAGCTTGACGCCCGTCCCTTGCCAAGTGCCCGTGGCCACCCATCGCTCGTCGGGCGAAAAACGCACCCAATCCAAGTGACTGTCGTATTCAGGTTCCGCCGCATCGGTGAACACGATCGGGCCGGCCGATCCATCGAGGCAAATCAAAGCGGCGCGGTGCCGTTGGCCGTTCTCGTCGCGCTCGACGACGGCCAGACGCCGTCCGTCGTGGCTGGGCGCGATACGGCCGATCGTCCAGGGCGAATCCGCCGCGTCGATACCCAACGCGCGCGGCGAACCCATCGGCGCCTCGCCGCCCGCGCCCGCGTCGTCGCCTTGCAAGGGCCAACAAACCAGTCCGGCCGCGCCGGCCGCGAAGAGCATGTGGCCGTCGGGAACGAACGCCACCGCGGAGGTCGGCACCGCGGTCAACTCGGCCAACGGCCGGCCGGCGGCAACATCGACCAGCCCTACGCCGTCGCTTCCGGCGAACGCCACCCATCGACCATCCGGGCTGACGTCGATCGAACGAAGAGCGCCACCACGGCGCGAGCGCAGGGGGAACGTGTGGTACTCGCGGCTGCGGATGATTTGACAGATGGTGACGTTCGCGCCGGCGGCGGCAAAGCCGAGTTGCCGGTCGCCAGGGCCGAACTGAGGTTGGCCCGCGCCGGCAAACGTGCTCGCCAACGGTTGGCCGCTGCGCGTATCCCAAACGTGTACGACGTCGTCCCAGCCCGTGCTGGCCAGCAACGCGCCGTCGTGGCTGAATGCGACGCAAATGGCCGCGCTCCGGTGACCATCCAACACCCATTCGGCTTGATCGGCACTCTGGTCGGCAAGTGGGTCAGAGCGCTCGGCGACGGTCCACAGCGCGATTCGCCCGTCGCCGCGGGCCGCCGCCAAACGACCGCCATCGTCGCTCCAAGCTAGGCCGCGGACCATCGCCCCCTGCCGCAGCAGCCACGATTTGCCGCCGGCCTCGACCTCGACGATGCGAACCTCCGGCAGCACCCGGCCCGCCGTCCGGTTCCAACCGCACGACATGGCCAGCCGTCGGCCCGTGGGATCGAAGCGCACGAAGTTGGGCACGACGCCTTCGGCCTGACTGAGCACCTCCGGCTCGGCCTGCGCGACCAGGTTGTACAACGTGACGATGCCGTTTTCGGCGGCGACGGCGATCCGCGCGCCGTCGGGGTGGAAATCCCAAGTCTTGCCGTGGAACTGCCGGGGCTCGGCGACCGGCAGGTCGGGAGCGCTTAAATCCCAAACGCGCACTTCGAAGCTCTCCCGTCCGGGCGGATGGTTGCGGCTGGCCAGAAAGCGTCCGTCGGGGCTGAATTGGACCGACCAGGCCCGGCTTCCAGAACCCGGTATGAGCAGCAGCTCCTGGTTGTCGGCGATGCGGCGGATGCTGAGGTTGCCCTGCTCATCGGACAACACGTAGCGCTCGAGCCGGGCGTCGAAGGCCGTGAAAGCACGTCCCGGCGAAGTGTCGGTCCATTGGATCTCCGGCCGCAAGTCGCCGAGGGCCAGACAGCCGATCGCCTCGTTGCGCAGCGCGACCGACGGTTGAATCTCCGCGGCCAGTTTGAGCACCTGCAAACCACGCACGCGCCGCCCCACCTGACCGCCGAGCCGGCCCGCCTCGGCCTGCGCCAGGTACGATGCGCGCAGTTGCTCCGTACGCAGTCGCTCGGCGCCGACGGCTTTCCGTTCGCTGGCCAGCGCCGCGTCGCGCTGTCCACGCATCCACAAAACGGCCGTCGGACCAGCGACGGCGAGCGCCACCAGCGCGCCGGCGACCACGCCCCACAGGATCGCCCAGGCCGGATTGCGCCGGCACCAGCGCCAGACTCGCTCGCAAGCGTGGATGGGCCGGGCCTGGATCGGCTCGCCGAGCAGGAACCGCCGCAGGTCGTCGGCCAGCGCCGCGGCGCTCGAATAGCGCCGGCGAGGATCCTTCTCCAGGCACTTCAGACAAACCGTTTCCAGGTCGCGTGAAAGCGTGGGCTGCCAGTGGCGCGGGCCCAGCGGGGCTTGCGACTCGACCTGGCGCAACGTGTCGAGAACACTCGCGGCGTCGAACGGGGGCCGACCGGTGAGCAACTCGTGCAGCAGGGCCCCCAGCGAATAGATGTCGGCCGCGGGGCCGACGTCCCGCGGCCGGCCGGCGGCCTGTTCGGGCGCCATATAGGCCGGCGTGCCCAGGATGGCTCCGGTGCGCGTGCGGCGGGCGTCGTCGAACAGGCGTTTGGCCAGGCCGAAATCGCCGATCTTGGGCGTGCCGTCGGCCGTCATCAGCACGTTGGCCGGTTTCAGGTCGCGGTGAACGATGCCGCGCTGGTGGGCGTAATGAATGGCGCGGGCCAGCGTTTCGACCAGACCGGCGGCCTCGCGCGGCGGCAGGGGACGCCCGTTGAGCCGCGCGGCCAGATTGCCGCCTTCGACCCATTCCAAGGCCAGGTAGGGGCGGCCGCGATGGGCGCCGATCTCGTAAATCTGCACGATGTTCCCATGTTGCAGGCAGGCCGCCGTTTCGGCCTCGGCGCGGAAGCGAGCCAGCTCTTGCAAGCCGGCCTGTTCGTCGGCCAGAATCATTTTCAGCGCCACCATCCGGCCCAGCGCCATCTGCCGGGCCTGGTACACCACGCCCATGCCGCCACGGCCCAACTCGCCCAGGATTTCATAACCGGGCACGCGCGCGCGGCGGCGCGGTTTCCGCCGCGGCCAGACCCGCTCCAATTCCTCCAGACAACCCACCGCCCGCGCCAACCGCGCTTGCAATTCGGGCGGCGCCTCGACCGAGCTCAACTCGGCCGCCGTCCCACGCGCCAGGGCGTCGTCGCAGGCCGCCAGCAGACGTGTGAATTGCTTTTCGCCTTGGTCGGTACTCATTCTGTCGCGTCCACCCTACTTCACATAGCGGTACTGTCCGCCGGTGGCTTTCGCGATGGCCTTCAACATGGGCTCTCCCTCCCGGCTGGCGAAGCTGATCGTGTGGATCGGGACGGCGTCGCCCGTGCGGTATTGCGCGACCTCGAAAACGAA
>DATKSN010000167.1:0-29222 GCA_035531595.1 Pirellulales bacterium | reverse complement strand
GAATGAGACGTTCACGGTGGCTGGGGCAGAGCCTAAGCGATGCCCCGGTCGCTATGTAGCCGGGGCATCGCTTACGCTCTGCCACCAGCCACCACCTTCTCGTGACAAAACGTCTCATTCTGGGCCGCGCACAGTATATTCTCGTTCCCGGCCGGATCCAGTACAGAATACCTTGGATCTGCGAACGATGCCAGCCGTCGTCGAAAGCGATGGGAAGGCAAGCCGGCGGCATGGTATACTCCACGTTGTGGCGGAATAAAACCGGGATCAAAGCCAAACGGCCGTGACCCGACATGTTGCGCAGCCCGGCCCCACACTACCGCTGGAACAGCGTTCCCCTTGAGGCTCCGCGATGAAAACGTATACCTGTCGTTTCCTGGTTCTGTCGCTGATCGTATTGGGCTTGCTCGCGGCCGCGGCGCAGCTCGCGCCGGCCCAGCCGCTGGGCCGGCCCGATCGCGACTCGCCCGGCGACGCGATGATCCAAGCCTACCTTGCCAACGAGACCGCCAGGCTCTCCGCGCGGTACGACGACGACTTGAAGTCGCTCGCCGACTGGCGGGCGAAGCGGCCCGAATACGTCGACGAGTACTTCTACATGCTTGGCCTTTCGCCGCCGCCGGAAAAGACGCCGCTGGCCGCCACCGTCACCGGCACGATCGAGGGCGACGGCTACGTGGTCGAGATGCTGCACTATCAAAGCCGGCCGGGTCTGTACGTGACGGGCAATCTCTACCGCCCGGCCATCGTGAAGGCCGGCGAGAAATTACCGGCCATCTTCTACGTTTGCGGCCACTCCGGTCGTGGACGCGACGGCAACAAGGTCGCGTATCAGTCGCACGGCATCTGGTTTGCCCGGCACGGCTACGTCTGCCTCGTCGTCGATTCGCTCCAACTCGGCGAGATTGCCGCGACGCACCACGGCACCTACAACCTGCGGCGCTGGTGGTGGCACTCGCGAGGTTACACCCCGGCCGGCGTCGAAGCCCTCAACGGCGTCCGTGGGATCGACTACCTCGTCACACGCCCCGACGTCGATCCAGATCGGATCGCGGTGACCGGTATCAGCGGCGGCGGCGCGGCGACGTTTTGGGTCGCGGCGGCCGACGACCGCGTGGCGGTGGCCGTGCCGGTCAGTGGCATGGCCGACCTCGAATCGTACGTCCCCAATCGCGTCATCAACGGCCATTGCGATTGCATGTTCCTCTACAACACGTTCCAGTGGCCCTGGACGCGCATCGCCGGCCTCATCGCGCCGCGGCCCATGCTGTTCGTCAACAGCGACCAGGACGCGATCTTCCCGATGGACGCCAACGAGCGAATCAGCGCTCGGCTCGAGCGGCTCTACAGCTTCTATGGGGCCGGCGACCAGTTCGACGTCGTCGTGAGCGTCGGCGGGCATGCCTATCGTCAGGACATCCGCCAGGCCGCTTACCGCTTCATCAATGCCCATTTGAAAGGCGACGCGAGCCCCATTACCGACAGCGAGCTCGACATCGTGAGCGAGGGAGGCAAGCCCGGGCCGTACCCGATCGCGCCCGAGACGCTGCGGGTGTTTCCCGGCGACGCCGATATACCGGCCGACCAACTCAATACGACCATGGACGAGCACTTCGTGCCGCTTGCCAGAGTCGCCGCCCCCGAAGCCGGCGGCTACGACGCCTGGAAACGGCCGCTCTTGGCCGAGCTGCGCCGAGTGAGCTTCGGTTATTTTCCCGACACGATCCCGGCCGCGAAAGTCCTGGGCGACGTCGATGCGAACACCCAGCGACTGCAATCGGAGGAAGGCATTGAATTTCGCCTGCGCTACCCGGCCGGCCAGGCGGCGGAAGGCAAGAGCGTGTTGCTCGCCGTGCTCAACGGCGACGAAGCCGGCACGACGCCCGCATGGCTCGAAGACCTCGCTGCGAAGGGGCAGGTTGTGGTTTTGTGCGAGCCGCGCGGCACCGGCGCCACGCGCTGGACGCGGAAGAACGGGCCGAATTACGTCGAGCGCTCCCACGCCTTGCTGGGGCGCACGGTCGACGCCGGCCGCGTGTGGGACGTGATCGCGACGGCGAAGCACCTCTCCGGTCGCTTCACCGGCGGTGAAGGCGGCCCAGCGGTGTTCGTGGCGGGCAACGGTCCCGCGGCGGTCGTGGCCGCGTACGCCGCGGTGCTCGACGAGCGGATCGCCGGGGCCACCCTGATTGCGCCGTCCACGACCCACATGGACGGCGCCGCCCCGCAACTGCTGAACGTGTTGCGGGTCTGCGACGTGCCCGACGCGCTGGGGATGCTCGCCCCGCGGCCGCTGGCCATCGTCGGTTCCGCCGCCGAGCAGTTCACCAAAACCACGGCCGCCTATTCGGCCGCGGCGGCAAGCCAACGGCTGACGTTCAAGTGATATACCGCGAGCGGCCATGACGTCTGAGCGAGCCGTGAAAGCGGCACCCAATTGCGTCAACCTCCTTCGCCGCCTTGTTGCCGGCCGTGCCCGTCCAGGATACACTGGGATTGCTGAACGGTACGCTTCGCCATCAGCCGTTCGCGCTCGACATCACACAAGAAAGGAACCACGATGCGTCGCCCAGGCGTGCTCACTTTGGTCGTCGTGGCCGTCCTCTTGGTCCGTACCGGTCTTGGGGTCCGTGCCGGCGCGGACGAGCCCACGCCGGAAGCGAACGTCATCGCGAAAATCGAGGAACTCGATGGCTACGTCGTGCGGGACGACGACCTGCCCGGCCGGCCCGTCACCGCCGTTGGATTCGTGCAACGGTGCGACTTGAGCCTGCTCAAGGAATTCCAGCACCTGACCGGACTTTACCTCGCCGGCGCCCGGGTGACCGAGGCCGGTTTGAAGGAACTCAAGACGCTCGACACGCTACGGGAACTCGACCTTGCCGGAACCCACGTCACCGACACCGGTTTGAAGGAACTCAAAACGCTTCAGAACCTGGAGGAGTTGGACCTTTCCGACACCTACGTCACCGACGCCGGCTTGACGGAACTCAAACCACTGCGCAACCTGGAAAGGCTCGACCTTTCCAACACGCACATCACCGATGCCGGCCTCAAGGAACTCGGGCCGCTGGACCGTTTGACGGCGCTTTATCTCGTCGAGACGCGGATCACCGACGCCGGGCTCAAGGAACTCGGTCCGTTCGACCACTTGACGGTGCTCTATCTCGCCGAGACGCGAATCAGCGACGCCGGAGCCAGGGAACTCAAGCGATTTGGCGGTCTGGAAGAACTCGACCTTTCCGGCACCCACGTCAGCGACGAGGGTCTGAAGGAAATCGGGCAACTGGCCAACCTGGCGGAGTTGGACGTTTCCGACACCCACATCAGCGGCGCCGGACTGAAGCTGCTCGCAGGGTGCGAGAAGCTCACCAGGCTGGGCGTCGCCGACGACGGAATCACCGACGCCGGGCTGCGCGAACTGAAACCTCTCAAGGGTCTCGAGCAACTGGCGCTGGCCGGTCCGCTCACGGATGCCGGTCTCAAGGAACTGCGGCAATTCGATCAACTGACGGAGCTCGACCTTTCCAACACCCACATCACCGACGCCGGTTTGAAGGAACTCAAGCCACTCGAAAACCTGACCGAGTTGGCCCTTTCCGGCACCAAGACGACCGACGCCGGTTTGAAGCACATCAAGGGCCTCGCGAAACTGACGCAGCTCGACGTTTCCAAGACCCACATCACCGACGCCGGACTGAAGGAGCTTCGAGCGCTCAAGAATCTGGAGTACCTCGACCTTTCCGGAACCCACGTCACGGACAGCGGATTGGAGGAGCTCAAGCAGTTCACGAGCCTGGCGGAGATCTCGCTCGTCGGCACGCTCACCACGGACGCTGGATTGGAAGATCTCGAACAGGCGTTACCGGACCTGGAGATTGGGAAATGACGGCAACCCGTTCAAGGCGAGGAGGGCGTTCGGCATGCGACGGGCCATTTTCATTCTGACCTTCCTGGCGGCCGCGACCTTCGCGGCCCGGCCGGCGCTAGCCAAGGGAGGCCATCCCTCGGGTGGCCACCACGCGGCGCCCCACGCCGCCCACCACGCGGCGAATAAACCCGCACCTCGGAAATCGCCGCCCCACGCGACCAAAAGCTCGAAACCCCACGCGACCCCCGACGCGGCCACGCGCGCCGGCAAACACGCCCCGAACCCCAGGGCCTCGAATGGGGCCAAGCGGTCCCCGCCGCGGCCCGCGGTCGGTTTCGCGCGCAGCCCGGTTAGTTACGTTCACCACGCGGCCTATGGCACGCGACACGGGTACTACTACGCCAGGCGCGGGCGGCATCGCTACTCGCGGCGGCGAATGCTCGCCAACCAGGGACCGTCGTTCGTCAAGGGTTCCGACCAGGTCGTCGTCATGAACGTCGGCGCGCGATCGGTTTCCCCTTGGGCGACACGGATCTCCGCCGGCCGATCGAACGGTCCTCGCCGGAGTCTGAGGTTCCAAGTGACGAGCGACACCCGTCCCGGCTTATTTCAAACGCTCCCCGCGGTCAGCCCGTCGGGAACGCTGACCTTCACGCCGGCCCCCGGCCAGACCGGCACCGCCGTCATCACGTTGCTGCTGCGAAACGATTCCGCCGGCGCGGGCGTCCGCAACACCTCGCGTCCACAGACCTTTCGTATCAAGGTCGCCGCATCTTAGGTTGTTGGGATGTGCCGGCGATACCGCCGGCCCTTGGCGGTCCTCCTTGGAAGGGACGTCCGGCGGTGTCACGAGCGGCGGCTTTCTCAAGGTTGGCGCCTGCAGCGTCAAGACGTCGGGCCCTCGCCCCCCCGCGATCTGTTCGGCGAGGGCGTAGTAGTCGGTGCCTCGCAGCGCGCGGTTCAAGACGTGGGCGATCTGGGAAATTGTGGAAGTGGTGAAAGATACCCGCATTCACACGGGTCCAGTCGTGGATCGGCATGGCGTGACCCTCCGCATGGGGCTGACACAGTGATTCTAACTTCTTGTCGGCCCAACGGCCAACCTCTATACTCCACGCGGCCGGGAATGAGACATTCACGGTGGCTGGGGCAGAGCGTAAGCGATGCCCCGGTCGCTATCTAGCCGGGGCATCGCTTACGCTCTGCCACCAGCCACCAGTCACCACTTTCTCGTGGCAAAATGTCTCATTGATGGCCGCGTGAAGTATAACCACTCGCCACTCCTAAGCGACAAACAGGGGGCTAACGCCCCACGCTCGTCAGGCTGGAAAGCCTGACCTACACATGCCCGCCGCTTGATCGATTCGGCCAGCTCGTGCAGCGTTTCGCCCATGCCCGTCTCGCCGCCAGGCGCGGTTTGCTCCAGCTTCTCCATGATCACCCGCAGGTGGCCCGGTCCCTGCCGGGGCGGCACCCGGTCGCGGACTTTGGTGTCGAAACTGATCAACCCCACGGCGTCCGTCTCATTGCCGCCGCCAAATCGGGGTGGTAAACTCGCGGCCGGAGATTGAAACTCGGCCACGACTCGGCCGGCTCAAGAATTGATGCGCACCACTCACGACGAAGCATGCCCTCAAAATCGTACCGCCATTGGAGGACCGTGCAAGCATCGGCGCTGGATGAAATCGCGCACGCCCACGCGGCGGTCGGCGGGACGGCGCGTGGGCGTCGGTACACGACCCAACAGATCAATCGTGTCTACGTGTTGCTGGTCGCGTCAAAGTTCCAAGGGTTCTGCCGCGACCTCCACTCCGAGTGCGTCGATCATCTGGTGGCAATAATCAATCCGCCAGCGCCGATGCGGCAACTGGTGCGGCTGGAATTTGGGCGAGGTCGCCAATTGGACCGCGGTAATGCGCAATCGGGGAGTATTGGGGCCGACTTTGATCGTCTTGGGATTCGATTCTGGGACGAATTGAACGGCTACAACGCGGCCACTCCCAGTTGGAGGGGCGATATGGATACGCTGAATCATTGGAGGAACGCGATTGCACACGAAGACTTTACTTCTCCGAGGCTTGGCGGAATAATGAACTTGCGATTGGCCCAGGTCAGGTTGTGGAGGCAGTCGTGCGGTCGCCTAGCTCGAGCTATGGACGAAGTAATGCGCCAGCACCTCCGGACATTGACTGGAGTCGCGCCGTGGTGAAGGAGCGAAAAGAATGAGCGTGGCCCTGAAAAAAACCCAGCGTTTCAAGGTTGGGAACTGGGTCTCATTTCCGTGGGGGACGGGAAAAATGTTCTCGCAGGTGATCGAGGAGAGAGGTTCACTTGGTGTCAATGGACGTCATCTTTACCGCATCCGCTTCGAACGAGGCGACGACGAATATGAGTCGTTCGAGATGCCCGACGATGACCTCGATCCGGTTGCGCCTCCAGACAATCCGGCGGTGATGAGGTACTTGAAGGAAGGGGGCTTGGTGGCCATCCTCCAATCAAACCTCGGCGGCGGGCGAAATCAGCCGAAGGCATGGTTGACGTACACGTCGCGGGGCGACATTACCCACACGTTTGACGCGCAGCGCGGAGTGATTGGCGGCGCGGCGGTTCCCTTCTTCGCGCTGCACGAAGATCGCGTTTTTGCGGGGAAGAAAGGCCAGGTGATCGAGTTTCTTGCCGGCTTCGGCTTATCCCGAAGCGACGCGGAAGACGTCGTTGCGAAAGTCGGGACCGGGCCATAAACCGAGCGGCGGCGCGTCGCGCGGAGATGTACGCGCCGCGGCGACGGGTCGGGGTCCATCAGGTAAGGGAGATGGTCGAAGTGGTGGTCCACGGCCGGCAGTCTGTTGAGTGCCGTATGAGATCGACATGGGTCGTGCGCCTACGACCGATTCAAGGGCGAGAAAGGCGGCAATGACTCAAGCCAATACACTTCCATCGCAAGCCGCTTTTCTTCACGCAATTCTGCGCCATCTTGTTGGATGTCCCGATGGTGACCGACGACAGGACGTTCACGAGGCAATGCCGGGCCTGTTGAATCTCAATGAGCAGCAACGAACAGAGCGACTTCCAAACCTTCCACATCTGCGGTATCGACATCGGAGCGGCTTTGGCCTCAGCATACTCAAGGCGGCAGGTTACGTCGAGAACCCCAGCAGGGGCATTTGGCGGATTACCGTGCGCGGCCGCGATTTGCTCGCGAGCCATCCGCACGGATTTGACGATGAGACCGCACGGCAACTCATTCGCGAGTCGCGGCTCGCAACGCGGACGCTGGCGACGATAATGGAGTCGACGTCAGCGGAGCCGCCACACAGCAAACTCCAGACGAACGGCTTGACGCCGCGCTCACTGAAATCCACCGTTCGGTTGCGCGAGAACTTCTGGATCGAATCGGGCAGGCGCCGCCGGTATTTTTCGAAGGGCTGGTCCTCGACCTGTTGCACGCCCTGGGATACGGGGCCACGGAAGAGGATCTCGAGCGCGTCGGGCATTCAGGTGACGGCGGAATTGACGGGATCATATCGCTCGATCGGCTCGGATTCGAGAAGGTCTACGTTCAGGCCAAGCGTTGGCAGACGTCGGTCGGTCGACCCGAGGTTCAGGCGTTCTACGGGGCGCTTGCGGGACGGCGCGCGAGGAAAGGCGTCTTCATTACGACTTCAAGCTTCACGCGGGAAGCCCGCGATTTCGTGAACCAGATTGGTGAAAGCATCGTGCTGATTGATGGAGCCCGACTTACCGCATTGATGATCGAGCGCGGCGTCGGCGTGACACACTATCGGGTTCTTCGGCTTCCGCGGGTCGATGGCGACTACTTCGACGCGGATTGATGGGAATGTCGTCCAACCCCGAAGGGCAACGCCGTTAACGATTTTGACAAAAAAGGCGTCACGGCCGTCCACAAAATCGCCCTGTTTTCCAGGGTTTTCTGATGTCACTATCTTTTCAGTCACACCGAGGTTCACAAAGCGGTGCATGAGATTGCCGAATGCCCCCATTTTCACGGGAAAAAATCGTTAACGGCGTTGCCCGAAGGGGCGACACAGAGCGTGACCACGCCGCGGATGTCGCCCCTTCGGGGCTTTACGACAAAGGGACGGACGCGATTCCTGGGGCTTACGCCCTCGTTGTTCTACACATCTTGCAAAGAGGCCAGGGGCTTGCCCCTGGAGTTTCACGCTCGTATCTACACACGCAGGCTCCCCGGATTACCTGCCTTTCCCCGTGTCGCCCCGCAGGCCGCCTTCGGCGGCCTGCGGGGCGACACGGACGGTGGGGATGCGGCCGCATTCGATCTAGAAACCAACGTGAAACTCCAGGAGGCAAGCCCCTGGCATCTTACGAAGAGACCGGGATTTCCCAACGCCCCCATTTCACCACCCGCAATCAAAAGATGTGTAGAACAACGAGGGCTTACGCCCCAGGCTATACTCCGTCGCCGCTGCGCGGCTGGGCAATCAAAACGCCTAACGCCTAACGCCTTCTAAATCGTGGTACTCATCTTAATCACCGGTAGCAGCAACGCGATGACCACCACCAGCACGGCGCCGGCCAGCACCAGCAGCATCACCGGCTCAAGCAAGCGCACGAACAGGTCGAGTTGCCGCCAGGTGCGGCGCTCCAGCCCGTCGGCGATCTGCAACAAGACTTGTTCTAGTGTATTCGATTCCTCCGCCACGCTGATCATTTCGACGACGGCGGAAGGGAAATGGCCGCTCGCGGCCAACGGTCCGGCCAGCGGCTGGCCGGCCGAAATGTTCTTGGCGGCGTCTTGCACCGCCTGCGTCAGCAGGCGGTTGCCGGTCGACTCGCTGGAAATCTCGAGCGACTTGATGATCGGCACGCCGTTGTGCAACAGCGTCCCCAGCACGCGGCAAAAGCGGGCCACCGCCAAGTTGAGCAAAATCCGCCCGGCCCCGGGGATGCGCACCTTCCAGCGATCGCGCCACAGCTTGCCCGACTCGGTGGCCAGTCGGGCGCGGGCGTAAAAACCAGCGGCAATCGCCAAAACCAGCACGATCCAACCCCAACTCCGCAGAAAATCGCTGGTGGCCAACAGCCAGTCGGTCACCACCGGCAACTCGCCCCGCTCGCGCAACTGGCTGAACAACTCGGCGAACTTGGGCACGAAGAATACCACCAGCACCGTGACCACGGTTGAACCCACGATCGCCAGGAAAATCGGGTAAGCCAGGGCGCCCGTGGTGCGTCCCTTGAGGTCTTCCTGCTTCTCGGTGAACTCCGACACGCGGTTCAGCGCTTCTTCGAGAAACCCGCCCTCGCCGCCGGCGCGGACCATGTTGACGGCCATTTCTCCGAACACGCGCGGATGGCGGCGCATGGCGTCGGCCAGCGTGGCCCCTTCCTCGACCTGCGCCCTGACCTGCGAGAGCACCTCAGCCAGGCCGGAGTGCGAGGTCTGCTTCTGCAACACTTCGAGCGAGCGCAACAGCGGCACGCCGCTGCCGAGCAAATCACCCAGTTGGCCGTACAGGGTGGCCATGAGTTGCGGGCGTACCCGCCGGCCTTGCCAGAGACGGTTCGCCTGCCGCTCGGCCTGGACCGACAAGGGAAACAGCGACCGTTGCCCCAGCGAGCGCAGCACCTCGCGCTGGCTGTCGGCCGACAGCGTGCCGGTGATTCTGCGACCCGCGGCGTCGCGGGCGATGTAGGCGAATTCGGGCATGGGCGATAGGCGATAGGCGATAGGCGTTAGGCGTTGGGCGTTGGGCGTCGGGCGTTAGGCGTTGGGCGTCGGGCGTCGGGCGTTAGGCGTTAGCAGGCGAGCGGGGGGCGTTAGCCCCCTGTTTGTTAGAGGCGTTAGGCGTTAGGCGTAGGGCGTAGGGCGTAGGGCGTAGGGCGTAGGGCGTTGGGCGTTGGGCGTTGGGCGTTGGGCGATAGGCGATAGGCATTGGGCGGCGCGTTCACCACCGCTCGCAGTACAGCGAGCGGGGGAAAGGAGCCTAAAGCCTGAAGCCTTCTACCTCACTTTCCACCGATTCGGTCGCTCTTGGCGACTCGGACGACTTCCTCGACCGTCGTGCGGCCGGCCAGCACTTTACGCCAGCCGTCCTGCCGCAAGGTGCGCATGCCGTCGGCCATGGCGGCCTGCTTGAGCTTCCAGGTGCTGGCCCGCTCGTGGGCAATCTGCCGAACCGTCTCGGTGGTGATCAATAGTTCGTAGATTCCCATCCGGCCTCGGTAGCCCACCTGCCGACAGGCGCGGCAGCCAGCGGCGCGGTACAAGGGCGCGCCGACTTGGCGCCAATCGTCGAACGGGAAGTCGGCCGGCAACTCGTCGGGCGCGGGTTCATAGGCTTGCTTGCACTCCGGGCAAAGCCGGCGCACGAGCCGCTGGGCCATCACGGCCTCCACCGTGCTGGCGACCAGGAACGGTTCAACCCCCATGTCGATCAGCCGGGTATAGGCGCCCGAGGCGTCGTTCGTGTGCAACGTGCTGAATACCAGGTGACCGGTGAGCGACGCCTGAATGGCGTTCTCGGCCGTCTCCAGGTCGCGGATTTCGCCCACCAGGACGATATCGGGGTCGTGCCGCAGGATGCTCCGCAGCGACGTGGCGAAGGTCAGCCCGACCTTGGTATGCACCTGGATCTGGTTGATGCCGTCGAGCTGGTACTCGACCGGGTCTTCGGTGGTGATGATCTTGGTCTGAGCGTCCTTGATCTCCAACAGCGCGCTGTACAGCGTGGTCGTCTTGCCCGAACCGGTCGGACCCGTCACCAAAATGATGCCGTGCGGCAGCCGGATCAACTCCTTGAAGGTCTTGTACTGGTCGGCTTCCATGCCCAGCTTTTCCAGCGCGAATTCCATGCCGCTCTTGTCGAGAAGCCGCATCACGATCCCCTCGCCGTGGATCATGGGGATCACCGACACGCGCACGTCCACCTCGCGGCCCAGCACCTTGAGTTTGATCCGGCCGTCCTGGGGAAGCCGCTTTTCGGCGATGTTGAGCCGGGCCATGATCTTCAAGCGACTGATGATCGCCGCCTGAAAGCGGTTGATATCGGGCGGCGTGGGCTGCGCGTGCAAGAGCCCGTCGATGCGATAACGGATTTTCAGCCCGGAACCCTGCGATTCCAGATGCACGTCGCTGGCACGCGTTTCGATCGCTTCCAGCAGGATCTCGTTCACCAGCCGGACGACCGAAGCCTCCTGGGCCATTTCCGAGAGTTCGGAGCCGTCGGTCTCGATTTCCTCGAGCAATTCGACGCCGTCGTCGGCACTCTTGGCCATCATGCCGTCGATCGTTTCGCTCCCCACGCCCAGGTGGGCTTTGATCAGTTTGCCGATCTCGACACGGCTGGCCAGCACCGGTTCGATGGTCAGACCGGTGGCGGCGCTCAACTCGTCGAGCGGGTAGAGGTCGAAGGGGTCGCTGGTGGCCACGCGCAGCGAGCCGTTGTGCCGCTCGATGGGAAATAGCGATTGCCGGTGGATCAAGCGGGTGGGGAAGTCCTTCAACAGCGTCAGGTCGATCTTGGCCGCGGCCAGGTCGATGAAATCAAGGCCCATCTCTTCGCCGATGGCCGTCAGCGCGGCCTCCTCGGTGATAAAGCCCATCTCGACGGCCGTCTGGTCGAGCCGCTGGCCTTCGCCTTGGGCCTGGCGCGCGGCGGCAAGCTGCCGCTGGTCGAGCAGACCGCATTTCAGCAGGATGTTTCCGGCTTCCATTTCCGTCCCAAGTGTTGGTTCGCCGACTTCAGGCCATTGAGCTTACTTCTTCACGCGGTCGAGAATGAGACATTCACGGTGGCTGGGGCATCGCTTACGCTCTGCCACCAGTCACCACATTTCTCGTGGCAAAATGCCTCATTGTCGGCCGCATGAAGTATAGTATCGCCATTCTCCGGCGCCGTTACAACCGCCGGCGCCTGCTAATTCCGTCGCATCGCGATGGCTCCGATCAGCCGCCGCCGACAGGTGCGCACGATTTCGACGTAAACCGGATACTCTTCCAGATGCGGGTATCGCTTGGGCATGAGCTCCGTTATGTCATGGCACTCGGCGTCCGATAGGCTGTCGAGGCCGCGCGCGGCGCATTTTTCAATACTTTGAACGCAGCGACACCAGCGTTTGACCCTGGCGAGTTGCACGTAACCGAGCTCCTCAGGTTCACAGCCGTAAATCTGATGGGACTCGTACCGCAGGCGGTAGGTGTCTGGGTCGATGTTGGCGGACGACCGAACAGCGCGATCCGCCAGCTTGATCCGCTCCGGATTCCAAGACCGACATGCGACGAACGCGAGCGAGATGGCCGCCAGACAAAGCCATTCACAAGGCACGCAGCGCCGTACGAAACGTGACAAATGCAGATTCATACTTCTCTCCGTAGTTCCTCTCCATAAGTAAGGATGTGACGGACGGAGGCGAAATACCGCCGCGCGGCGGCCGGTTTTACTCGTTCCCACGCTCCGCGTGGGAACGTGGCGGTTTTCCCCCTCTGGGCGTGACGATTCAGTTGGGGAACCGCGCCGTTGGAGAATCGGCTGAAACGGCTGAAAACACGCTGGCAATCGGCGTTGCCAACCCATAGAATAGTAATTCTAGTACAGGCAGGCAGCCGAGACGGCTGCACCACAACGGTTGCGCCATGTGTGGGTTTGCGCGCTCGCGCGAGCATTAGGGATTCTGTCAGGTTTGCGGCCCGCCAGCGAGGCCGCGGGAGTGACGTCAAATGCCACGGTTTCAGTCTCATCTGGTCGCCGGGCTTTTCACCGCCGTCTGGTTTCTGGTTGCCGTCGTACCCGTCGCGGCGCAACGGGGACGGGGGGGCCGAGGCGGCCCGCGCATGGACCCGGCCCAGATGGAAGAGTTCCAGAAGCGAATGCAGGCGGGGCAACAAGTCACGAAGCCTGACGAAAAGAAGGCGGATGACGAGAAGAAGGACGACAAGGATAAGCCGGAAGCCAAGGAACCTCCCAAAGATGAAGGGCCTCCGCCGGTTCAGCGCCCCACGCAGCCTCGCCGCCCGGCCGACCCCGGCGAGCTCGAGGTCGCGCCGGACGACGACGGCAAGATCTCGTTCAGCTTCAAAGGCCAGCCCTGGCCCTCAGTGTTGGAATGGTTGGCCGACGTGTCGCGCATGAGCTTGCAATGGGAAGAGGCGCCGGCGGGCTACCTCGACCTGACGACCCGCGGCAAGTACACCGTCGACGAAGTCCGCGATCTCATCAACTCGGTGCTATTGGCCAAGGGCTTCACGCTCTTGCGCAACGGCGAGGTGCTGATCGTGGCCAACCTCAAGAAGCTCGATCCGAGCCTCGTCCCCCGCGTAACGAGCAAGGAACTGGACCGACGCGGCGCTCACGAATTGGTCAAGGTGTTTTTCGACCTGGATTGGCTGGTGGCTGAGAGTGCGGCCGACGAATTCAAGCCGCTGTTAAGCCCCTTCGGCAAGGTTACGGCGCTGAAGGCCACGAACCGGCTGGACGTGCTCGACACGGCGGGAAATCTTCGCCGCATTCGCGAACTGCTGGCCGAGGAACAGTCGGGCAGCGGCCAGCAGCGCCTGATCCAGGAGTTCAAGCTCCGGCACACGCGGGCTCAGGAAGTCCTGGAGACGCTCAACACGCTGCTGGGCCTGGAGCAGAAGAAGCAGGACGGCCCGGTCGATCCGCAGCAGGCGATGCGCATGCAGCAGCAAATGATGATGGCCGCCCAACAAGGCGGCATGCCCCCCACGGCCGCCGCCAAGAAGGAAGTCTCCGTCTACCTGGCCATCGATCCACGCAAGAATAGCATTCTGGCCAACGCGCCGCCCGACAAGATGGGCGTCATCGAACAGGCCATCAGGGCCATCGACATGCCCCAAGTAAGCGGTGAATCCTTGCTGGGCAACGTGCAGCGAATGCAGATTTACCGGCTGTCAGGCGTTTCGCCCGAAGCGCTGGTCAAGGTGCTCAAGGAACTGGGCGGTCTCGACCCGACGACCAAGCTCGAGGTCGACCCCAAGAAGGGAGCGCTGATCGTCTACGCCCCGTTGGTCGACCATGTGTTGATTCAATCACTGGTCAACAAACTCGACGGCACCGGCCGCAAATTCAAGGTGATCCCGTTGCGGATGCTCAGCGCCGAGTACGTCGCCGGCTCGATCATCACCTTGATGCAGGGACCGGAAAAGAGCGAAAACAACTCGCCCGGCCGCTATGGCTATTTCTGGGGGTACGGCGATTCTTCTCGCCAAAACAAGGATGAAGTCACCGACAAGTTCTGGGTCGAGGCCGACATCGAGCGCAACCGTCTGCTGCTGCGCGCCAATGAGGTCGAGTTGGCCCAGGTCCAGGCGCTGTTGACGGAACTGGGCGAAATTCCGCCAGGCGAACGCAACCTGAACACGGTGCGGATCGTGCCCGCCGCGCCCGACGAGGATAGCGAGCGATTTCTGAGGCGATTGAAGGAGCTCTGGCCGAGCGTGGCCCCCAACCCGCTCGAAATCGACACGAGTGACCGCCAACCCGCCGAGAGCAAGACGCCGCCGCGCCGGCGTCCCGGCGGCCGGCCGGCCGCCCAATCGCCCGATGCCCCACGAGCCAAGCCGCCCGCCGAACGCGCCACGGACGCGCGCGGCGCGCATCGCGACCCGCGTTACCGCCTGGCCCAGGAACGTGGCCTGAAGCGCGCCGCGCCGGACGACGACGAAGCGACCGAGGCGGACGACGAGGAACGGCCCGGCGACCAAGATCCCGCCGACGTGGATGGGCACTCGGAAGCCGTCGATGAAGCGGACGCGGAAGAAGCCGACTCGCAGCCGGTCGACGTCCCGCGCGCCGCGGAGCGTGCGCTGCCGCCCGAGGCGCGCGCCCCGGTGAAAATCACCATGGGACCGCAGGGGCTGGTCATTTCGTCAAGCGACACCGAAGCCCTCGACCGGCTCGAGGATCTGCTGCTCTCGCTGATGCCCTCCCGCTCCACGCACAAAATCTTCACGCTCGAGCACACGTACGCCAAGGACGTCGTCTTGCTGCTCAAGGACATTTTCAAGGACGATGCCGAAAAGCAGGGGAACAAGTCGCTCGATGCCTTCGACATGCTCTGGAACGGCCGCGGTTCGACGCCTCAGAAAAGCCGGCAGACGCTGGGCAAGCGGCGCGCTTTGAGTTTCGTCGCCGATTCGGTGACCAACACGATCCTCGTCCAGGGCGCCGACGCCTCCCAACTCGACGAGATCGGGAAGTTGATCGAGTTCTACGATCGCACGGAACCGCCCAACTCCGAATCGGTGCGGCACACGCAACGCGTGGCCTTGCGCTACGCCAAGGCGAAGGAGGTGGCCGAGGTGGTCAAGGATGTCTTTCGCGACCTGTTGAGCCCCAACGACAAGGCGCTGCTCGGCAACATGCCGCCGCAGCCCCCGCAGCAGCGGCAACAGCCCGACAACTTCTACGCCAGTATGATGAGTTACCTGACCGAAGACCCCGGCAAGTCGGCCGCCGTGCCGCGGTTCAAGGGAATGCTGTCGGTGGGGATCGACGAGCGAGCCAACGGCGTGGTCGTTTCGGCGCCGCAGATTCTGCTCACGCAGGTGTTGCTCATGGTCAAGGATCTCGACGCCGCCGCGCGCTCGACCCGACCGGTGGTCAAGTTGCTGCGGGTCAAGGGCCCGCGCACCAGCGCGCTGATCCAGCAGGCGATCACCCCCAAGAAATCGGAAGCGAACGCCGTCGAGGCGGCCGGGGGTCAAGCGAGTGCCGGCCAAGGATCGTCGTCGAAGCCCTTTCCGGGCGGCATGCGGGCCAATGGTCAACCGTCGACAGGTCCGTAGGGTGGGCACCGCCCACCAGGAGCGCGGGCGGAACGTCACGCGGCGACAATGAGACATGTCTATCGCGAGAAAGTGGTGGCTGGTGGCAGAGCGTAAGCGATGCCCCGGCTAGATAGCGACCGGGGCATCGCTTAGGCTCTGCCCCAGCCACCGTGAATGTCGCATCCTCGACCGCCTGAAGTATAACCCTCCGCGCCGCGGCGGTTTCCGCGTCGGAGCGTGACTGGTGCTTTAGCCGCTTCGCGGAACGCCACGGAGGGCGTTCCCTACAGATGCCGTCGCAGCCACGACAACGATAGGGTGCCCACCCTACAAAATATGAGTCGAGAAGAGTTGCGAAACATGTTCTCCCAGTCCGCCGATTTGTTGTCGCAAGCCCAGCAGGGTTCCGAGACCGCGCAAGGGGCGCTGCTCGAAAAGTACCGGACCTACTTGCAACTGCTCTCGCGCGTCGAGATCGGACGCCGCTTGCAGACCAAGGTCGATGCCTCGGATGTGGTTCAGGAGACGTTCCTGGAAGCCCACCGTAATTTCGGGAAGTTTCGCGGCGGCAGCGAAGCGGAGTTCGTCGCCTGGCTGCGCGCGATTCTGGCCGGCAGGATCGCCAACCTCGTGCGGCACTACCTGGGCACCCAGGGCCGCGACCTGCGGCGCGAACAGGGGCTGAACATCGAGTTGGACCAATCGTCGCAGTTGATCGACCGGGGGCTGTTCGCGATCCAGAGCACGCCCAGCCAGCACGTCGCCCAGCGCGAGCAGGGCGTGATCTTGGCCGAGGCCCTGTCGAAACTGCCACGGGATTATCGGGAAGTGGTGGTGCTACGGAACTTCGAGGAGTTGGCGTTTCCGGAGGTTGCCCGCCGCATGGAGCGCTCGGAAGACAGCGTGCAGAAGCTCTGGGTGCGGGCCTTGGCGAGCCTGCGGCAAATCATGCGGGAGGTTCCATGAACGAGCCCGACATCAGCCAAACCGAGTTCGATCCGACGAGTTCGCCCGTCGCCGTTCCAGACGGCGGCGCGCATGACCTGCTCGACGATCCGCGCGTCGCCGAGGTGGTGGGGGAATACCTCGAACGACTGGAACAAGGGCTGGCGCCCGATCGCGGCAAGTACGTCGTCCGCTACCCCGAGTTGGCCTCGGCGATCGAGCAGTGCCTTGCCGGGCTGGAAATGGTCCGTGCCGTGGCGCCCCGCACGCAGCCCGGCGGTGATCGTCCCGGCGGTGATCGTCCCGGCGGCTCTGAAGCGGCGCGCGAACGGGCGCCGCGCTCGCTCGGCGATTTCGAGATCCTGCGCGAGCTGGGCCGCGGCGGAATGGGGGTCGTCTACGAAGCCTTGCAGTTGTCGCTCGGCCGCCACGTCGCGCTGAAGGTACTGCCGTTCGCCTCCACGTTCGATGCGCGCCAGTTGCAGCGGTTCAAGAACGAGGCCCAGGCGGCCGCCCTGTTGCACCACACGAATATCGTGCCGATTTACGCCGTGGGCTGCGAGCGCGGCGTGCATTTCTACGCCATGCAACTCATCGAAGGCCAGTCGCTGGCCGTGTTGATCCGGCAATTGCGCGTGCAAGCAGGGCTCGTGCCGGCGGCGGAAGCCCACGACGGCAAATCGGCCAGTGGCCGGGCGGGCTCGTTGGGCGAGGGAGCCGAGGCGTCTTACGCCAAGCTGCTGGGCGCGACCGACCCCCACCTGGAGAGTTCCGCGAAAACCACGGTCCCCGGTTTGAGCGGCCACGGGCGCCCGATGTCCGACGTCACCGTGAGCGTCACGGCCGGGACGGCACGCAGGGGCGAGACGTATTTCCGCAAGGTCGCGCGGTTGATGGCGCAGGCGGCCGACGCCCTCGACCACGCGCACCAACTGGGAATCGTCCACCGCGACGTCAAGCCCGCCAACCTGCTGGTGAACACCGCCGGCACGCTCTGGGTGGCCGATTTCGGTCTGGCTCAATTCCAGACCGACGCCGGCCTGACGCGCACCGGCGACATGCTGGGCACTCTGCGGTACATGAGCCCCGAACAGGCCGGCGGCCAGCGAACCGCGCTCGATCATCGCACCGATATTTATTCGCTCGGAGCGACCTTCTACGAACTGCTCACCTTGCAACCGGTGTTCGCGGGTGAGACGCGGCAGGAGCTGCTGTTCCAGATTCTGCACAACGAACCTCGCGCGCCGCGCGCCGTCAACCGCGTCATTCCCGTGGAATTGGAGACGATCGTGCTCAAGGCGTTGCGCAAGGCGCCGGCCGAACGTTACGCCACCGCGGCCGAGTTCGCCGACGACATCCGGCGTTTCCTCGACGACCGCCCGATCCTGGCCCGGCCGCCGTCGCCGGTCGATCGCTTGCGCAAGTGGTCGCGGCGCCATCCGTCGGTGGTCGTCGCGGGGGCGCTCTTGCTCGTCTTCGGCGTCGTCGGGCTCGTGGCCAGCAATTGGATGATCGCCGCGGAACAACGAAAGACCGCCGAAGCGCTCAAGCGCGAGGAGCTGCGAGCCAATGAAACCGAGCGGTTGTTTCGCCAGGCCAAGGAGGCGGTCGACGTGCTGATCGAGGTCAGCGAGGAGGAACTGGCCGACAAGCCCATGCTGGAGCCCACGCGAAAGCGCCTGTTGCAGACGGCGCTGGCCTTTTATGAGGATTTCATCGAGCTCCGCGAGGGGGATACCACGTCGCAGGCCGGGCTGGCCGCCGAACAGGAGCGGGTGCGGCGCATCCTGTACGAACTGAACGTGCTGCACCGCGAAATGCAGGCCGGCCTGCTCGAAAGGCCCCTCGTGCTCGCCGAACTGCGCCTCGCTGAGGAGCAGAAACCGCGGCTCGCCGAATTGCGGCGGCAGTGGGACGAGGAGCGGGGCAAGTTGTTCGCGGACTTCGACCGACTCGACACGGAGACGCGCCATCGCCGCTTCGTCGAGTTGGCCGAGCGGCACGAGGAAGCGCTGGCCACGGTGCTCGCGCGCGAGCAACTTGACCGGCTGCGCCAGATCGCGATCCAATCGCAGGGACTGGGAGCATTCAAGGATCCCGATGTCGTCGCCGCGCTCGGACTGACGGCGAAGCAACGCAGGGACATTCGCGAAATCGAGCGAGAGGCGTTCGTCAAATGGCATGCGCGCCGAGACCAGCATCATGGTCCGGACGCCGACGCCCAATGGGAAAAGCGGAACAAGCGCGACGCGGTGGCGAAAGCGCTCCAATTGTTCAGCGACGTACAACTCTCGCGCTGGCGCGAATTGACCGGACCCACGGTCGACGTGCTCGACGACATGCGCTTCCCGCGGCGCGGCGGCGGACATCACGGCGGCGCGGCGCCTGCCGGCGGGCCTCCCGGCGGCAAAGCGCGTCGATGAAAAACTGTCGACGAGCCGCTCAAAGGCTCCGATGCGGAAACGGGACCGACGCTGTAGGGAACGCCCTCCGTGGCGTTCCGTGTCCTGGCATTGCGACGAGTCTTCGAAAAATCCGCCACGCGCGGCGGTATGATGCCTTCCAACGTGACCAATCCATTAGTTGGTTACTTGATGTTGGTTTCTTAAGGAGGATGAAGCATGCGATTTTTTACGATCAGCAGTTTAGCCTGGTTGTCGTTGGCCGCCCTGGGCCTGCCGGCGATCGGCCAAGAGGACCGATCGGGCCCACCCGATCCGCGGGTCGAAGACGCCAACCGACGAGACGAGAGTGCGCGACGCGATGACGGGCCACCGCGCGACGCGCGACGCCACGACGAAGATCGAGGTCGCGACGGCGAGCGCGGACGTCACGACGCGCGGCGTGGTCACGACGGGCCTCCGCCGCCGCCACGCGGTGAAGGCCGAGGACGCGACGGCGAGCGCGGACGTCACGACGCGCGGCGTGGCCACGACGGGCCTCCGCGCCACGGCGAAGGCCGATGCCACGACGGCGAGCATGGACGTCACGATGCGCAGCGAGGTCGCGACTGCGAGCGTGGACGTCACGACACGCGGCGTGGTCACGACGGGCCTCCGCGCCACGGCGAAGGCCGAGGCCACGACGGCGAGCGACGACGTCACGATGCGCGGCGTGGTCACGACGGACCTCCTCCTCACCCTCGCGGTGAAGGCCGCGGCCGCGACGGCGAGCGAGGTCGCCCCGACGCGCGGCGTGGTCACGACGGGCCTCCTCCCCCGCCCCGCGGTGAAGGCCGAGGACGCGATCGTGGACCTGGCGAAGCGCGCCGCGACGATGGACCGCGGGATGACGATTTCTGGAATTCTTAGGCGGTTGCAGTGGCTGGTGGCAGAGCGTAAGCGATGCCCCGGCTACATAGCGACCGGGGCATCGCTTAGGCTCTGCCCCAGCCACCGTGAACGTCTCATTCTCGGCCGCGTGCAGTATAGTAGCAACGCCGCGCGGCGCAATTGGTCTTCCCGGAAACGTGTGTCCGGGTTTACCATGGCCCGCGATGAGTACCGCTGAACGGAGCCAAGTTCTTACCGGATTGCGAGTGACCAGCCTGGGGACGCTGGCCAGCCGCGTGCTCGGGATGGTGCGCGACATGGCCACGGCCTCGCTCTTGGGCCTTTCGGGCAACGGCGTGATGGACGCCTTCGTGATCGCGTTGCGCATTCCCAATCTGTTCCGCCGCCTTTTCGGCGAGGGGGCGTTGGCGGCCAGCTATCTGCCCGTCCTGTCGGCCAGGCTCCAACGCGGCCGCACCGAAGCCTGGCAACTCACCAGTGCAACCCTGGTCTGGCTGGCCGCCGTTTTGGCGGCGTTGGTGGTGCTGGCCGAAGGGGCCTGTTTCGTCGTCTGGCGGCTGTACGGCGACGTGCCGGGCATAAGGCTCCTGCTGGGACTGACGGCCGTGATGTTGCCGTACCTGTTTTTCATTTGCCTTGCCGCCCAGGTGTCGGGCACGCTGCACGCCCTGGCGCATTTCAGCACGCCCGCCCTGGCGCCGACTTTGTTGAACATCTGCTGGCTGGTCGCCGTCTGGCAGGTCGCGCCGCGAATGACCACCGACGGCGAAACGCAAGCCTACATCCTGGCCGTTTCGGTGCTGGTCGCCGGGGTCTTGCAATTGGCGGCCCAAGCCATCATGCTCCGTCGCTTGGGCTTCCGTTTCGACTACAACTGGGGGGCCAATCGCGATGCCCTGCGTCAAATCGTCGCATCGATGGGCCCGATGGTTCTGGGCCTGGCCGTCACGCAAATCAACAGTTTTTTCGACAGCCTCATGGCTTGGTTCCTGGCCGCGCCCGCCGACGGTTCCGAACGGATCGCGTGGCTTGGCGGCGGCGTGACGTACCCTTTGCGGCAGGGCGCGGCGGCGGCCATTTATTACGGCGAGCGACTTTACCAACTTCCCCTGGGTTTGTTGGGCGTGGCCGTTGCGACCGTCATCTTTCCGCTGCTCAGCCGGCACGCCGCGCGCGGCCAGCGCGACAAGCTGGCTGAAGACCTCTCGCTTGGCCTTCGGCTGGTGCTGTTTCTGGGCATTCCCGCGGGCGCCGGTCTGGTGCTCTTGGGCCAGCCGCTGGCGACACTGCTGTTCGAGCACGGCGAATTCACGGCGACCGACGCCTCGCGAGTTGCCCGCATGATTTCTTGTTACGGGCTAGGAGTCTGGGCATTTTGCGCCTTGCCGGTCATCGTGCGGGGGTTTTATGCCTTGGGCGACCAGCGGACGCCGTTGCGCGTCGGGGCCACGGCCATGTTGGCCAACGTCGCGTTGAGCCTGCTTTTGGTCTGGCCCTTGGCCGAGGCGGGCCTGGCGCTGGCCACCTCGTTGGCCGCCGTGCTGCAAACCACGCTCTTGACGCTGCAATTCTCGCGGCGTTGGGGGAACCTGCGCCTTGCTGAAATCGGCCGAACCACGGCCTCCACGTCCCTGGCCACCGCATGTATGCTCTTCGGCGGCTACCTGATACTGGCCTGGCTACCTTCCGAACCGGACACACTGGCGCGCTGGCTCCGCGTCGGCCTGCCCCTGCTGGCGGGCGCGGCCATCTTCTTTGGCGTCAGCCATAAGCTCCGGATCGCCGAATTTGATCTGCTCCTGGGGAGGCGCCCCTTGGCCGGTGGCTGGGGCAGAGCGTAAGCGATGCCCCGGTATATGACCAGAATTCTTGCGGATTCCGCTACGGCGGCCATTTGTTTCATTTGTTTATTTTTGCGTTGGGATTCTTCCAGAAAGCCGCCCTGGCCGGTACAATCGCCCATTTGGCGGCTGATACAAGCTTGCACGAAACGGGGATTGCGATGCCAATCGTCAATTTTGTCAATGAAAAGAAGCAAGTTCAGGTGGCCGAGGGCGCGAACCTTCGCCAAGAGGCCCTCAAGGCGGGCGTCAAGCTCTACAACGGCGTCAACGGGTACGGCGCCAAGCTGAACGAAATCGTCAATTGCCACGGTCTGGGCCACTGCGGCACATGCCGGGTGCTGATCACGAAAGGGATGGAAAACGCCAGCCCGATGGGGATGCGGGAGAAGATCCAGTTCAACTGCAATCCGCCCGCCCTGTTCGCCTTCATCGGCAATGAAGACACGATGCGTTTGGCCTGCCGCACCAAGGTGCTGGGCGACATGGACGTGGTCACCCGGCCGCCCATGAACCTGACGGGCGAAAGCTTTTTCAGCTAGGATGCTTCGAGTGAAACAAATCGTCGCCATCGTCAAACCGTTCCTGGCCGAGAAAGTACTCGAGGGCCTGAAGCGGTCGCCCTTGGAAGCCGTCAGCGTACGCGAAGTCAAGGGTTACGGGCGGCAGAAGAACTATCTCGATCAGTACCAGGGGAGCGAGTATTCGCTGGCCTTCCTGCCCAAGGTCGAAATCAACCTGTGGGTCGACGACGCTCGCGTCGACGAGATTCTCCGCAAGATCGTCGACGTCGCGCGCACCGGACGCATGGGCGACGGCAAGGTCTTTGTTCTGCCCGCCGAAGTCTGCGAGCGAATCGTTGAGATCTAAGGGCCGCCCGCTGCTGGGAAGACGAGACGAACTCTGTGGGGAACGCCCTCCGTGGCGTTCCGAGAAGCGGGTGCGACGTCGTCTGGCCGGACGCGGAACGCCACGGAGGGCGTTCCCTACAGAACCCAACGCGATGGTCCGCGCGTCGCAACGGGCGGTTCTCAATAAAACGAAATCCGCGTTCCATCGGACAGTCGCCCGCAGGGCTGCGCGCGGCGTAACACGACGCCGGCGAATCGGCGCTCGGCAGGCATGCGGCTTCGCAAATAGAGACCGAGAAGAAGCGACCCGCGCGCCGGGCCCGGCGAGTCGCTCGACCAGGCAGCCTCGCTCGACCAGGCGGCCAACAGCGCGCGCCAAGCGGCCGGCCCGTGGCGAAAACGGACGTGAATCGGATCGAAGCCGTACCACTCGGCGCGCGGCTCGACCAAGGCGCAACCGCGCTCGATCGCCAAGCGGCTCAAGCGTTCGTCGAGGTTCTCCGCGCGGCGCGCCAGTTCGACAAGCGAACCTCGGTACGATGGAAATAAGACCGCGCGCAGAAGCTTGAATTGCCACGGCCGCACGCGGCCGAGATTGCACAACGGCAGCCGGGCGACGGTGGTGCGCGCCTGGCAGGCGGCGAGATGATCGAGACAACGCTCGACCCACGCCACGATCCGCTCGACCGCCGCGCCGTAGAACAAATCGTTGCCGACGTCGGTGACCAGCGCGGCGGTCGGCGCGGGCGGGCGGGCGGCCAGCGCCGGCCAAAGTCCGCATTCGACGATCGAGGGCAGCGTGCGGCCCAAGACGCGGCTCGTCAACCCAAAGGAACGGCCATGCCCCAAGGCGGCCAGCACGTCGAGCGGCCGGCCCCAATGGAGGCGGGCCGTTTCGACCGCCGTCGAGATGCCGCGCGTCAGATTGCTCGCGCCGAGAAGCACCACGCGGCGTTCGGGCAACTCCGTCCCCCGCGACGGCGGACGTGCCCGGCGTCCTACCATCCCCGGCCGCCGTAGCCGCCGCCCGAAATCTGTCGCAGCGCCGTGTAACTCACGTAGGCAAGATAGCCGAACATCAGGGCCATGTACAACTCATGCCATTTGACGACCGCCACCAGCGCGATGCCGCCCGCCACGAAAACCGACAGCATCAGCGACTGCCGCATTCCTTCCGACGGGTTTGCCGAGGTCAGCGCCGCGCGGGAGATCTGGCCGCCGTCGAGCGGGTAGACGGGCAGCAGGTTGATGATGCCCCACAGGATGTTCACGAACAGCAAATCGCCGACCAACTCTTGCAGTTTTGACGACGGGATTGGCCGATCGGGGGGCCCGACTTCGAAGCCGAGCTGCTCGATCAGCCCCGTCGAAAACGCGACATGGTAGCCCGCCAAATAGACGAATGCGACGATCAGGGCCGCGAACACGAAACCGGCCAAGGGCCCGGCGAAGGCGATCAAGGCTTCGCCGGCGGCACCACGACGGGCGCCTCGACGTCCTCCAGACCAGCCGAATTCCGAGTCCGCGATCGCCAAGCCGCCAAACGAGTAGAGCACCACATGCGCGCTCGAACCGTAATACCGGAAAGCCGCCACATGCCCCAACTCGTGGATCAGGATCGAGACGAAGACCGCGACGACCCAAAGCAATACCGGCAGGAGACTCTCGACGCCCCTGGTGCCAAGCAGGACCGTGATCAGCCAAAAAAGCGGATGCACGCGCACCGGCACTCCGGCCACGCGGAAGTGCAAATCGTAATCGGTGGGCGGAGGTTCGGCGGCGAACAATGTTGGGTTCCCTGCTGGCCGTGGTACTCGACGCCGCGCTCGGCGTTGATCGACAGCATAGCGGAAAACCAGCCGGCGGGCGAGTACATGGTCTTTCCCAAGTCGCCTGGTTTTCCCAGCCGTCTCAGCAGGTCGGCTCGTACCAGGCTAAATCGCGGCAAGATTTAGTTGAAATCCGGGGGCGTTTAGCGTATACTCTGCTTCGGTTTCATCACGGTTGGCCTACGGTAGAAGGAGATACCGACATGTCGAGGTCCACCTATTTCGTGCAAGAATGCCCGACCTGCGGGCGTAGCTTGCATGTGCGCATCGAATACTTGGGCAGGCAGGTGGCTTGCCAGCATTGCCGGCGCGCGTTCGTCGCGACCGATCCCGCGCTTTCCGGCGAAGCGCCGGCCGATTCGGGCTTGGCGCTGTTGCGAAGGGCCGACCAACTGCTTGAGATGGCCGAGCAGCGGCGGCATGTCCCGCGGTAGAAGCACGTCTGCGGTCACACGAACCCGCGGCGCAAGCAAGCCCGATTCGGTAGGGAACGCCCTCCGTGGCGTTCCGTTGTGAATGATCCGCGTCAAGAACCAGCCACCAGCGCCCGCAAATCGTCGAAGAACCGCGGGTACGTTTTCGCCGTGCAGCCTGGATCGCGGATCACGATGCCAGGCTCGCGCAGGCCTATCCCAAAACCGCCTTGTGGCGCAGGCGTCCCGCCTGCCTGGAGGTTTTGGGATACGCTCCGCGGGAACTTCGGCCTAAGTTAAAGTAGGTATTGAACAGTATCCGCCGGGAGCATCTTCAAGCGGGCGCGTACCGGATAATGCCTGGCACCCGGTCGAAATCGGCATCGTGGCTGGCCAACCTCGTCAAACCATGGGACTGCATGAGGGCCACGATCATCGCATCATTGCTGAGCAGTCCAGCGACTTGGCTGACCGCAGCCGCCGCGAGAACGAGCGATGGGGCAATGGTCAGGATTTGGATGTTGGAGTTGAGGACCGATTCGATGGCTTTTGGGAACTGCGTCAGGTTTTGAATCGCAGAGGGCTGTTTTTGCAGGCGTCGTCTGACACTCGCTGGTTCCCAACCGGGCAAGGACGATGCCTCAATCATCAAAGGTCATCATCCCTCCTGGGGATCGAACGAAGGGTCGAGGGCGAAGTACTCGGCCAGTTCAGCGCTGCCGCTCCAGCCCATGATTCCATATGCTTGCAGGATTGGACTAATTCGTGTGTGGACTGTGACCCGCACCTTCTCATGCTGTTCGAGCGGAAGCGGCTCCGCAAGTCGTAGCGTCCCATCCTCGTACGTAGCTTCCACGGTAATCGTCATAACCGCAAATCCTAAACAAATTGGAGACGGCGATTGAATGCTATTCTACCTTAACGGCCGGCATTGTGAAAGCTCACCGAACGATAAAACTAAGGATCCGCCACCAGCGCCCGCAAATCGTCGAAGAACCGCGGGTAAGTTTTCGCCGAGCAGCCCGGATCGCGGATCACGATGCCAGGCACGCGCAGGCCGACCAGGGCCAGGCTCATTGCCATGCGGTGATCTTGATAGGTGTCGATCGCCGCGCCGCGCAACGCGCCCGGAGTGATCCGCAGACCATCGGCCCGTTCCTCGACCGTGGCGCCCAGCTTGCGCAGCTCGACGGCCAGCGCCGCGATCCGGTCGGTTTCCTTGTGCCGGATGTGGCCGACGCCGCTGATCGTCGTCGGGCCGTCGGCCACCAGCGCGACGGCGGCCAGGGTTTGCACCGTGTCGCTGATCGCATTCATATCGACCTCCACGCCGCGCAGCGCGGCGCCGGAAACCGTGACGCGGTCGGCGCCGTGGGCGACGCGGCAGCCCATCCGCTCGAGGACGTCGACGAACGCGACGTCGCCTTGCAGGCTCGCGCGCGACAGCCCCTCGACGGTGACTTCGCCGCCGCTGATGGCCGCGGCGCCAAAGAAATAGCTGGCCGCCGAGGCGTCGGGCTCGATCTCGTATTCGCGGCCCCGGTAGCTCGCGTTGGCGGGAAGCACGAACCGTGAAAGGTCGCCCGGCGGCATGTCAACGCCGAAGGCCGCCATCACGGCCAGCGTCATCCGCACGTAGGGCCGCGAGACGAGCGCGCCGGTCACGGTCAGCTCGACCGGCCGCGACGCGTGGGGCGCCGCCATCAAGAGGCCGCTGAGGAACTGACTGGAGACGTCGCCGCGCACCGTCGCCGGGCCGCCGGCCAGCCCCGCGGCGCGGATCACGACGGGCGGACAGCCGCCGGAACCCTCGCAGGCCGCGTCGGCGCCGAGTTCCCGCAGCGAGTCGACCAGGTCGGCGATCGGCCGCGCGCGCATCCGCTGCGTGCCGTCGAGCCGGAACGTGCCGTGCGCCAGTGCGACCAGCGCCGCCAGGAAGCGAACGGTCGTGCCACTGTTGGCCACGTATAACTCGCCGCCGGTCGCGGGAACTCGGCCGCCGCAGCCGCTGACGCGCAGCGTTTGCCCGCCGTCGTCGGCCGCGATCGGCACGCCCAACTGCCGCAGGGCCTCGATCATCACCCGCGTGTCTTCGCCGTCGAGCGCCCCGCGCAGGGTCGAAGAGCCGTGGGCGAGCGCGGCGCAGACCAAAGCTCGGTTCGTGATGCTCTTGGAGCCCGGCGGCCGGATCGTGCCGCGCACCGGCCCGCAGGGCTGGATTTCAAGGCTATCTGGGAGGGGCATACAATCAACCCATAGGAATTAACAAACTGCGGATCGACGTAAGTTACAGTTTACAGTAGGTTACAGGTTACAGGGGACAGGTTACAGGGGACAGCCGGCAGAGAGCTATTCCGACTGTAACCTGTCCCCTGTGACCTGTAACCTATCCTCGCGTCGATGCCAGGCAGGTAGGCAAAGGGAGCGGTAATGCGTCTGAATCTTCAAACATTTTCGCGCTATCGCCCGCGAGTCTTGACACTGATCGTGTTCTTCGTCGCCGCGGCGGCAGTCGCGCTCGCCAACCTGAGTTTTGATGAGGTGTCCACAGGAGACGTTTACCACTGGTCCTATGGCTGGCCGCTCGTTTGGCACAGGGTCGTTCGCTCGTCTTGGGAGTTTTTTGGCTATCGCACCGTCGGTTGGTATTACAGTGCTCCCCGGCTGGCCGCTAATCTGGCGATGTGGCTGGTCCTGTTGGTCGCTCCGGCAGCGACGTGCGAGCGGTTGCTGCGCCGCTATCGGCCGCGGCCGCGCTGGAGCCTGCGCACGATGCTGGCGGGCGTCGGCTTGGCGGCCGCGCTGTGCGGTTGGTTCGCCAAGGCCCGCCATCGGGCCGACTTGCAGGATCCGATCATCGCCGCGCTGTGCCATTCGTGGGGACCGGGTGTGACAGTGGAGCGCTCGGGTCCAAAATGGCTCGACCTACTGGGGGCCGACCGTTTTCGCCGGCGTGTCGTGGCCGTGAGTAGCTTGCCTTTACATGTCGCCGACCCCCGCCATGAACAACTTTTCCGTCAGCTCTCCCGCTTGCCCGACCTGCGACACCTCTCCTCTTTCGAAGTCGATGAACTGACTCCCGCAATGGCCGAGGCGCTGTGCGGCGTGCCGCAACTGCGAACGCTGGACATCAAGTTCGATTACCTGACTCCCGGTGTGGCCGTCGCCCTGAGCGAATTCCGGCAATTGCGCAGCTTGTCCATCAAGCATCGGGGGCCGACGTCCGACAACGCCGCCGAACAGATTTCGCGCGATTGTCTCGCGGCTATCGGCAAAATGCCTTACCTTGAGGAACTTACCCTGTCGAACATGGTTCTTCGCCGTGAAAGTCTGGCCTGTCTCGCCGAGTTGAAGAACCTGAAATGGCTCAGCGTCAACTTATGGAATTGCCCGGAGCCGAATTCGCAGGAATGCCTGGCGGCAATCGCCCGATTAACTCAGCTCGAATGGCTGGAGTTGACTGACCTGAAAGTCAGCAACGAGAGTCTGGCGTGCCTCGCCGGCCTGGCGAATCTGAAAACGCTCATCCTGGAGGGGCTTGTTACGGACGGCCTCCCCATGCTCTCGCACCTTCCGCCACTCGCGCGGCTGGAAGCCCTCGACCTGTCCAGGTCAATGGTCGACGATGATGATCTTGGTCGGCTTGCCGTACTGCCGCATTTGAAGTCGCTCAGCCTGGGAGGGGTATTTTTCCGGAAGGAGAAACTGTTGATCACTCCCGCGGGCCTTGCGAACTTGGCGTCGGTTGAATCGCTGGAAGAAGTGGAACTCGAGGGCGACATCGAATCGCCGGAGGGGCTCGAAGCGCTCGTCGCGGTCAAACGTCTTAAGAGGCTATACCTGGGCGGCAACCCATCGACCGCGGGCGACTGCTCGGGCGACGTGACGCTCGACGACGGCGATAAGCTCTACGTACACGACGTGGATGGCTTTCGTCGGGCCTTGCGGGCGCTTCGGCAATCGAAGCCCGGCATCGTCATGGAAAAGTACGGCTCACAAGTCTTTTGGAGACGCCGGGGCGACGACGTCCCGGGCTCCAGTTACGACACGTATCCTGTTCACGAGTCAGCTTGGCTGCCCGGCAGTGGTACCGAGTGGCTGACCGCATTGGAGCGAGCAGCGTTCGAAAAAGCCGGCTGGCGCGTGTCTTTTGACGGCGCCGCATGGCCCGACCGCTTCCACCACGATGGGCGCATCGTCACCGTTAGCTTTTAAGAGCCTATCCCAGAAAACGAAAACCAAAACAAAACCACGGATACAGCGGATTTCACGAATATACTGTGCGCGGCCCAGAATGAGACGTTTTGTCACGAGAAGGTGGTGGCTGGTGGCAGAGCGTAAGCGATGCCCCGGCTACATAGCGACCGGGGCATCGCTTAGGCTCTGCCCCAGCCACCGTGAACGTCTCATTC